>JBKPQM010000191.1:0-8113 GCA_046734095.1 Actinomycetota bacterium | reverse complement strand
CTTATCACGTCGTGGCGACCCAAGTCCGTCCCGGCGACTGCACCCAGCTCGACGGCCGTCAAATCTGCATGAATTCGCGCATGCGGTGACCCGGCGCGAAGGATCGCCGGTCGCTCGACGCCGCATGTGATCAAGAGGCCGAAGCGGCGTCTGCGACAGCCACTTCACCATCTTGATCTGTGGACGGGAACTCGCGCCGCATCCCACTGCCCGGCCGCGCCTCGAGGCTAGCGAGCGTTGCGAGGCAGCCGAGGTCGGCGCAACGCTTCTGGTGCGAATCCGTCAGTCAGGGCGTGCAATGCGGCGTCGAGGTAGAGGGTGAGGTCGGTGTCCGCGCGGGCAACCCAGCGGTCGTAGGCGGCGCGGGACGTGGCCAGCGTGGCTCGTCCGACAGCGAGTGGGTAGAGCGAATCCGGCGGCTGGCGCAAGCGCTCGGCGGCGAACTCGCTGATGGCGCGCTCCCAGGCGTCGTAGTGCACGGCGGCGCTGGCCTGCAGATCCGCGACGGAGCTGATCAGTTTGTATCGGGTCCGCAGTTCGGGGACGTCCTCGGCGTGGTAGTGGTTCGCGTGGACGACGGCGTCGCGGATCGCGTCCATCATTGGCCGATCGGCGGGCGCCTGGGCAAGCAAACGGCGGATCGTTTCGACCTCGCTGTCGAACTCCGCCCACAGCAGATCCGCCTTCGAGTTGAAGTAGCGAAAGAAGGTGCGCCGGCTGACACCGGCCTCGGCGGTGATCTGGTCGATCGTCGTCTCGTGGAAGCCTCGCTCGGTGAACAGGCGCAGCGCGATGAGCTCCAGTTGGCGGCGACTGGTTCCTGGCGGCCGGCCACGGCGCAGCGTTGTTGTCACGGCGACAGTCTGCCCTACGCTCTTGATTTCGTCACTGAGTGACGTTAACGTGCGACGGCATGGATGACGAGCTGACCACCACCGTGGAAGAGCACGGCGAGGACGCCGAGGTTCTCGTCGAGGACGTCCTGGTTGAGGAGGTCTCGATCGACGGCATGTGCGGTGTCTACTGAGGGAGCTTTCGACCTGGACGCGCCGTGGCAGCTGCATCCGCAGGTCTCGGTGCGGCCGGAGCGGTTCGGCGCGCTGCTGTACCACTTCGGCACCAGGCGACTCTCGTTCCTGAAGAGCCGCACGCTGCTCGACGTGGTGAACGCGCTGGACGAGGCGCCGAGCGCGCGGGCCGCATGTGCCCGGGCGGCCGTCCCGGCCGCTGAGCTACCCGCATACCGGCTCGCGCTGAGCAGCCTGGCCGCGTCGCGGATGATCGTGGAGCAGACGCCGTGAGGCGTTTGGTCGACGAGTTCCAGTATGGGCTGGACGCGCCGATCTGCCTGACGTGGGAACTGACGTACGCCTGCAACCTCTCCTGCGTGCATTGCCTGTCCTCGTCCGGCCGGCGTGATCCACGCGAACTGAGCACTGCCGAGTGCCGGGCCGTGATCGACGAACTGGAACGCATGCAGGTGTTCTACGTCAACATCGGTGGCGGCGAACCCACAGTCCGCCCCGACTTCTGGGAGCTCGTCGACTACGCCACCGCTCACCACGTGGGGGTCAAGTTCTCCACGAACGGCGTCAAGATCACTCGGTCGATCGCGAACCGGCTCGCGGGCAACGACTACGTGGATGTGCAGGTGTCACTCGACGGCGCCACGGCGGCGGTCAACGACGCGATCCGCGGCCCCGGTTCGTACCAGACGGCCATGCGGGCGATGGCGAATCTTGCCTCGGCCGGCATGCGGAATTTCAAGATCTCGGTAGTGGTCACTCGGCAGAATGCCGGCCAGCTGGACGACTTCAAGGCGATCGCCGACCGCCACGGTGCCCAGTTGCGGCTGACCCGCCTGCGCCCGTCCGGACGTGGAGCCGATGTGTGGCCGCAGCTGCATCCCACTGCCGCACAGCAGCGGGCGCTGTACGACTGGCTGCTCGCCCGAGGCGAACACGTGCTCACCGGTGACTCGTTCTTCCATCTCGCCGGCTACGGCGAGCCACTGCCTGGGCTGAACCTGTGCGGCGCCGGACGGGTGGTCTGTCTCATCGACCCCGTGGGAGACGTCTACGCGTGCCCGTTCGCGATTCACGAACGCTTCCGTGCGGGAAACGTCAAGCCCTCGGGCTTCGCGAACGTATGGCGCGAATCAGAGCTGTTCGCTGAGCTGCGCCGCGCGCAGACCGGCGGAGCCTGCGAGTCGTGCGGAGCGTTCGATGCGTGCCGGGGCGGCTGTATGGCGGCGAAGTTCTTCACCGGTCTGCCGCTCGCCGGGCCTGACCCGGAATGCGTCCGAGGCCACGGCGAGGGCGCACTGTCCACAGTGGACACATCCCTCGCGCCTCGCCCTATCGGCGACCACTCGCACCGGCGAGTCCCGGTGACGATCGGACGCCGGATGTGCGATGAAACCCCCTAAGAAGTGAGTGTCCATGAACCCGTGGTTCGAGAGCGTCGCTGAGGCGCAACGCCGCGCCAAGCGTCGGCTGCCGAAGTCGGTATACGGCGCGCTCGTCGCGGGCTCCGAGCGGGGCCTGACGATCGACGACAACGTTGGAGCGTACGGCGAGTTGGGCTTCGCGCCGCATGTCGCCGACCTGGCACCGCAGCGCGACCTCGCGACCACCGTGCTGGGCGAGAACATCTCTCTCCCAGTGATCATGTCGCCGACCGGGGTGCAGGCGGTTCACCCGGACGGCGAGCTGGCTGTTGCCCGCGCAGCCGCGGCGAGGGGCACGGCGATGGGGCTGAGCTCGTTCGCCAGCAAGCCGGTTGAGGCAGTGGTGGCGGCGAACCCGAAGACGTTCTTCCAGCTGTACTGGTGCGGGACACGAGACGCGATACGCCAGCGTATGGATCGGGCTTGGGCCGCGGGCGTCGCCGGGCTGATGGTCACCTTGGACTGGTCGTTCTCGCACGGCCGGGATTGGGGGAGCCCGGTCATCCCGGAGCGCCTGGACCTTCGCACGATGGCGCGGTTTGCACCACAGGCGGTGCGCCGGCCCCGGTGGCTGGCCGCGTTCGGGCGCACCGGTCACCTGCCGGACCTCACCGTGCCCAACATGGCGCTGCCGGGCCAGTCGGCTCCGACGTTCTTCGGCGCGTACGGCGAGTGGATGGCGACGCCGCCGCCGCGCTGGGAGGACGTGGAGTGGCTACGCCAGCAGTGGGACGGGCGCATGCTGCTCAAGGGAATCAGTCGCGTCGACGATGCCAAGCGGGCCGTCGCGATTGGGGTCGACGCTATCTCGGTCTCCAATCACGGCGGCAACAACCTGGACGGCACGCCGGCGTCGATTCGTTGCCTGCCCGTCGTCGCCGACGCGGTGGGCGACCAGGTCGAGGTGCTGCTCGACGGGGGCGTGCGGCGGGGCAGCGACGTGGTGAAGGCGCTGGCGCTCGGCGCCCGCGCGGTGATGATCGGGCGTTCCTACCTATGGGGACTGGCCGCGAACGGGCAAGCCGGCGTCGAGAACGTGCTGGATATCATGCGCGGCGGCATCGACTCCGCGCTGCTCGGCCTAGGCCGGGCATCGGTGCATGACCTGAACCGCGGGGACGTCCTTGTGCCGCCCGGGTTCGCCCGGACGCTCGGTGCCTGACCTCGGCTCCCTGGCCTGGCCGGACGTCGACCCGGCCGCCATGCTTGCCGTCCCGGTCGGATCGACCGAGCAGCACGGCCCGCACCTGCCGCTGTCGACGGACACCGACGTTGCCGTGGCACTGTGCTCTCGTCTCGGCGCCGCCCGGCCAGACGTCCTGGTCGCCCCGGCCCTCGCCTACGGTTCGAGTGGTGAACACGCCGGCTTCCCCGGCACATTGTCCATTGGACAGGATGCGCTGGAGGTGTTGCTCGTCGAGCTGGGCCGCTCCGCTCTGCTCACCTTCGGCCGGATGCTGCTCGTCTCGACCCACGGCGGCAACGCGGCACCGGTGCAGCGGGCCGTGCGCCGGCTGCGAAGTGAGTCGCGCGACGTCCGGGCCTGGGTCCCGCGGATCGAGGGTGACCCGCACGCCGGCCGCACCGAGACGTCGTTGCAGCTCGCACTAGCACCCGATCGGGTCGGGCTCGACCGCGCGGCCGCCGGCGACACCCGGCCGATCGAGGCACTGATGCCGCTGCTGCGCGAAGGGACGGTGCGCGGCGTGAGCGGCAACGGCGTGCTGGGCGATCCGGCCGGTGCGTCCGCTGCCGAAGGGGTTCGCATACTCGACAGCCTGGCTGCTGACCTGATCGCGAGCGTGCGGGAATGGCTCGAGTAAAGCTGGTTCCCGGCGCAGCTACGGTTCCGGTCGACCGGGCCCGGCCGATATGAGCTACCCGCTCGGCCTGCGGGTCGAGCTTGACCCCGCGGTCAAGCGGCTCGCCGACGACCTGCTCTTCGGCGGCTCCCCGGCGCGGGTGCTGCGGTTGTCGAGCGCCGGCGTGCGAGCGCTGGCCGAGTTCCGGAGCGGCCCGGTTCGCACGGCAGCGGGCGCGTTGTTGGCCCGCCGACTGACCGACACTGGCCTGGCCCATCCGCGGCCGGAGCCTGCTGCGTTGGACGCGACGGTCGTGATACCGGTGCGGGATCGAGCCGCCGAGCTGAACCGCTGCCTAGCCGCCGCCAGGAACGACTACCCCGTCGTGGTCGTCGACGACGGCTCGATCGACCCGGCCGCCGTCACACGCGTCTGCGTCAAGCACGGCGCTACCTTGCTCCGCCGCAACGTGAACGGCGGACCCGGTCCGGCGCGCAACACCGCGCTCGGCGTGATCCGCACCGAGTACGTCGCGTTCCTGGACAGCGATTGTGTCCCGCCGCCCGGCTGGATCAGCGCACTCGGCGGCCACTTCGCGGACCCATGGGTCGCGGCCGTCGCACCGCGCATCGTCGAGTGCGGATCCGGGCGGTCACCGCTGGACATCGGTGACCATCCGGCCCGGGTCGCACCGCTGACCCGGGTGGCATACGTGCCCACGGCCGCATTGGTCGTGCGACGTGGCGCGCTCGGCAACGGTTTCGACCATACGCTGCGGTACGGCGAGGACGTAGATATGGTGTGGCGACTGATCGAGGCCGACTGGCGGGTCCGCTACGACCCATCCGTCCACGTAGCTCACGCCCGGCCAATGACGCTCGCGGCGCGACTGCGGCGCCGGTTCCACTACGGCACGACGGCTGCCCCGCTCTCCCGACGGCATCCCGGCGCACTTGCGCCTCTCGTGCTTCAGCCCGGACTGGCCGTTACCGTGGGCGCTCTCGCTGCGCGCCGCCCGGTTGTCGCGACGGCCGCTTTCGCTCTCTCGACGCGCCTGCTGGCGAACCGGTTGCACGCCCGAGATATCCCGACCGACGGGCTGGTCGGCGCCATGGCCGGCGGCGCCTGGCAGACGTGGTGCGGCACTGGGCGTTGGTGCCGGCAGTTCGCCGCTCCGGCCGCCCTCGCCGCGGCAGCCCGAGGTAGCTGGTGGCGACGGGCGGTGGTCGCCGCGCTGCTCGCCAGCCCCAACCTCGCCCAAGAGGCGGCCTACGGGGCGGGTGTTTGGGCCGGCTGCCTGCGCGAGCGCCGATTTACAGCCATCCTGCCGACCGTGCGCGCGTCCTGGCTACCGGTCGATCGCCACCGCGATATTCCCAACCCCGAGTAACGCGCGCACCGGCCCGACGGCAACCAAGTGCATCAGGACGAGGCCTCGACGGTCGGGCGGTAGGCAGTGGCCTGCGGCATCACGACACTCGTCTCCTTCTACTCGCGCCCTATCCCGGCAAGATCACCAGTGCGAAGCCTCGCCGAACCCGGCGGTCTCAGCCCCGGCATGGCGGACATGCTCAGCACCGGTTGCCGGGTGTTGTTCGTCACTGCTGTTGGTCTTGGCCCTGGTGTACGAGACTGCTCCAGACATGAGAGGCCAGCCCTCGGAACTGGTCATCTCGAGTGGCCGGCAGTGGCAAGGAGCGCAACTGGTGATCATGGATCGGCGGAGCGGGCGCTTGTTGTCGGTGAATGTGGGCTTGCCGAAGGACGTGGCCTGGCACGGCCGGACGGTGCACACCGGGGTGTGGAAGCAGCCGGTGGACGGCCGGCGGATGGTGCGGCGGCTGAACATCGACGGTGACGGGCAGGGCGATCTGGCGGGGCACGGCGGGGAGCACCGGGCGGTGTTCGTGTACCAGATCGAGTCCTACCGGTACTGGCAGGAGCACCTCGGGCGTGACGACTTCACCTACGGGCAATTCGGGGAGAACTTCACCGTCGCGGGCCTGGCCGACGACCAGGTGTGCATCGGCGACCGGTACCGGATCGGGGAAGCGGTCTTCGAGGTGACCCAACCGCGGGTCACTTGCTACCGGGTGGGCATCAGGATGGACGACCCGCAGATCCCCGCCCTGCTGGTGTCCCATCACCGGCCCGGGTTCTATCTGCGGGTGCTGCACGAAGGCGCGGTAGAGGCCGGGAATGACATCGTCAAGATCGCCTCAGGGCCGGAGCGCATGACGGTCGCGGAGACCGACGCGCTGCTGTATCTGCCGGGGCATACCCGTGAGCAGGTGGCGCGGGCGCTGCGGATCCCTGCCCTGCCAGACGGGTGGCGGACCTCGTTTCAGGCGCTGCTCGGCCAAGCCGATGCGCCGGGCGGAGTGAGGGGCAACGCGGGCCTGACCGCGGTGAGCCCGCCGCCGGCCTGGCCCGGATTCCGCCCGCTGGCGGTGACCGCGATCGAGCGGGAGAGCGCATCGGTGGTCTCGGTCTACCTGGCCGATCCGAAGGGAGCAGCCGTGCCGCCGGCTCTGCCGGGCCAGTTCCTCACCCTGCGGCTGATAGTGGGCGATGCAGCGCAGCCACTGCTGCGCAGCTACTCGTTGTCCGGTGAGCCGGGCGCCGATACCTATCGGATAAGTGTCAAACAGGAACCGCACGGCGCCGGGAGCCAGTACGTGCACACTCACGTGCACACGGGCGACGCGCTCGAGGTCGCGGCACCACGCGGCACGTTCGTTCTGCAGCCGGGCGATTCACCCCTCCTGTTGATCAGCGCGGGCGTCGGCGCGACCCCCGTGCTGGCCATGCTGCATGCCCTGGCCGACACCCGATCGGGCCGCGATATCTGGTGGCTACATGGCGCCCGCAATCGGGCCGAGGAGCCGTTCGCCGTCGAGTCGCGCGCGCTGCTGGCCCAGTTGATCAACGGGCGCCGGCACATCTGCTACAGCCGCCCACGGCCGGAGGATGTCGAAGGACGCGACTACCAGACGGCAGGGCGGCTATCGGCCACCGTCCTCGCCGCCCTGGACCTGCCACGCGGCGCCGAAGCGTATCTCTGCGGTCCGTCCGCGTTCATGGCGGACGCGTCGGCCGCGCTGGCCGGGATCGGCATCGATCGTGTCCACACCGAGATCTTCGGTGCCGCGCCGGCGCAGACGCCGGGTATCGCGGCCGCGGCGGCCCGGCCGCCGCATCCGCCTTCGGGCGCCCCAGGTGAGGGACCGCAGGTCGGGTTCGCGCGCAGCGGCCTGACCGTTCGCTGGGGGGCGGGCTACGCCAGTCTGCTCGAGCTGGCCGAGGCGTGCGATGTGCCGGTGCGCTGGTCATGTCGTACCGGCGTATGCCACACCTGCGAGACGAACCTGATGTCCGGAGCGGTCAGCTACGCCCCGGACCCGGTCGATGATCCCGCCGAGGGAAGCGCCCTGATCTGCTGTTCTCGGCCGACTGGCGATACGGTGCTCGACCTCTGAGCCAGACGCAGCGCCGCTAGAACGCTCCCGCCGTGGGGCGTACCCGGTTGCCCGTGATGATCCGCGCGCCGCGATCCCCAGCGAACGCCAGCCATCCCTGCTCACCAATTGCTGGCGATGTCCAGCCTCCCCTGCCTCGTCGGGTGACACGCCGCCCGACTCCGCGTACAGTCCCGGCGATGTCTCACGCTTGGGCGATGACAGAACCCGCTCGCGGACAAGAAACGTCGACGCCGTTCGGCGTCGAGCGCGATCCGGCGCGAGTAGTCGCGTTCAGCGACGCGGTCATCGCCATCGCGGTCACTCTGCTCGTGCTCGAGATCCACCCGCCGGACGACACCCGGCACCTGTGGCACAGCCTCGCCGCGCTCTGGCCGTCCTAC
>JBKPQM010000190.1:0-14704 GCA_046734095.1 Actinomycetota bacterium | reverse complement strand
CCGGAGCAAGGCCTCGATGCCGGAGGGGATCTCCATCGGACGCGAGGCGCGCATGTTCAGCGTCATGCGCTCCTCGATGATGGCCGTGTTCTCATGAACGGCGTCGAGTGCTTGCGTCAGGTCGTCGACCCCCACCTCGGTCAGAAACCCAACCCGCCCGACGTCGACGCCGAGAACGGCGGCGTCGGTCACGGCGGCGATACGGGCGCCGCGCAGCAGCGTGCCGTCGCCACCGATAGTCACGATCAGGTCGGGGTAACCGGCGTCCGCCGCCTCCTCGTGCGAGTGGCGGCGCTGCGCGCCGTTGCCCTCGTGCCACACGTCCACGCTCATGACCGGGATGCCGTGCGCCTGGCCCCATTCGCGGACGGCCTGTCCGGCGTCGCGAGCCACCGCTTTGCCCTCATGGACGACGAGCCCGATGCGACGGATAGTCATGCCCGAGACGGTAGTCTGCCGGTGCGCGAGCATCACGAAATTGCGTGCTGGCGGGAAAGCAGTCCCGGTCGCCCACATCGGGCGGGAGGTTGTGTGCGCCTGGTCATCGCTCGCTGCTCGGTCGATTACGTCGGGCGGCTCACCGCGCATCTGCCGATGGCCATCCGCTTGCTGGTGATGAAGGCCGACGGCTCGGTACTCGTGCACTCGGACGGCGGCTCGTACAAGCCGCTGAATTGGATGAGCCCGCCGTGCACGCTCGCCGAGCGCGAGGGCGTATGGACCGTGACGAACAAGGCCGGCGAAGCGCTGATCATCACGATCGACGAGGTGATGCACGATTCGTCGCACGAGCTCGGCGTCGATCCCGGATTGGTCAAGGACGGCGTCGAGGCCGAGCTGCAGCGCCTGCTCGCCGTGCACATACATACCCTCGGCGAGGGGTATCGGCTGGTGCGGCGTGAGTACCCGACGGCCATCGGCCCGGTCGACATCCTGGCCCGCGACCCCCACGGAGCAGTCGTCGCCGTCGAGATCAAGCGCCGCGGCGAGATTGACGGGGTGGAGCAGCTGACTCGCTACCTGCAGCTGCTCAACCGCGACCCGCTGCTGGCGCCCGTTCGGGGCGTGTTCGCCGCCCAGGAGATCAAGGCGCAGGCGCGCGTGCTGGCGGCTGACCGCGGCATCGAATGCGTCGTCCTCGACTACGACAGCCTGCGCGGGATCGTCCGCGAGGACACGCTGTTCTGACGGCCGATTCCCGCGGGCATGGCCCGGCGGGTTACCCGCCAGTACGGTGAGCCCATGACCGAGAAGTTCGACTCGCGGAACCCCGCAACGGGCGATGTCGTCGGCACCTTCCCGGTGCACACCGCCGAGGATGTGAACGCGGCCGTCGAACGGGCACGCGGCGCCGCGGCGTGGTGGGGCGACCTCGGATATGCCGGGCGGCGCGGGCGGCTGCGGGCGTGGCGTACGCAGCTGGTGCAGCGCATCGACGAACTCGCCGATTTGGTGCACCGCGAGAACGGCAAGCCCGTCGGCGACGCAATCAGCGAAGTCGTCCTCGCGGCCGAGCACCTCAGCTGGGCGGCCGCGAACGCGGCTCGGGTACTCGGCCGCCACCGGGTGGCGCCCGGCATGCTGGCGATAAACCAGACGGCGTCCACGACGTACGTGCCGTACGGCGTGATCGGCGTGATCGGCCCGTGGAACTACCCGGTGCACACGCCGCTGGGTTCGATCAGTTATGCGCTCGCCGCCGGTAACGCCGTCGTGTTCAAGCCCAGCGAGTACACGCCGGCCGTGGGAGCGTGGCTGGCCGAGTCGTTCGCATCGGTGGTCCCGGAGCAGCCGGTGTTCCAGCTCGTGACCGGCTCCGGCGACACCGGCGCCGCGCTTTGCCGGGCCGGGGTCGACAAGCTGGCCTTCACCGGATCGGCGGCCACCGGAAAGACGGTCATGGCCAGCTGCGCCGGCACCCTCACTCCGGTGCTGATCGAGTGCGGCGGCAAGGACGCGCTGATCGTCGCCGGAGACGCCGACCTCGATGCCGCCGTCGACGCAACGGTGTGGGGCGGGATGTCCAACGCCGGGCAGACGTGCGCCGGCGTCGAGCGCGTGTACGTCGTCTCATCCGTGTACGAGGACTTCGTGGCGCGGGTAAGCCGCGCGGCGCGCCTCATCCACGGGGGAACCCACTACGGCCCCATGACGATGCCGGCCCAGATCGACGTCGTGCGCCGGCACATCGACGACGCGCTCGCCCGCGGCGGACGCGCGGTGGTGGGCGGACCCGACTCGGTGCAGCCGCCCTACGTGCAACCTGTCGTACTGGTCGATGTGCCCGAGGACTCGGCCGCGGTGCAGGAGGAAACGTTCGGCCCGACGCTGACGATCACCCGGGTCCGCGACGTGGACGAGGCGATCGAACGCGCCAACGCCAGCCCCTACGGTTTGGGGGGCGCCGTGTTCAGTGCCAAGCAGGGCGACCAGATCGCCGACCGGCTCTCGTGCGGCATGGTCAGCATCAACTCGGCGCTCACCTACGCCGCGGTGCCAGGACTTCCCTGGGGCGGATTACGAAACTCCGGGTTCGGTCGCATCCACGGCCCGGACGGCTTGCGCGAGTTCGCCTGGCCCCGCGCCGTCACGCACCAGCGCTTCGCACCGACGATCAGGGCGCTCACGTTCCGGCGCACCCCGCGTGATGTAGCCCGGCTCAAGCGAGTCGTCCAGGCGCGCTGGGGACGCTGAGCGACGGATGTCATGAGCACGGGACACTAGTCTCCATGAGCATGGCGAGGGAGTTCCAGCAGGTCGGCGTCGTCGGGCTCGGCACGATGGGCGCGGGCATTGCCGAAGTGTTCGCGCGCACCGGCCTCGCAGTCATCGCGATCGAGGTCGACGATGCGGCCTTGGCGCGCGGGCGCGGCCACGTCGAGCATTCGACCGGCCGTGCCGTCGCGCGCAGCAAGCTCACCGAAGCCGAGCAGCAGCAACTGCTCGAACGCATCAGCTTCGGCACGAGTCTGGACGCACTCGCCGAGGCCGACCTGGTCGTCGAGGCGGTGCCTGAGCATCTCGACCTGAAGCGGCAGATCTTCACGCAGCTCGACAAGATCTGCCATCCCGAAGCGATCCTCGCCACCAACACCTCGTCCTTGTCGGTCACCGAGATCGCCGTCGCGACCGGCCGGCCCGGCAAGGTCGTCGGCCTGCACTTCTTCAACCCCGCTCCCGTGATGAAGCTCGTCGAGGTCGTTCGCACGGTCGTCACCGAGCAGGATGTCGTCGACGATGTCGAGGCGTTCGCGCAGAAGCTCGGCAAGGTGGACGTGACGATCGGCGACCGGGCCGGATTCATCGCCAACGCGCTGCTATTCGGTTACCTCAATCATGCTGCCTCGCTGTACGAGTCGCGCTATGCCAGCCGCGAGGACATCGACGCTGCTATGAAGCTCGGCTGTGGATTGCCGATGGGCCCGTTGGCGCTGCTCGATCTGATCGGTCTGGACACGTCGTACGAGATTCTCGACACGATGTACAAGCAGACGCGTGACCGGCTGCACGCGCCGACGCCGATCTTCAAGCAGATGATCACCGCCGGGCTGCTGGGTCGGAAGTCCGGCCGGGGTTTCTACACGTACGATGCGCCCGACTCGCCGAACGTCGTCGCGGACGCGTCGGCGCCGAACCCGGATGCGATCGGCCGGGCCCGTCCGGTCGAACGAGTCGGGGTCGTCGGATCAGGCACGATGGCCACTGGCATAGCCGAGGTCTTCGCCAAAGCCGGCTACGACGTGGTCTTCGTCGCGCGTTCGGCCGAGAAGGTGGCCTCGGTACGCGCCGCGATCGAGCGTTCGCTGGAGAAGGCGGTGCAGCGCGGCAAGCTCGACGACGCCGATCGGACAGCGGCGCTCGCCCGTATCTCCGGCACGACGCGCCTGGATGACTTGTCGGGCGTCCAACTCGTCATGGAGGCCGTCGTCGAGGACCTCACCGTCAAGCAGGCGCTGTTCTCCAACCTGGACGAGATCTGCGCGCCAGGGACGGTGCTGGCCACGACGACGTCCAGCCTGCCGGTGATCGAGTGCGCAGCGGCCACGTCACGCCCGGGCGACGTTGTCGGGATGCACTTCTTCAACCCGGCCCCGGTGATGAAGCTGGTCGAGGTGGTGCACACCGTCTCCACCGCACCGGATGTCGAGGCCACCGCGCTCGACGTCGCTGGCAAGATCGGCAAGCGTCCGGTGCGATGCGGTGACCGGGCGGGCTTTGTCGCCAACGCGCTGCTGTTCCCGTACCTGAACGACGCCGTGAAGATGCTCGAGGCGCACTACGCGACCGCCGACGACATCGACGCGGCCATGAAGGTCGGCTGCGGCTACCCGATGGGGCCGTTCGAGCTGCTGGACGTGGTCGGCCTGGACGTCTCACTGGCCATCCAGCGCATCCTGTATCAGGAGTTCCGCGAGCCCGGCTATGCGCCGGCACCGCTGCTCGAACATCTGGTGACGGCCGGGCGCCTGGGGCGCAAGACCGGCAAGGGCTTCCGCGACTACACCTGATGCCGCGGCACAACCGCCGTCGCGTCGAGCGGGCGCTGGCACGTCCCAGCGGTGGCGTCGAGCGCCGCGACGTTTGGCGCGGCGAAGAGTACATCGTGCGGGCCGTCACCGGATCGGACAAGCAGTACCGCTGCCCCGGCTGCGACCAATTGATCCGCGCCGGTACGCCGCACGTGGTGGTGTGGCCCGCTCATGACGCCGAAGCCTCAGATCGCCGACACTGGCACACGTCGTGCTGGTCGGCGCGCGATCGTCGCTCACCCGTGCGCTAATAGGCTGCGGACATGACCGCTGCACCTGCTGTCGCATTCCTCGGGACAGGGATCATGGGCCAGGCCATGTCCCGTCGCCTGCTGCGGGCCGGTTTCCCGGTGCGAGTTTGGAATCGGACCGCCGCCAAGGCCGCACCGCTCGCCGAGCACGGGGCCACGGTCGCTGAGTCGCCGGTCCACGCGGTGGACGGTGCCGACGTGGTGATCACCATGCTCAACGACGCCGATTCGGTCCTGGCCGCGATGAGCGACAGCGGCGCCTTCACGGCGGTGAGCCCGGACGCGATCTGGGTGCAAATGAGCACCGTGGGCGTGGCGGGGTGCGCGCGGCTGGCAGAGGCGGCCAAGGCCGCCGGACTGCGGTTCGTCGATGCGCCCGTCCTCGGCACCCGCCAGCCGGCCCAGGACGGCAAGTTGAAGATCCTCGCGGCCGGGCCGGCGGAGCTGCGGCCGCCGTGCGAGCCGATCTTCGCGCCGCTGGGCACGCTGTCGTGCTGGTTGGACGAGGTCGGCCAGGCAAGTGCGCTCAAGCTGGTCGCCAATTCGTGGGTGCTGGGAATCACCGGCTCGGCCGCTACGTCGATCCGGCTGGCCGAGCACCTCGGCGTCGATCCGCAGCTGTTCCTCGACACGGTTTCCGGCACGCTGAGCGACACTCCGTACCTGCATGTCAAGGCGGCCGCGATGCTGTCCGGCGACTACTCGCCGAGCTTCGCCGTGGCCGGCGCGGTCAAGGACGCCGGGCTGATGATTCAGGCCGGCCGCGATGCCGGCTTCGACCCAGCGCTCATCGAGCTCCTCGGTCAGCAGCTGCGTCGCGCCGCGGCACGCGGACACGCCGATGACGATATGGCCGCGATCTACTTCGGCAACAGCGACTGATCAGCCGCGCCGGCCGTGCCGGCGCCTGCGCGCCGTACCCGGCCGCTGTGGCCGGGCGCCGGGTCGCGGGGGCTGCCCGGTTGGCCCGGCAGAGGGCTCCGGCGGCGCCGACGATGGCTCATCGAAGGGTGGCGCCGCTGCTGCGTCCGGTGCCGGGGGATCGGCGGGTGGCGGGGCCAGCTCCGAGTCCAGCGTCGGCGGGTCGGCGAGTGGCGGGGCCAGCTCCGCATGCTTTCCCGGCGGATCATCGACCGGCGGCGAGGAGGGATCGACCGGCGCGGCCGGGATATCGGCCGCCGCCGGTCCAGGCGCTGGGAGCGGCGTCCCGGTCGCCGTATCGTCCAGCAGCCGGGCCAGCCGGTGCTGCAGCTCGCGCAGAGCGGAGTGCGTCTCGTCGCGCCGGGTGCGCAGCTGCTCGACCTCGGCCTGCGCGTCGGCCACAAGTGCGTGGACGTGCGACCGAGTCCGAGCCCGCTCCTCCTCGGCGTCACGCTCGGCCGCGGCCATCTGCTCCGCGGACCGGTGCGCCTCCTCGGTGCGGCGCAAGCGCAACGCGATCTCGAAATCTTCCTGCGCAGTGTGTAGCTGTTGCTCGAGCTCGGCCTCCTGCCGGCCCCGCCGGGCCTGGAACTCCTCGTCCCGCTGGATTCGCTCAGCCAGCGCCTCGGCGTCGAGCCGCTCGCGGGCGGCGTGCGCTTCGGTCGTGAGCTGGTCTTCCTCGTCGCGAACGCGGGCCAGATCCGCCTCGAGCTGAGCCGACACGTCCGTGCGATGGCGCTCGACCTCCGCGATGCGCATTCGGAACATCTCGTCCGCCTCCGCATGGCGCTGCGTGGCCTGAGCCAGGATCTGCTCGGACTCGAATCGCGCACTAGCCCGAATGCGCTCCGCGGACTCGTCGGCCGCGCGGCGGGTGTTCAGCACGTACTCGTCGGTCTCAGCGCGCAGCTTCGAGGCCTCGACCGCCGCCGAGTCGAGCATTTCGCGCACCCGGGCGTCGACGTTGTCAGTGGTGACCTGCTCGGTCGCCTTGCGCAGCTGACGTCTGATCGACTCGATCTGCGCCTGAGCGCTGGCCAACTGCGCCGCCAGATCGGCGCTGCGGGCCAGAGCGGCGTCGCGATCAGCTGTCGAGGCGCGAACTTCGTCATCGAGGTTGGCTACGTATTCGTCCACCTGACGTCGGTCATAACCGCGCATGGCGGTGTCGAACCCACGTTCGGCGAGGATCGGCAATGCATCCGAGTGATTCTCCGAAGGCATACGCCCGATCGTCTCACTCCGCCCCGACCGGGCCCAAGCCGGTCGTCACCGATCGCGGAATCGGTTGATCTCCTCCGCGTGCTTCGTCCGAAGATCAGGATCGCGCACCCCGAGGCCTTCGCGCGGGGCCAGGCAGAGCACGCCGACCTTGCCCTGGTGCAGATTGCGGTGGACGTCGTACGTCGCCTGGCCGGTTTCCGCCAGCGGGTATGCGCGGGACAGCGTCGGATAGATCGCCGCCCGCGCGATCAACCGATTCGCCTCCCACGACTCGCGATAGTTGGCGAAGTGCGATCCGACAATGCGCTTGAGCGTCATCCAGAGATAACGGTTGTCGTACTCGTGCCAGTAGCCCGACGTGGACGCGCAGGTGACGATGGTGCCGCCGCGGCGAGCCACATACACGCTCGCCCCGAACGTCTCCCGACCAGGGTGCTCGAAGACGATGTCGGGGTCATCGCCGCCGGTCAGCCTCCGGATGTTCCGGCCGAGCCGCTTCCATTCGCTCGGCTGCTGCTCGCCGTTCTTCCAGAACTCATAACCGTCGGCGGTGCGGTCGATGATCAACTCGGCGCCCAAGGAACGGCACAGGTCCGCCTTTTCCGGCGACGAGACGACGCACACGGGGACCGCGCCGCCGTTGAGCGCGTACTGCGTCGCGTAGCCACCGAGGCCGCCCGAAGCGCCCCAGACCAGGACGACGTCGCCCTGCTTCATGTCGGCACCGTGATGCGAGACGAGCTGGCGGTACGCGGTGGAGTTGACCAGTCCGGGGCAGGCGGCCTCCTCCCAGGTCAGATGTGGTGCCTTGGGCATCAACTGGTTCGCCTTGACGAGTGAGAGCTCGGCCAGGCCGCCGAAATTCGTCTCGAAGCCCCAGATGCGCTGCTGTGGATCCATCATCGTGTCGTCGTGGCCCTGCGGATCCTCGAGTTCGACGGACAGGCAGTGGGCGACGACCTCGTCCCCGGCGCGCCATCTCGTCACACCCGGCCCGGTACGCAGCACGACTCCGGCGAGATCCGAACCGACGACGTGATACGGCTGATCGTGCTTGCGGGCCAGCTCGGACGACTTGCCGTACCGGCGCAGGAACTCGAAAGTCGGCAGCGGCTCGAAGATCGACGTCCACACTGTGTTGTAGTTGACCGCGGAGGCCATGACAGCGACGAGTGCCTCCCCCGGACCGACTTCCGGCGTGGGGACGTCTTGCACATGCAAGCTCTTGCGCGGGTCCTTCTCCTTGGTGGCCAACCCGTCGAACATTCCGATCTCGTCGGCCCGGACGACAACGCCCGAGTAGGTGGGCGGCACCGGCAGGTCGGCCAGGGCGTCGAGCCGGTCGGTCAAGATCGCGTTGCGGATGTCGTCCACGTCGGCCTCCACACCGTGTTACTGACGGGTAACCCTAGCGGGCTCGACGAGCTCGACCAAGACACCGCCGGCGTCCTTGGGATGGATGAAGTTCACCCGGCTGCCTGCCGTGCCGGGCCGCGGCTGCGCATAGATCAGGCGCAGCCCCTTTGCTCGCAGGTCGGCGCTGACCGAGTCGATGTCCTCGACGGTGTAAGCCAGTTGCTGTATCCCCGGGCCGCTCCGGTCGAGGAACTTGGCGATCGTCGAGGTGTCTGAGAGTGGTGCGAGCAACTGGATGCGCGTCTCGCCGTCGCCGACGGCCAGCATCGCCTCGCGCACGCCCTGTTCCTCGTTCACCTCGTCGTGGATACAGACCAGGCCGAACGCGTCTCGATAGAAGGCGATCGCCGCGTCCAGATCGGGCACGGCGATGCCGACGTGGTCGATCTTGCCGAACAGCGCCGCTGGCACGTCGCGCACGTGCTCGACGCTGTGCTGCTCGCTCATCACGCCATCGTGGCGCCTGCCAAGCGCTTTCGGCGAGCCTGGCGTGCGCTTGTTCACATCGGCGAAAAGCGGCACGGTAGATACAGTCAACGCAGGAGGTTCCCATGGCTGGCTCAGTGATCGTCAATGGCGCGCGCACCCCGATGGGTCGGCTACTCGGCTCGCTCAAGGACTTCTCCGGCGCGGACCTCGGCGGCATCGCCATCAAGGCGGCGCTCGAGCGCTCGGGGATCGCACCTGACCAGGTGCAGTACGTGATCATGGGCCAGGTGCTGCAGGCCGGCGCCGGGCAGATTCCGGCTCGCCAGGCAGCATACCGGGCGGGCATCCCGCTCTCGGTGCCGTCCATCACGATCAACAAGGTGTGCTTGTCGGGATTGGACGCCATCGCGCTGGCCGACCAGCTGATACGCGCCGGGGAGTTCGACATCGTCGTGGCCGGCGGCCAGGAGTCGATGACCAACGCGCCCCACCTGCTGCCGAAGTCGCGCAGCGGCTACAAGTACGGCTCGATCGAGATGCTCGATTCGATGGCCTACGACGGGCTCACCGACATCTTCGACCACATCCCGATGGGTGAGTCGACCGATCGGGTCAACGCGCGCCTCGGGCTGACCCGCGAGGAGCAGGACGAGTTCGCCGCCCGATCCCACCAGCGGGCCGCCCTCGCGCAGAAGAACGGCATTTTCGACGAAGAGATCACCCCCGTGCTCATCCCACAGCGCAAGGGCGACCCGATCGAGGTCCGCGAGGACGAGGGCGTGCGAGCCGATACCACCGCGGAGGGGCTGGCCAAGCTGAAGCCGGCGTTCAGCCGAGACGGCACGATCACCGCCGGCTCGTCGTCGCAGATATCCGACGGCGCGGCGGCCGTGGTCGTCATGAGCAAGGCCAAGGCACAAGAGCTCGGCCTGTCGTGGATCGCCGAGATCGGAGCCCACGGGAACGTCGCCGGCCCCGACAACTCGCTGCAGTCGCAGCCGTCCAACGCGATCAACGACGCGCTGCGCAAGGCGGGCTTGTCGATCGGCGACCTCGACCTGATCGAGATCAACGAGGCCTTCGCGTCGGTCGGCCTCCAGTCGATGAAGGACCTCGGGGTGAGCCCGGACATCGTCAATGTCAACGGCGGGGCGATCGCGCTGGGCCACCCGCTCGGCATGTCCGGCGCGCGGATCGCACTCACCCTCGTCATGGAACTTCGTCGCCGCGGTGGTGGCACGGGCGTGGCCGCCCTCTGCGGTGGCGGGGGACAGGGCGACGCCCTGCTCCTGCACGTCCCGGCATGAGGCTCAGCTTGATCGTTTCTGCCCGCGCTGGCAAATCCCGCGGCTCGGCCAGAGACGATCAAGCCTGTGGGTCATGACGACCACCCGCCGGACCGACGATGTCGGGGACCTGGTCGAGCGGACTCGTAAAGCAGAGCCGCGCGCGGTAGCCCGGCTGATCTCGCTCGTTGAGAACGACTCGCCGCTTCTGCGCCAGATCGCCGCCGCGCTGGTCCCGTTCACCGGCACGTCTCAGGTGGTCGGGTTGACCGGCTCGCCCGGAGTGGGCAAGTCGACCACCACCTCGGCGCTCGTGACGGCCCTGCGTGAGGACGGCAAGCGCGTCGGCGTGCTGGCCGTCGACCCGTCTTCGCCATTCTCGGGCGGGGCGCTGCTGGGCGATCGCGTCCGCATGCAGGACCATGCCACCGACGAGGGCGTGTTCATCCGCTCGATGGCGTCCCGCGGCCATCTCGGTGGGCTCTCGGCCGCGGTACCGCAGGCGCTGCGCGTGCTCGATGCCGCCGGGTGCGACGTCGTCCTGATCGAGACGGTCGGGGTCGGACAGGCCGAGGTGGAGGTCGCCTCGCTGGCCGATACCACGGCGGTGCTGCTCGCGCCCGGGATGGGCGACGGGATCCAGGCGGCGAAGGCCGGCATCCTCGAGATCGCCGACGTGTTCGTCGTCAACAAGGCCGACCGCGACGGCGCCGACCAGGTGGCCCGCGACTTGCGGTACATGCTCTCGCTGGGCGGGCGACACTCGGCGCCGGGCGCGTGGCGCCCACCCATCGTGAAGACGGTCGCGTCCCGCGCCGAGGGCATCGACGACATGCTCGCGGCGCTCGCGAAGCACCGCGACTGGCTCGCGCGCAGTGGCGAGTACGCCCGCCGCCGCCAAGAGCGCGCAGCGGCCGAGATCGAGGCGATCGCCGTCGGCGAGGTCCGCTCGCGGTTCGCCGACGTACACGGCTCCACCGCGCTGGACGCATCGGCCAAACGAGTCGTCGACGGGGAGCTCGATCCCTACACCGCAGCTGACGAGTTGGTCGCGTCGCTCACTGGATAGCGGCCGCCTCCACCTCCAGGAGCGACTCCTCGTGTCGGGCGGCCTCGTAGGCGCGGCGGCCCCCTCGAATGCCGAACAGCCGCTTCGACAGCAGCAGGTAGAGGACCGCCGCGACGTTCACCACCAGCGCGGTGACCTTGAGCCAGGTGACCTTCTCGACGATCTCGTACACCTCGAGCGGGATGAACAGCGTGGTGCCCACGACCGCGAGGTACTCGCCCCATCGCTTGAGCGACCACAGGCCGATGCCTTCGGCGAGCTGGAGCGCACCGTAGCCCAGCAGCCCAGCGGCGACGAGGTTCAGCGTCGAGGGTCTGGCATTGAGCACGTTCTGTATCGCCCGGACCGTTGCCGAGTCGGACACGTCGAAGTGGATCTGGTCGAAGAACGGCTTGAGGGCGCTCAGATCCTTGTCGAACAGCGTGCGCAGGCTCACCTGCGTGGACTCCAGGCGCAGCACCCCGATGCCGAGCAAAGCGATGATCAGGCCGCGCACCCACCGCTCGACGGCCAGCAGCCGCAAGATGAACGCCGAGCGCAGCTCCTTGCCGCGCAGCAGCACCGGGGCATTCCGGGCCGGGCCCTCAGCGCGCGGCAGGCCGAGCACGTAGTTGCCGCATCGCAGGCAGCGCCAGGCCGCTCCCAGCGGCGTCGACGCCTCGAGCTTTGCGCGGTACTCGGGCTCAGTGGCGGCGTAGGTGACGTGCCCCTTGCGCGCGCACGAGCGCAGATTCCAGTCCATTTCTAATCCGACCCAGGTCGCGTCTGCTTCCGACCCCCAGGGGGGCCAGTCGCAGCCGCGAGCGCGAGCGCCCTATCGGGCGCGCGCGGGTCGGGCTCCTCGCGCGAGCGCTCATCGCCCGGTGGCTGCGTTTCCGGCGGTCGCTGATCGCTGCCACAGCCCCGAGCGCTCATTGCTGGGCGCGTGGGGTCACCGGAAGGCGTCGAGGCCGGTGAGGGCCTGACCGAGGACCAGGGTGTGGACCTCGTGCGTGCCCTCGTAGGTGTAGACCGTCTCGAGGTTGAGCGCGTGCCGCAGCGGCGGGTACTCGGTGGTGATGCCGGAACCGCCGAGGATCGAGCGGGCTTCACGGCAAATGTCCAGCGCGGCCCGCACGTTGGCGAACTTGCCGAAGCTGACCTGGGTTGGGGTGATCCGCCCGCCGTCCTTCAAGACGCCGAGTCGCTCGGCCGTCAGTCGGGCCTGGGTCAGCGCCACCCCCATCTCGGCCAGCTTGCGTTGTGTCAGCTGGAATGCGCCGATCGGCTTGCCGAACTGAGTGCGGCTGGTCGCGAAGTCGATGGTGGACGCCAGCGCGTCGCGGGCCGCGCCGGTGACGCCCCAGACGATGCCGTAGCGCGCCTCGGTCAAGCACGACAGCGGCGCCCGTAGGCCCTGCGCTGCGGGCAGTTGCGCGGACGCCGGCACCCGAACCTCGTCGAAGGCCAGCGAACTGGTGATCGATGCGCGCAACGACAGCTTGTGATGGACGTCCTGAGTCGTGAACCCGGGTGTGCCTTGCTCGACCAGAAACCCCAGGATGCCCTCCTCGGTCCGCGCCCACACCACGGCGACATCGGCGATCGAGCCGTTCGTGATCCACATCTTGGTGCCGTGCAGCACCCAGTCGGAGCCGGCGCGGCTGGCCCGGGTGCGCATCGCAGCGGGATCTGAGCCCGAGTCCGGCTCGGTGAGGCCGAAGCATCCGACGGCCTCGCCGAGGGCCATCGCCGGCAGCCAGCGCTGCTTGTGTTCCTCACTGCCGAACGCATGGATGGCGTTCATGGCAAGGGAGCCCTGGACGCTGACCAGCGAACGCAGCCCCGAATCGACGGCCTCCACCTCCGCGCACGCGATGCCGTACTGCGTGGCCGTCGCGCCGGCGCAGCCGTAGCCGTGCAGGTGCATGCCGAGCACGCCCAGCGACCCGAACTCCCGGGCGAGCTCGCGGGCGGGCAACGTGCCCTCCTCGTACCAGTCGCGGATATGCGGGCGCAACCGGTCGTCGGCGAACTTGCGCACCGTGTCGCGCAGCAGGCGATCCTCGTCGCGCAGGTCGGCGTCGAGATCAAGCAGGTCGAGGGTGTGGGTCACGCCGCAGAGGCTACGCGATTCTTGGGCCGGATCAGCGCCGCCCGTTACGCTGCGTTAATGCCGACGCCCCTGCCGTTCGACCCGGTCGATCGGGCCGGTGAGCTGTGGGCGAAGCATTGGCCTGACGAGCCCGACGACGTCTACGCGGCGATGCGGGCCATCACGTCGATCATGCGAGCGCAGCAGATTCTCATCGCCGAACTGGACGCACTTCTGCGGCCGTACGGCATCACGTTCAGTCGTTATGAGGCGTTGGTGCTGTTGACCTTCTCCCAACGCGGCTCGCTGCCGCTGTCGAAGATCGGCGAGCGCCTGCAGGTGCACGCCACCTCGGTGACGAACGTGGTCGACCGGCTCGAAGCCGCCGGCCTGGTGCGGCGTGAACCCAATCCCCGCGACGGGCGCGGGACCCTCGCCGTGATCACCGACGAGGGCCGGCGCGTGGCCGACGCAGCGACGGCGGTTCTCAACGAGGCCCGGTTCGGGCTGTCCGCGCTGGATGAGCCGGACCTGAAGCGGCTGTTCGACATCCTGCGCGAACTGCGCCTCGACGCCGCCGACTTTGCCTAAGCGACCCCGGGCTCGACCACCGCGATCGTACGGCGAGTGGGATCGACGCGGGCCCGGCACCCGAGCGGCAGCACTCCGAGCGGAGACGTGTGCCCGTAGTCGACGTTGGCCACGACCGGAAGATCGGCCCGTCCGGCCTCGGCGAGTACTGCCTGCACGATGTCCCAGAGCTGGAAGGTTTGCGCCTGCGTATACCCGTCGGGCCGGGCGACCAGCAGGGCGCCGATCCGGCTCAGCACGCCGAGAGCCAGGTACCCGCGTAGCCAGTGCTTGACCGTCTGCGGCGGCGGTGCCTCCTCCGAGGTCTCGATCAGGAACACCGCGCCGTCCCACGCCTCCGCCGGCGGCCAGATCTCCGTGCCCTTGGCCATCTCGAGGGTGTCGGCATTGCCGCCGACCAGCTCGCCGGTCACGGGGTCGGTGCCCTGTAGCCACTGCCAGCCCGGATTGGGCCACCAGCGTCGCCATCGTTCCTGGAACGCCGGGTTGCCCCAGTGCAGGAACTCTTCCGTCCACTCAGGCGCGGCGCTGAGCCCGAACGGCTCGGCGGTGAACACCGCAGCCCGCACAGCCGCTTCGACGTACGGGGGAATGCCCCCGTTCTCGGCGAAGCCCGCGAGGAGCGAGGGGCCGTAGAAGCTGACGACTCCCGCCTTGCGGTTCACCAGGTGCTGGACGGTCGTGTCGGAGAAGCCCAGGAACACCTTGGGGCGGGCGCGGATCAGGTCGAGATCGAGATACGGCACCGTGCGGATCGAGTCGTCGCCGCCGATCGTCGAGACGATGCCCGCCACGTCGTCGTTCTCCAGCGCCCAGTGGAGGTCGTCGGCGCGCGCCTGCGGGTTGTCGCGCAGCCATCCGTCGTCACGCAGCGCGTTCGGGGACTCGATCACGTTCACCCCGAACGTCCGGGC
>JBKPQM010000189.1:0-11630 GCA_046734095.1 Actinomycetota bacterium | reverse complement strand
TCGCCGCGCTGTACGACGGCTCGATCGGCTTCGTGCCCGAGTACAGCGGCTCGATCTTGACCTACCTCGACATGTACGCGTCGGCGAAGACGCCGCAGGACGTGTACGCGGCGCTGCAGCTGATGGGGGGGCCCAAGCTCGCCGTCCTTAATTACGCCCAGGCTCAGGACAGCGACACGATAACGGTCACCCAGCAGACCGCGTCGAAGCACAATCTCAAGACGATCGCTGACCTGTGCCCGGTCGCCGGTCAGCTGACCCTCGGCGCCCCGGCGCAGTTCCAGACCCGTGCTGACGGCGTCCCGGCGCTCAAGACCGTCTACGGTGTCGTGTTCAAGTCGTTCACCCCGCTGAGCGCGGGCAACAGCACCGTCACGGTCACCGCGCTCAAGAACGGGTCCGTCAACGCGGCCGACGTGTTCTCCACCGACCCGGCCATCGCCGCCAACCAACTCGTCTCGCTCGAGGATCCGAAGAGCATGTTCGCGGCGCAGACTGTCGTGCCGCTCGTGGACAAGGCGAAGTTCACTCAGACGATGGCGGATGCCGCAAACGCGGTGTCCGCGAAGCTCGACACGCAGACGCTCGCCAGCCTGGTGAGCAAGGTCGTGAGCGACAAGCAGGATCCGGACAAGGTCGCCAAGGAGTGGTTGTCCAGCCAGGGCCTCGGCTGATCCCGTCCCTGGATCGCGTGCCCCTGGATCGCGCAACTTTTGGCAGGCTGACGCTGCCAGAGGTTGCGCGATTCGGGAGATGATGACGTGGGTTTCGACGCGCTGTGGGCCGAGCTCGAGCGGATCGGCCGGGCCCCGAGCGGGGGCTACCGGCGCTTCGCGTGGACGCACGAGGACCTGATGCTTCGCGAATGGTTCGCGGCGGCCGCGGCCGCGCGGGGCCTGGACCTCGTCGTCGACCGGGCCGGAAACCAGTGGGCGTGGTGGGGTTCGCCCGACGACGGCGCCGGGGTCGTCGCGGGCAGCCACCTCGACTCGGTACCCGACGGCGGCGCGTTCGACGGACCGCTCGGCGTCGTGTGCGCGTTCTGCGCGATCGACGCCTTACGCGACAAGGGATTCCGGCCATCCCGTCCGCTCGGCGTGGTGAATTTCGCCGACGAAGAGGGCGCCCGCTTCGGGCTGGCGTGCGCGGGGTCTCGGCTGCTCACCGGCACGCTCACTGCCGCGCGGGCTATGGCCCGGCGCGACAACGACGGCGTGACCCTGGCCGAGGCGCTGCGCGCCGCCGGCCGCCCGGCCGCCAGCGCTGATCCGGTGGCAGTGCACCGGGTCGGAGTATTCGTCGAGTTGCACATCGAGCAGGGCCGCGGGCTGGTCGACCTCGACGCGCCGATCGGGATCGGCACCACGATCTGGCCGCATGGTCGGTGGCGGGTCGACCTGCTCGGCGAGGCCAACCACGCCGGCACCACCCGGCTGGCCGATCGGCGCGACCCGATGCTCGACTACGCGCAGCTGGTGCTCGCCGCTCGCGACGCGGCCCGCCGGCACGGCGCGTTGGCCACCTGCGGGAAGGTCCGCGTCGAGCCCAACGGCGTCAACGCCATCCCGTCGCGCGTCACGGCGTGGGTCGACGCCCGGGCGCCGCAGGCCGACGCCGTGCGGCGGGTGATCGCCGAGCTGCCCGCGTCCACCGAGGAGTCGTGGACCGACGAGACGACGTTTGACGGCGCGCTGCGCGCGCGTCTCGCCGCCGGGCTGGACCACCCGCCGCAGCTTGCCACCGGCGCCGGCCACGATGCGGGAATTCTTGCCGCGGCGGGCATCCCTAGCGCAATGTTGTTCGTCCGCAACCCGACCGGCGTCTCGCATTCGCCGGCGGAACTCGCCGAACGGGCCGATTGCCTGGCTGGTGTCGAGGCGCTCACCGCAGTCCTGGAAGATCTCGCGACATGAACGGCATCGCTGCTCCCGCAGTTGATCAACAGTGCGAAGTGGCTGTAGCCGCGACCACTTCGCCGTCTTGATCAAGCACCGGATGGTCACCTACTTCGCCGAGCACGCCTGGCTGGACGACGGCGCCATGCCGAGCATCCGCATCACCGTCCACAGTGGACGGAACGTTGCCGTGGAGGCGGCCACACCGCAGCCGGACGACATCCGGCTGCCGGGACTCGTCCTGCCCGGTGTCGCCAATACACACAGCCACGCATTCCACCGCGCTTTGCGCGGCCGAACCCACGACGCCATCGGCACGTTCTGGACCTGGCGCGAACGGATGTACGCCGTCGCGGCCGACCTCAACCCCGAGCAGTACTTCACGCTGGCCCGGGCAACGTACTGCGAGATGGTGCTAGCCGGGATAACGGCGGTCGGTGAGTTTCACTATCTGCATCACGCACCGGATGGCCGCCCGTACAGCGACCCGAACGCCATGGGTCATGCGCTGCAAGCGGCGGCCCGCGAGGCGGGCATTCGGCTCACCCTGCTCGATGCGTGCTATTTGACCGGCGGCATCGGCCAGCCCGTCGATGGCGTCGCCCGCAGGTTCAGTGACGGCACGGTGACGGCCTGGGCCGACCGGGTCGCCGCCCTTCAGGCGGACGAGCATTCGCGGATCGGGGCGGCGATCCACTCGGTACGCGCGGTGCCCAAGCATGCGCTGCCGGACGTAGTCGAGGCGGCGGGAGGGCGGCCGCTGCACGTGCACGTTTCCGAACAGCCGGCCGAGAACGAGCAATGTCTGGCCGCATACGGGGTCACGCCCACTCAAGTGCTCGCCGACGCAGGCGCGTTGGGCCCTTCGACGACGGCGGTGCACGCCACGCACGTCATCGACGCCGACATCGCCCTGCTCGGCGAATCAGCAACCACTATCAGCGCCTGCCCAACCACAGAGCGGGATCTGGCCGACGGCATCGGACCGGCGCGGCAGGTGCTCGCTGCCGGGTCGCCGGTGACGCTCGGCAGCGACCAGCATGCCGTGATCGACCCGTTCGAGGAGGCCCGGGCCCTCGAGATGGACGAGCGGCTCGCCTCCGGGCAGCGTGCCCGGTTCTCGCCCGCGCAGCTTGTCGCCGCCCTGACCGGGCACCCGTCGCTCGGTTGGCCGGATGCCGGCCGGATCGCGCCGGGTTTGCGGGCCGATCTCGTGGCGGTGCGGCTGGACACCGTCCGAACGGCGGGCGCTTTGCCGGGTCAGGCCGTGCTGGCCGCAACCGCGGCCGACGTCGACACCGTGATCGTGGACGGGCGGGTGATCGTCAGCGGCGGGCAGCACGTGCTCGGCAACATCGGCGAAATGCTCCGCTCCGCGATCGCGCCCTTGTGGCCCTGAGTCAGCGATGAGCGCTCGCGATGAGCGCTTGCGCCGTGAGCGAATTGGGCCGGATGACTACCGTCCGAAGAGGCCGCCGAGACCGCCCAGGCCTTCCCGCGGCGTCTCGCTCGGGACGACCTGCGCGACCCACTCGGCGAACGCGTCGGGATTACGAGACTGCAGCAGCACCCGTCCGGGACCGGCGAAGTCGAACACCCATCCCTCGCCGCTCTTCATCGACTGGAAGGTCCGGCCCTGGACCGCCCGGCGCATCCGGAACTGGATGCTGAGGTCGTAGGCCACGACGTGCCCGGTGTCGATCGTGACGACCTCCTGCGGCTGCAGATCGATGTAGTCGACGGCGCCGTAGACGCTCACCAGCGCCTCTCCCTGCCCGTGCGCGCGGAAGCCGAATCCGCCCTGGCCGCCGAACAGGTTGGCCATGCCGCCCCACTCGGTATCGATTTCGACGCCGTGCGAGTTGGCGATCCAGCTGCCCCGGCGCAGGAAGAACGGCCGCTCGGGCTGGATCCCAATAGGAACCGTGTCGCCCGGCAACATACCGGCCACGTCAACCCAACCGCCCTCGGGCGGCGCGGTGTAGGTCGTGACGAAGAACGAGCCACCTCCGAGCAGGCTGCGGCTGAAGCCCTTCATGATTCCGCCCCGCGCCTTGGACTCGAGCTGGACGCCGGCGCTGTGTGCGATCATGGCGCCGCCCTCGACCCTTATCGGCTCGCCGGGCGCGAGCCGGCAACGGGCGACGGTGAACGACGGGTTGTGTCGCAATTGGACGTCCATGGCGGCGACCGTAGCCAAGGGGAGCTAAGAGCGTGCTTTGCGACCGTCCTCGTCGGCCATGGCGGCTAGCCACTTGTTGTACGCGTCCAGCCGAGCATCGTCGTCGTCCAGGTCGCCCCCGCTGCCGGTGTGCTCGGACAGCGTCGCCGAGCGGGCCTGCTCCAGCCAGCTGCTGCGGTCGCGCAGCGAGCGCCCGGACGTCCGCAGCCAGCCCACGACGAGCAAGGTCATGACGGCGGCCATGATCGCATCGCCGCCGAACCACATGATCGATCCGCCGGTGTGGGTGTCGGCGAGCGGGTCGACGTTCAGGCCGGCTGGTGGATGCATGGCGACCGGTGCCGTGGCCATCATCAGCGTCACGCCGGTGAAGGTGTCGACCGCCATCGAGAGCGCAAGCAGGCCCCAGCGCGCAGGGGTCGACAGCCGCCATCGGATCGGCTCGTCGCCCAGGATGAGCACGAAGAACTGGTAGCCCACCAGCAGGTACACGAGATGCTCGAGCTGCCCCGCGACGGTCGATGTCATGATCGTGTCCATGAGCCCCGTGAGGTGGCTCCCGACGATCACCCCGGTGTAGCAGGCGAGCGCCACGGGCGGCGAGGTCAGCAGCGATACGACCGGCCCCGTCCCGATGCGCTCGATGCGTCGCGCGGTAGGCGGGGTCGCGGCCTCGACGGCCAGCCGGACCGGGCAGCCCGCCACAAGGAGTGCTGGGGCGAGCATCAGCAGGGCCAGGTGGCCGAGCATGTGCGCCGAGAACAACGCCTTGTCATAGACCGCGATGGCGCCGCACGTCGCATAGGCGCACACCCCCAGTCCGGCCGCGAACGCTGCGGTGCGGCCGATCGGCCACGGCCCGTCGATGCGCCGTTGCCGGCGGTTCAGCGCGGTGGCGTAGCAGGCGCCCGCCAGCACGATCACCGCCAGGGCGACGGCGTCGACGTGCCACGCGGTGAGCAGGCGGTGACTGAGTAGCGGACCCAGTGGCGCGGCGCCGTCGCGGAACAGTGTGTCGCTGGCCGGCACATGCATATGACGCGGCGCGGAGAGATGGCGGACGACGTTCACCGTGAGGACCACGAGCACCGCGGCCGCCACCAGCCAAGCGATCCAGACCGCGTCCGGAGCTCTCACTGATCCGGCCCGATTCGCGTCTGCTTCCGACCCCTGAAGGGCCGGTCGCAGCCGCGAGCGCAAGCGCCCTTCGGGCGCGCGCGGGCCGGGCTCTTCGCGCAAGCGCTCATCGCGTCGCTCGCTCACGGCGTCCAGTGTCTCTCAGCGGGGCAACGGTGCCGCGGCGACCCAGTGTTGGGCCGCGGCGACCGGCAGTCCGGCCGGGCCGGTGCCGAGCAGGTTGGCGGTCAGCACCCAGCCCTTGCGGACCTGGCGGACCGTGACGGTTGCCCCATCGTCCGTGCGCGTCGTCCCTGACCGGGGACGAACGGACGTGTTGAGCCGTTGCTCGGTCACCACGACGACCGTGCCCGCCGCGGTCGTCGCGCTGATCTGCTGCCAGTAGGTCCGGGGAGCGCCGGCATCGAACGCGCTCGCCTGCATGAGGATGGTCGCACCGGGAAAGTCGCGCTGAAACTTCCCGGACATACCGGGCGTTACGGACTGACTCACCCCGCATACCACGGCGGTCGGACACCGGCTGCCGACCACCGAGCTCAGCGGTGCCGGCAGGGCCATCGCGGGCGCGACGGCACTGCGCCCGGTACCCGGTACGACCTCGACGCGGCTGTGCCGCACGACCTGCACGCCGACGGCGACCAGGAGGATGACGCCGAGGACCGGCCACCATCTCGACCTGCTCGCCGGCCGCTCGGGCAGAAGCTCATCTGGGTCGTCGGCGGCCGGCTCGGAGTGCACCGATCCAGCGTTGCCGTTGCCCGGCTCGGCCCGCAACTCTCCTCCGCCGACCGCTGCCCAACGGGGGCGCCCACTAGGGCATAATGGCTGGCGGGAACATGAGCGTACCCCACTCAGTTCTATTGACTGAATCAAGCAACCCCGGAGCATAGGGAGCAGCAAATGGCACGTGCGGTTGGTATCGACCTGGGTACCACCAACTCCGTCGTCGCGGTACTCACCGGCGGCGAGCCGGAGGTCATCGCGAACGCTGAGGGCTCGCGTACTACGCCGAGCGTCGTCGCGTTCGCCAAGAACGGCGAGGTGCTGGTCGGTGAGGTCGCCAAGCGCCAGGCCGTCACGAACATCGACCGAACCATCCGCTCGGTGAAGCGCCACATGGGCGATCCGAGTTGGAAGGTCGAGATCGACGGTAAGACATATACCGCGCAGGAGATCAGCGCCCGCATCCTGCAGAAGCTCAAGCGCGACGCCGAGGCCTACCTGGGCGAGCAGATCACCGAAGCAGTGATCACCGTCCCGGCGTACTTCAATGACGCGCAGCGCACCGCAACACACGAGGCGGGCCAGATCGCCGGCCTCAACGTGTTGCGCATCATCAACGAGCCCACTGCGGCATCGCTTGCCTACGGGCTGGACAAGGGCGAGAAGGAGCAGACCATCCTGGTCTTCGATCTGGGCGGCGGCACCTTCGACGTCAGCCTTCTCGAGCTCGGCGAGGGCGTCATCGAGGTCAAGGCCACCAGTGGTGATAACCACCTGGGCGGCGACGACTGGGACGACCGCGTCATCAAGTGGCTCGTCGACAAGTTCAAGGGCGCGCACGGCATCGACCTCACCAAGGACCGGATGGCCATGCAGCGGCTGCGCGAGTCTGCGGAGAAGGCGAAGATCGAGTTGTCCTCGTCGCAGCAGACCTCGATCAACCTGCCCTACATCACCGTCGACGCGGAGAAGAACCCGCTGTTCCTGGACGAGACGCTCAGCCGCGCCGAGTTCCAGCGGATCACATCCGACCTGCTCGAGCGCACCAGGGCGCCGTTCCACAACGTGATCAAGGACGCGGGCATCAACCTCAACCAGATCGACCACGTGGTGCTGGTCGGCGGCTCGACGCGTATGCCGGCCGTCGTCGACCTGGTGCGTGAGCTGACCGGTGGCAAGGAGCCGAACAAGGGAGTCAACCCGGACGAGGTCGTCGCAGTCGGCGCTGCGCTGCAGGCCGGCGTGCTGAAGGGCGATCTGAAGGACGTCCTGCTTCTCGACGTCACGCCGCTGTCGCTGGGCATCGAGACCAAGGGCGGCGTCATGACCCGGCTGATCGAGCGCAACACGACGATCCCCACCAAGCGGTCGGAGATCTTCACCACGGCTGACGACAACCAGTCGAGCGTCGAGATCCAGGTCTACCAGGGCGAGCGCGAGATCGCGGCCTACAACAAGAAGCTCGGCATGTTCGAGCTGACCGGCCTGCCCCCGGCGCCGCGCGGCGTGCCGAAGATCGAGGTCACGTTCGACATCGACGCCAACGGCATCGTGCACGTCAACGCGAAGGACCTGGCCACCAGCAAGGAACAGGGCATGACGATCACCGGCGGCTCAGGCCTGAACAAGGACGAGATCGACCGGATGATGCGCGACGCGGAGCAGCACGCGGAGGAGGACCGCCAGCGCCGCGAAGAGGCCGAGACTCGCAACTCGGCCGAGTCGATGCAGTATGCGACGGAGAAGTTCCTGGCCGAAAACGGCGACAAGCTTCCCGGCGACAAGAGGAACGAGCTTGAGACCGCGCTGGCCGAGTTGAAGACGTCGCTCGGCGGCAACAACCTCGACTCGATCAAGTCGGCGCAGGAGAAGGTCGCACGCATCTCGCAGGAGGCTGGCGGCGCCTTGTATGAGGCGGCGTCTGCAGCCACTGGTCAGGGCGAGCCTGGCCCGTCCGCGGATGCCGGCAGCACGACGCCGCCGGCTGACGACGCGGTCGTCGACGCCGAGGTTGTCGACGAGGGGCCTGAGGGCGAGAAGAAGTGAGTTCCGAGAACCAGCACGAACCCGTTGTCATAAGGGATAAGCGGCGGCTCGACCCGGCCACGGGCGAGCCCCGCCACGCAGCGACCGAGGCGGACCCGGCCGAGGCCGGGGCCGCCGCGGCGGCTGAGGGCAACGTCCCCAAGGCCGAGGCATTGGTGCTCGAGGAGCGCACCCGTGACCTGCAGCGCGTGCAGGCCGAGTACGCCAACTACCGCAAGCGCGTGGAGCGCGACCGGGTGGCGCTGGCCGAGGCCGCTGTAGGTGGTGCACTCGTCGGGCTGCTACCCGTGCTCGATGACATCGATCGGGCGCGGGCCCACGGCGATCTGACCGGAGCGTTCAAGGCTGTGGCCGACCAGCTCGAGACCGTCCTCGGCAAGCTCGGCTTGACGGCGTTCGGTGAGCCGGGCGATCCGTTCGACCCGGTCATCCATGAGGCCGTCATGCACGAGGAGAGCCCGAACGTTTCCGAGCCGACCGCCACCACCGTGTTGCGCCGTGGCTACAAGCAGGGCGAGCGGTTGCTGCGCCCGGCGATGGTTGGCGTGAGCGACCCGGTGCCGGCCCAGACCTCAGCGAGCGGGGATGCGGCACCGAGCGAGATTCAGACTGATCTCCATTCGGACGGCGGCGCGTCATAACCACACTTCCGGAACGAGATCCACACCTAGAGAGGGGGTGACGTCCGGCCATGAGCGAGGCGCGTAGCACCGCGGGGGAAACCGAACGTAACGAGCGGCGCGATGAGCGCTCTCGGGAAGAGCCAGCAAAACGATGAGCACGAAGGATTACATCGAGAAGGACTATTACCAGGCGCTGGGCGTCGCCAAGGACGCGTCCGCGGCTGACATCAAGAAGGCCTACCGCAAGTTGGCCCGCGAACTGCACCCGGACAAGAACCCCGGCAACGCTGAAGCTGAAGCCAAGTTCAAGGAAGTGTCCGAGGCTTACGACGTCCTCTCCGACGAGAAGCGCCGCAAGGAGTACGACGAGGCGCGGTCGCTGTTCGCCGGCGGCGGCGCATTCCGCGGCGGCAACTTCGGCGGCGCCGGCGGCGGGTTCCCCGGCAGTGACTCGACGTTCGACGCCTCAGACCTGTTCGGGGGCTCCGGTACGAGCAGCGGCGGGCTCGGCGACATCTTCGGCGGGCTGTTCACCGGCGGCACGACCTCGCGGCGCCGAACCGGTGCCCCCGCCAAGGGGCAAGACGTCGAGGCCGAGGTGAACCTCGGCTTTGACGAGGCGGTGCACGGAGCGATGCTGCCGTTGCAGCTGTCCGGTCCGGCCACCTGCCGCACCTGTCACGGCAGCGGCGCGCGCCCGGGCACCCAGCCTCACGTCTGCCCGACGTGCGGCGGCTCGGGTTTCGTGAGCCGCAACCAGGGCGCGTTCGGGTTCAGCGAGCCCTGCCGTGATTGCCGCGGCACCGGCCAGATCATCGACGACCCGTGCCCCGACTGTCAGGGAACCGGCGTCACCACGCAGACTCGCACGATCAACGTCCGGGTGCCGGCCGGTGTGCGCGACGGCGCGAGGCTGCGCATCGCGGGTAAGGGGCTGCCTGGAACGCGCGGCGGTCCGGCCGGTGACCTGTTCGTCACGGTGCACATCGGCGAGCACGACCTGTTCGGCCGGCGGGGCGATCATCTGACGCTCACCGTGCCGATCACGTATCCCGAGGCGGCGTTGGGGACGACGCTGCGCGTGCCCACGCTCGACGGCTCGGTGGCGCTGAAGGTCCCGGCCGGCACGGCCAGCGGGCGCACGTTCCGGGTGCGCGGACGCGGCATCGCCAAGCGCGGCGGTGGCACGGGCGATCTCCTCGTCACGGTCGATGTGGCCGTACCGCAGAAGCTTTCGGCCGACGCCCGCGAAGCGCTCGAGAAGTACGCGGCCGCGCAGGCCGACGACCCGAGGCCCCGCATCACGGCCGCCGTCCGGTCCAACGAGAAGACGGGTTAGGAGGACAGGAATGGCTGAGCACCGCGTTCCTGACGACGCGCCCGTCTTCGTGATCTCGGTGGCGGCGCAGCTGGCCGGCATGCACGCCCAGACGCTGCGCCAATACGACCGGATCGGGCTGGTGACACCGGGCCGGACGATCGGTGGCGGGCGCCGCTATTCGGCGCGCGATGTCGCATTGCTGCGCGAAGTACAGCGCCTCTCGCAAGACGAGGGGGTCAACCTGGCCGGCATCAAGCGGATCATCGAACTCGAGGCCCACGTCGACGCGCTGCGAGCGCGGGTTGCCGAACTCACCGAGGAACTAGAGCACTTCTTTGCGGAGATGAACGCGCGCCCGTCCACGTCGCTCGTCGTTTGGAAACCTCAGCGGCGGTAATAGATCCGCTGACTTATCCGGCCCAAAGTCGCGTCGCTTCCGGCCCAAAGGGGCCGGTCGCAGACGCGAGGGCAAGCGCCATCGGCGCGCCCGGGGCGGGGCGCTGTTGTCGAACCTCCTTCCCGCCCTAGCGGGCGGGTCGTCGATTCGAGCGGGCCCAGGGCGCGCGCATCTGGTTCGCTCCGCAGGCGTCGCTCACGGCGCGAGCGCTCATCGCTGGCTACTCGGCGCGGTGGCGCTGGGCGTAGCGGCGGGCTTTGGCCCGGTTTCCGCAGACGGCCATCTCACACCAGCGCCGCCGGCCGGACGGATCGAGGAACAGCCAGCCGCAGCGCGCGTCGGCGCACATCCGGATCGCCGACAGCGGGTACTGCTCGAGCAACGCGTTGAGCGACAGGGCGAACCGGTGCAACGGCATGCGCAGCCCGGGGCCCCCGTCCAGGCGTAATGCGGCGCTGTCACCACTCGTGTACCGCGAAACGCGCACGGCCGTCGTAACGAAACGATGCAGCTCGGCGGCCGCGTCCACCGAGTCGCCGAGCGCCACGGCGTGCAGCGTGCTGCGCAGCCGCTTCACGTCGCGCAGCACCGCGCGGGCGGTAGGGGTGGCCGCCGCGCCCAACAGCGTGCTTGCCTCGCCCACGGACACCAGGTCGAGGTCACGGGCCAGCGTCACGAATGCGCCGTAGTCGACGAGGTATTCGCGCGGTTGCGGGAAACGCCATCCACCAACAGTGTTGTTCAGCTCGAGCGCCGGATGCCCCGACACGCGCTCGGGCAACCAGACCCCATCGACCTGGCGCGCCATGTCACCTATGCTAACCGGAACTTCTGACTGAGGGGTTAGTAGGTGGCCGTCGCGGTGTCGCTCGCTGCCGCGCAGTTACGTCACCGGCCGGTCCGGTGGGCGCTGCTGGTGGTTGGCGTCGCGCTCGCGGCGGCGATTCCGATCGTGGCAGCCGGCGCCGGCGATACCGTGGCGGCCCAGACTGTGCGCACGACGGTGCGTCAGATGCCGCCGGGCGACCGGTCCATCACGGTGCTCGGCACTGGCACGATCTACAGCCCGAGCGACGCAGCCGCGTTCGACCGGCTCGTGCGCCAGCAGCTCGCCCGGTTGTCGAGCGACCCCGTGCGGCACGAGTTGGTGTTCCATCAGCTTTCGCTAAACGGTTCGACGTTTTTCCTCGGCGCCGTCGACGGTCTGCCCGGCGTCGTTCGGCTGATCGACGGGCGGCTACCGCGATCGTGCACGCCGACCCGCTGCGAGGTCGTTGCGGTCGGCGGGAACGAGGCCGCGCTGGCG
>JBKPQM010000188.1:0-15658 GCA_046734095.1 Actinomycetota bacterium | reverse complement strand
GCAGAGACGCGTTGCGTGTCCATGTCGGCGGCCGGCGCTTCGCAGCCGATCCGTGCGAGTGTCTCCTCGACCGCGGGAAGGTCGCCGGCAGACCGCGGCCGCACTTCGATCACGTTGCGGCCGGCGCGGTCCTTCAACTCGTCAGGGGTGCCGTCCATGATGGCCCTGCCGTGGTCGACGATCACGATGTGACGCGCCAGCTGGTCGGCCTCCTCGAGGTACTGCGTGGTGAGGAGCACGTCGGTGCCGTCGGCCACCAGGCCTCGGATCGCGTCCCACAGGTCGATGCGGCCGCGGGGGTCGAGTCCGGTGGTGGGCTCGTCGAGCAGTAGCAGCTGGGGCCGACCGACCAAGCTTGCGCCCAGATCGAGCCGGCGGCGCATGCCTCCCGAGTAGGTGCGGACGAGACGGTCGCCGGCGTCGGCGAGGCCGAGACGCTCGAGAACTTCGCCCGCAGCGGTACGCGCCTCGCGCCGACTGAGCCCGAAGAGCCGCGCCACCATGCGCAGGTTCTCCGTCCCGGTCATGGCCGGCTCGACCGAGGCGAACTGCCCCGCCAACCCGATGATCTCGCGCACCCGCTTGGGTTGGGCGCAGGCGTCGATGCCCGCCACGTGGATCTCGCCGCCGTCGGGCCGCAACAGGGTCGCGACGGCGCTCACGAAGGTGGTCTTGCCGGCGCCGTTGGGCCCCAGCAGCGCGGTGACCTGCCCGGACTGGGCGACGACGTCGAGGCCGTCGAGCGCCCGGACGTCGCCGAAGCGCTTTGTGAGCCCCTTCGCCTCGATGATGGGGGTCATTCGGTGCTCCTCTCGATCGCTCCGATAGGGCCGGCAACATCGTGGTGTCGCCCGGTAATCCCGCAGTCGAGGCCGCTTCAACCTTCGTTGACGGGATCGAGCGGCAGCTCGACGACCAGTGATGTGCCGCCGGCGAGGGGGCTGTGAAGCGAAAGCTTGCCGCCAATCGCCTCGGCACGGTCCTTCAGACCGGTGAGGCCGGAGCCGCGTACGGGATCCGCCCCTCCGAGACCGTCGTCACGGACGCCGACACGAAGTACGCCGGGCGCCGCCTGCACGTCGACATGCACGACCGAGGCCTCTGCGTACTTCGCGGTATTCGCGAGCGCCTCCGCGACGACGTAGACGAGCGTCGCCACACGCCGTAAGGCCGTCTGCTCGTCCGTAAGCCGCGTGGCCTCGTCGCGATCCTTCGGCTGCCCGGCCGCCAGACGTTGACGGTAATCCACAGGCTTGGCCGTGACATCGGGTGACGCGCGGAGCACGACCGGCGTTGCCGGCCGTGCTCCGCGCGCTGGGGGGAGTACTAGTAGCCGGGTGTCCCGCCTCCGCTCGTGCTCGACCCGCCCGACTTCGATGGCTGACGAGTGACATCGGTGCCAGTGGAAGAGAGCGCGAACCACTGCCCGCCGAATGCGTTCAGGCCCTGGCCGTTGGTGGCGCCCGCCTTCTGGTCGCCCTGGTAGGTATAGAGGGGATGGCCGTTGTACGTGACCTGCGTGCTCCCGTCGGACCGCGGGGTCGTCCCCGCCAGTGACGCCTTGGCCCCCTTCCCGACCTTCGGAGTGCCGCTCACGGTGAGCGGCGGCCAGTTGGTCGCGCAGTCACCGGTGCACGTGCTCGTCGTTCCCGTGTCCGCCAGGAAGTGATACAGGGTGCGGCCCTTCGAGTTGACGAGGACGTTCCCGAGGTTCGTCTTCGCGACACGAACGGTTGCCGGCGCGGGTTTTGCCTTGTCGGATGTGGTCGACGCGCCGGCAAGGCTTCCGTAGCCCATGACGATGAGTGTTGCGAGCGGCACAATCGACGCCCGACCGAAGAATGTGGTGAATCTGCTGCGAGTCATGCCCGCTCCTTGTCTTTCGGATGGAATCAGGTCCGAGGTCCTGAAGGCCGGATTCCTCGTTCTGCTCATGATCGAACTCGGGGGGCCGACTGTCTGCACCGCTGGCGACCAACCGCGGCGGAGACCAGCGGGAATCCGCTCTACCTGCTAGCTGCAAGACTGAATAGCCGCTAGCGGTGACGACACGCAAGGACTCGCTCGCGACTATGGCGACATGAACACGGATACTGCGCTCCGTCGCATCCCGATGTGGTTGATCGTGCTGATCGTTCCCGCGCTGGCGGGGGTCGCCGTTCTCGTCACGGCGGTGGCATCAGGTGACGGCGGGAGCGCGACGGCACGATCAGTGACCCCTGCAGCCGACACCGTCAACATCAAGAACTTCTCCTTTGCGCCGAACCCGATCACGGTAAAGGCCGGTCAGCCGATCACGGTCGTCAACGACGACAACGTCACACACACCTTCACCGCGAACAAGGGCGCCTTCAACACAGGTGATGTGAACGGCGGTCAGCGCAGCGGCGTCACTGTTGCTCGCGCCGGCACGTACGCGTACCACTGCGAGATCCACACGTTCATGACGGCGACCGTCCGGGTGTCCCCATGAGCGCGCGACGCTTGAACGTGGCCGGGCGATCAGAACGAACCGAGGCCGTGACTGCTCGTGCGTCGCTTCTGCTGCTCATCGGTGGCATCTCGGTACTGGCGAGTGCGTGGGTGCACTACTACCTCTACTTCGAAGGCGGCTACCGCGATATCGCGCCCGACAGCTTCGCCGGCCTCACGATCAGCCGGTCGTTTGCCATCAACGCGATCGCGGGATTCGTCATCGCCTGGGCTCTCGTCGTGTCGGTGCGGCTCCCGCGGCTGGCTGTCCCAGCCGCGGTCCTGGGCGTGGGCTTCGCCGCTGCCACGCTCGTCGCTTACCTGCTGAGCCGCACCGTCGGGCTCCTGGGATTCGACGACAACCAATTCAACTGGGAGGCCGTCGTTGCGTTGATCGTCGAGGTGGTCGCGCTGGGCAGCCTTGGCTCATGGCTCGCGTTGCGATGGCGGGCTCGGTCGGCGTCGATCCGGACAGCATGAGCGAACAGTCGTGAAGGAGCAGGCCATGAAGGATGTGCCGCCGTCCCCAGTCTCGTTGGAGGTGGCGGGCGGGTTCGTTGCGCGGTCCGATCGCTTGCATGCGCACGATGTTGTTGCCTCGCTGTGCGGATGTCGACGCCACGCGCGCGGTTGGGTCGTGCTCGTTTCGCAGACTGAACCCAACGGCTCCACTGCTGCAAGCGCGGACGCGATCCTCGTCCTCGACGAGTGCCGACTGCTCTGTGCCGGTTCCGTTGCAACGACGATGCGGGACGCCATCGAGGGACTCGCAGCTCGGTTGTGGCGACAGGTGCTCGCGCTCCACGAGCGCCAGCGCCCTCTGACACAGTCGATGGCGTCCCAGCCGGGGGAGGGTCTCCCGGCCGCTACAGAGCTCGAGCCGGCCGGCCGGCTTCCCTGATCGCGCAGGGCGGAGGTACCGGGCCTGCTGTCGCAGGGAGGCGCGAGCACACCTGCTCCCCGTGTGGTGGTCGCAGACGACGACGTTCTGCTCCGAGAGGGACTGGCGAGCGTTCTCGAGCGTTCCGGGTTCGAGGTGGTGGGACAGGCCGGCGACGGCAACCAGCTCCTCTCACTCGTCCGGTCGCTCGTTCCGGACGTCGCGGTCATCGATATCCGGATGCCCCCGACGCACACGAGCGAGGGCCTGGACGCGGCAAAGGTGCTGAGGGAGGAGCTTCCCGATCTGGGGATCGTGGTGTTGTCCGCTTATATCGACGTGGAGCACGCGACCAACCTCATTGGCGCCGGGGAGGGGGTGGGTTACCTGCTCAAGAGCCGGGTCATCGATCTCGACGAGTTCGTGGAATCGCTCGATCGGATCATGAAGGGCGGCTCGGTGATCGATCCGGACGTCGTGCAGGAGCTCGTTACGACGCGCCGAGCCGACGATCCGCTGGCATCGTTGACCGAACGCGAGCGCGAAGTGCTCGCACTGATGGCCGAGGGACGCTCCCACGTCGGGATCGCCAACCGCCTGTGGGTCACCGAGGGCACCGTCGAGAAGCACGTCGGGAGCATCCTCACCAAGCTCGATCTCTACGCCGAGGAGGACGACCACCGGCGTGTCCTCGCCGTGCTGGCATTCCTGGACTCTCGTTAGCCGGTCGCCGTCGCAAGCTCCGGCTCCTGCGGCGCCGCTGGGTAGCGTAGAAGCGTCGATGAACGTCACCCAGTGCGAGAACTGCGGTCGCAAGAACCGCGTCCCGGCGGCTGCTCGTGGGACGGCCCGGTGCGCCGAATGCCACGAGCCGCTCCCGTGGATCGCCGAGGCGGATGACAACTCGTTCGCGGAGGTTGCCGACGCCGGGTCGCTCCCCGTTCTCGTCGACGTGTGGGCGCCCTGGTGCGGCCCGTGCCGGATGGTCAGTCCGGTGCTGGACCGGCTCGCGCACGAGCTCGCCGGGCGCGTGAAGCTCGTCAAGGTGAACGCCGACGCCGCGCCGGGCGTGGCGAGACGCTTCTCCGTGCAGGGCATCCCCACAATGCTGCTGATGCGGCGAGGAGAGGTCGTCGCCCGCCAAACGGGAGCACAACCGGAACCCGCGCTGCGGGCCTGGCTGGAGCACGCGCTCGCAGATTCGGCATCTGCGCCGAACGGACGAGGTTGAACCGCGTCAGTCACCCTCACCGACGGCTTCAGGTTCTTCGGGGTCCAGAGATCGATCTAGTCGCGGTTCGCGCTCGTCATAGTGGACCCGCAGCGCGGGCGAGCTCGTCGAGGCGCGTTACGACCTTCCAGGTCCGGACGGTCGCCGGTGTGCCGAGGCCGCCCTCGAAGAGCGCCGTGTTCATCTTCGAGGCTGCGACGCCGTTCGGGTACCGCAGATAGACCTCTGTATCCCGAATGACAAACTCGTCGTCGCCGAACGTGCGCCCCGAGAAAGCGCGCTTCGCCGCTGCTGTCGGACGTGTCTTCAGGAAGGCGACGTGCAGTGCCGCCGCTCGTCGGCGCTCGAGCGGATGCTTGCGGACAATTTTCGAGAGCTCCCCGGAGGTTCGCACTATGACGTCGGTGTCGACACCGAACTCGGCCTCGACGAGCCTCTCGACAGCGGTCGCCACCGCGGTCGAAGAACGCTTCGCGCTCCCGAGGACGACGTTGCCGCTCTGCAGGTGTGTGACGACGTCCGTGAATCCGGCGTCATTGAGCGCGACGCGAAGATCGCCCATCGGGACGCGGTTGACGCGGCCGAGGTTGATGGCGCGGAGGAAGGCCACGAAGATCACGGGCGTCATCGTCGCGTAGCGGCGGTTGCGACTCGAAGCCGGGCCTGGCCGACCGGGCGGACTCGCTGCGCCCCTTTGGGCTCCTCCCAGCCCTGCCTGCCCGATGACGACCCCAGAAACCATCGGAGAATCACCGTCCGATCAGCGCCGCCATCGCGAACCGGATGGTTCGGTTCGGTCGTAGACTCGTCTTTTCGGGCGATGAATCTCCAACTGGCAAACCTTCGACCGCGGAACCTCCACCGCGAGCCTCCCCTTACTCCTGCTGGGGTCCTGCTTCGGTATCCGTGGACGCTGCCGGCCATCGTGCTCCTCTTCGCGGCGATGGCCCTTGCGGCCGCGGTTGCCAACGGCGCGCTCCTGCGTGTCTGGGACGAGCCGATCCGAAGCTGGATCACCGACCACCGCACCGACGCGCTCGACAGCTTCTTCCTGACGGTCACGAGGCTCGGGAGCTGGCAGGTGGTGGTCATCGGCCTCGTGGTGCTCCTTGCTCTCGCGTGGCGCGTGTGCGCGCCGATGGCGGGGCTCTTGATCGTGGCGACGCTTGCGCGGCCGGTGTTCGAGTGGCTCATCAAGTCGGGCGTCGGTCGGGTGCGGCCATCGGAAGGCGCGCTTGTGAGCAGCGCGGGTCCTTCGTTTCCGAGCGGGCATGTGATGGCATCGATCGCGCTGTGGGGGCTGGTCCCGCCGGTCGTGGCGCTCCTCACCCGCAGGCGGACGCTGTGGTGGATAGCGACGATCGTCTCGGGCACGATCATCGTGCTCGTGGCCGCAAGTCGCGTCTATATAGGCGTGCACTGGTTTTCGGATGTGATCGGAGCGTTCCTCTTCGGCGCGGTGTTTCTCTTGGTGATCGAGCGCATCGGAGATGTCACTCACCGCCGCCACCCGTGCTCGGATTACTCCGAAGTTCCGAAGATCGAGTCTCCGGTTCCCATTCGAACCTGATGTCGGTCGCGACGGCCGAGCGTTCGACGGTCGACCCGCGCAGCGGCCCTCGATGGCCGCGTTTCCTTCGTATTGGGGCGTTTATCGTGCTCGCGGCGACGATCGGCGCATTGCTCCAGGGCAACCTCGCGCTGATCGCGGCGAGCTGGTGGGCCAGGGACAGCACCGACCTGCACGCGGGTCCGAAGCTCGAGGGTGTGCGCAAGCTGTACATCGTCGACGACGATCGGCTGTGGCGGGGCGCGAAGCCAGGGGCGGCGGGCTTTCGCTCCCTCGCCGATCGAGGCGTCACCACGGTCGTCGACCTCCGCCCCGGTTCCGACACGCGCGCGGTCGACGACGAGGTGCGCGGGCTGGGCATGGAACCCGTCCGCATGCCGGTGACCGACGGCCAGCCGCCGACGCCGGAACAGGTCCGCAGGCTCGTGCGCGTCGTCCAGGCCAGTAGCGGGACCGTGTTCCTCCACTGCGGCGAGGGCGTCGGCCGCGCCGGGACGATGTCGTCCGCGTACAAGGTCACGACCGGGCAGGCCAGCGCGTCCGAGGCTCTCCGCGAGAGCCTCGCCATCGGTGTCCTGACGCTCGAGCAGATCGCGTTCATCCGCGGCCTCGACCGCGGGGGAGCCCACGAGCCGCCCACCGTCGTGGAGGGTGTCAGCCGATTCCTGGACGGCCCCCGGCAGCTGTTCAACCGGTTCGTCTGAGGCCGATACGGTCGAAGACTGCATGGCCGTCGAAACCGACCGGAAGCCGATCCTGCTGACCGTGGACGACGATCCGGGCGTCTCGCGCGCCGTCGCTCGGGATCTCCGCCGTCAATACGGCGAGGCCTACCGCGTGGTGCGGACCGAGTCCGGTCCGCAGGCGTTGGAGACGCTACGGGAGCTGAAGCTTCGCGGCGACCCGGTGGCGGTGCTGCTTGCCGACCATCGCATGCCCGACATGAGCGGCCTCGAGTTCCTCGAAGAGGCGATGGACCTGTTCCCGCACGCGCGGCGCGCGCTCCTCACCGCGTACGCCGATACCGACGCCGCGATCGAGGCCATCAACGTGGTCGACCTCGACCATTACCTCCTCAAGCCGTGGGATCCACCCGAGGAGAAGCTCTATCCGATCGTCGACTCGCTCATCGAGATGTGGCTCGACAGCGACGAGCAGGCTGTCAGCCGGACCCAGGTCGTGGGGCATCGCTGGTCGGCGCGATCGTTCGAGGTGCGAGACTTCCTTGCCCGCAACTCCGTGCCCTACCGCTGGTTCTCGACCGAGGAACCGGAGGGCCAACGGTTGCTTGCCGCGGCCGGGGTAGAGGTGACGAAGATCCCGCTCGTGGTGACGCCTGATGGCGACTACCTGGTGGAGCCGACCATGAGCGAGCTGGCGGCTCGAGTCGGGCTGTCGACCACGCCGGCGACCGACTTCTACGACGTCGTCATCGTCGGTGGCGGGCCCGCCGGCCTCGGCGCGGCGGTGTACGCGGCGTCCGAGGGTCTGCGAACCGTCTTGGTCGAGCGACAAGCCACCGGCGGACAAGCCGGCCAGAGCTCGCGCATCGAGAACTACCTCGGATTCCCGGACGGGGTCACCGGCACGCAGCTCACCGACCGGGCTCGCCGGCAAGCCCACAAGTTCGGCGCGGAGATCCTCACCACCCGCGATGTCGTCGGGCTCGACGTGCGCGCGTCGTCGCGGGCGGTTCGGTTCGCCGACGGCGGCGACGTCGTCGCCCACGCAGTGCTCCTTGCCACGGGCATCTCGTACCGCAAGCTCGAGGTCCCGGGGGCGGACGCGCTCACCGGCCGCGGCGTCTTCTACGGCTCCGCCGCGACCGAGGCGCCGGCGTGCTTCGGCGAGGACGTGTACATCGTCGGCGCGGCCAACTCCGCCGGTCAGGCGGCGGTGTTCCTGTCGCAGCACGCTCGGCACGTGACGCTGGTGGTGAGGGCGGACGGCCTCGAGCGCTCGATGTCCTATTACCTCGTGCGCCAGATCGACGAGATCCCGAACATCGACGTGCGACTCACCACCGAGGTGATCGGCCTGCAAGGGGACGACCACCTCGAGGAGATCACGCTGTGCAACAACCGGGCCGGAACGCAGGAGACGGTTCCGGCCGGCTACCTCTTCGTGTTCATCGGCGCCGAACCTCGCACCGAGTGGCTCGGCGGCGTGGTCGCCCGAGACGAGAGGGGGTTCGTGCTGACCGGACCCGACCTCCTGCACGGCGGGCAGCGACCCCGCGGCTGGAACCTCGACCGCGACCCGTACTACCTCGAAGCCAGCGCGTCCGGCGTGTTCGCCGCCGGAGACGTCCGCGCCAACTCGATCAAGCGAGTCGCGTCGGCAGTCGGCGAGGGCGCCATGGCCATCCAGCTCCTCCACCGATACCTGGAGCACCGATGACCGAGCCCGAACGCTTGACGACGGACGAGCTGCGGACACTGTTCCTGTTCGAGGACCTGAGCGACGACCAACTCGCGTGGCTCGCCGAGCGCGGTCGCGTTGTCGAGTATCCGGCCGGCGGGACGATCCATGCGGAAGGCGCGCCGGCCTCGTGCTTCTTCGTGCTGCTTTCCGGGACGATCGCGATGTTGAGCCGGGTGCAGGGGGGCGAGATCGAGCTGTTCCGTTCCGACTACCGCGGGTCGTACACGGGCGCGTTCGACGCCTACACGTCTGACCGCGGTGGTCCGAAGCTGTACGGCGGCACCGCGCGGGCGGTGACGGACGCTCGCTTGTTCGAGCTGCCGGCCGCCGACTGGGGTCGCGCGGTGCGGGAGTGGTTCCCGATGGCAGCCCACCTGCTCGAGGGGAGCCAGGTCCAGGGTTACGCCGCCCGGGACACGGTCGCGCGGCACGAGCGGCTGGTAGCGCTCGGGTCGGTGACGGCGGGCCTCACCCACGAGCTGAACAATCCGGTGGCGGCGGTGATGAGCGCGACGGCGAGGCTGCGGGACATGTTGGCCGAGATGCGGGACAAGGTCGGCGTGATGATCCGCAGCGAGCTCGACGCCGACCAGCTCGAGGCGATCGCGAACCTGGCCGGACGCGCGCTCGAGAGCCGTCGGCACGCTCCGGACCTGTCGCCCCTCGAGGCGTCCGACCGGGAAGACGAGCTGGCCGGCTGGCTGGAGGACCACGAGGTCGCCGGCGCCTGGGAGATCGCCCCCACCCTCCTTGCCGCCGGCGTCGACGTGGCGTGGCTCGAGGAGTTTGCGAAGGTGATGCCGCCGCCGAACCTGGGCATCGGTCTCTCGTACCCGGTTCGGGCGCTCGAGTCGGACACGCTCGTCGACGAGATCACCGATGCCGCCGAGCGCATCTCGGGCTTGCTCGCGTCGGCCAAGCAGTACTCCCAGATGGACCGCGCGCCACTCCGTTCCTTCGACGTCCACGAGGGCCTCGACGCCACGCTGGCGATGCTGGCGCACAAGATGGGCGACGACATCGAGGTCGTCCGCGACTACGACCGCACCCTCCCGACCATCTCGGCCTTTCCCGGCGAGCTCAACCAGGTGTGGACGAACCTGATCCACAACGCGGTCGACGCCATGGAGCGCCACGGGACGCTCACGGTGCGCACTCGCCGCGATGGCGATGATCGTCTGATGGTGGAGATCGGCGACACCGGGCCGGGCGTCCCCGACGATATTCGCACGCGCGTGTTCGAGCCGTTCTTCACGACCAAGGAAGTCGGAAAGGGGACCGGCCTCGGCCTCGACATCGCCTGGCAGATCGTCGTCGGCCGCCACGGCGGGGAGATCCGGCTGGAGTCGATCCCGGGGAATACTCGATTCCAGGTCGTCCTTCCCATGCAGCAGACGTAGCCTTACAGCCCGGTAAACGACCCGTGAACGGGTGGAGGAGTCGTTTGGGATGACGGACGCACAGGTAGGGAGTGCTCCGCGGGTCGTCGACGGCACAGGCCCCTTCGTCGTCGAGCTCGGCGACGACGCCGCCGTCGATCGGGCGCTGACCGGGGGCAAGGCAGCCGCGCTGGCGCGAGCCGCGAGCGCCGGCGTCGCCGTGCTTCCCGGCGTCGTGCTCACGACCGCCTTCTGCGATGCGATCGACGGCGGCGCAGAGGTAGCACAGCATCCGGCCGTGCGAGAAGCGTTCGAGCGCGCCGGCGGTGACGGTCGGGCACTCGTCGCGCGCAGTTCCTCGGTCGTCGAGGACACCGCGGCTTCGTCCATGGCGGGTCAGTTCGACTCCATCATCGGCATCAGTGGCTTCGACGAGTTCGTCACCGCGGTCATGGTGGTCCTGGCATCACGGGAACGCGCCGGCGCCGCCGACCAGCCGATCGCGGTGCTCGTGCAGCCGCTCATCGATCCCGCGTTCGGGGGCGTGATGTTCGGCGTCGACCCCGTGTCGGGTCGAAGCGATCGGCGGGTGGTGAGCGCGGTGACGGGCGGACCCGAGCGCCTGGTGAGCGGCGAGGTCGACGGCTCCCGGTACGTGCTCGACCCGTCGAACGCCAAGGTGCTCGACTTCGACGCCAACGACGGCCCCGAGCTCGGTCATAGCGACCTGCGTCAGCTGCTGCCGCTGTCGGGTCGGGTTGCGGACGTGTTCGGCGGCCCGCAGGACGTCGAGTGGGCCATCGAGTCCGACCAGCAGCTCTGGCTGCTGCAGTCGCGTCCGGTGACGACCGAGGTCCGAGGTGTGCCGCGCGGGCCGGTCTTCGGTCCCGGTCCGGTCGCGGAGACCTTCCCCTCGCCGCTCACAGAGCTCGAGGAGGACCTGTGGGTCCCCCCGCTGCGCGAAGCGGTGCGCGAGGCGGTCGTGCTGGCCGGAGCGGCGACCCCGAAGGACGTCGACGCGAGCAACGTGGTGGTCTCCGTCGGCGGCTACGTCGCCATTGATTTGAAACTAGCCGGGGAGATCAAGCCGAAGCGATCGATCCTGCACGCGCTCAACCCGATTCCCGCGATGCACCGTATGCGCGGCGCGTGGCGCGTCGGTCGCCTGCGCGCCGCGCTCCCGCGCCTCGCCGAGACCCTGCTCGACCGGACCGACGCCGATCTCGAAGCGGTTCCGCCCTTGCCGGAGCTGACGAGCCGCCAGCTGATCGCGTTGCTCCACCGGAGCCAGGTCATCCTGCGGGCGCTGCACGCCCACGAGATCCTCATCGGGATGCTCGTTGATCACGGTGGCAATCGCTTGACCGGCGCGTCGGTGGCGCTGCGCGTGCTCGCCGAAGCCCGCCAGGACGGTCTGAGCGACAACGAGATCCTCGTCCGGAGCCCCACGGTGCTGGCGCTCACCGGGCCCCGGGTCGCGCCCGAGCCCGAGCTCCCGGCTGAGGCGACGTCGATGAACGTGACGCCCGGCTGCCAGAGCTGCAGTGACGAGGGCATCGTCCGCGAGGCGCTCCGCCTTCGGGTCCGTTGGGTGCAAGAGGTGTCGGGGCGGGCGGCGTGGGAGCTCGGCGAGCGGCTCGCCGCCGCCGGCGACCTCACCGAGCCGGAGCTCATCCGCCACATGAGCCTCGAGCACGTCGAGTCCGTCGCCACCAAGCGCGCGGTGGTGGTGCCGAAGCTCGTCTCGATCCACGAGCACGTCTTCGGCGAGCCGCTGCCGGCGTGGTTCCAACTCTCGGACCTGGGGAAGCCGATTCGGGCGCAGTGCGCGAGCGAGGTCGGGGGCGGCACGGGCGCCGGTGGCGGCACGGGCGGCGGCCCGGTCACCTACGACGGCGACGATCCGCCTGTGGGCTCGGTGCTCGTCACGACGACGCTCTCACCCGGGCTCGGCCCGTTGCTGCCGCGACTCGCGGGCATCGTGGCCGAGACCGGCTCCGTGCTCTCCCACCTCGCCATCCTGGCGAGAGAAGCCGGGGTGGCCACGGTCGTCGGGTACGCAGGTGCGATGGAGGACCTGCCGGAGGGCGCGGCCGTATTCGTCGACGGCGACGCCGGGCGGGTCACGATCACGGACAAGGAGCCGCAGTCATGAAGGTCATCGCCTGGCTCGCAGGTATCGGCACCCTCGTCGCCGGCGGCTTCTACATGATCGTCTCGCTGAACCGGTGGGAGTGGAACCGGGCGTTGTTCTTCGGCTTGATCGTCCTCATCGCCGAGGTCGCACTCGCCGCCGGGCTGGTGCTTCGACGCCTCGCCCGCCTCGAGTACCGCATGCGGGTCGATCCCACCCTCGCGAACGCGCTGCGCGAGACGAGACCGTCGTCGCCTGACCGCTTTGCGTGGCTGCGCGACACAACCACGCAGCCGAACGTGTTCATCACATTCATCGTCGGTGGTGGAATCATCCTGTCCGCCGGCGCCTGGGTCGTCGATCGCGTCGCATCCAAGACGTCGTCGCCGGCCGGCGAGCAGAAGCTCGGCCGCCAGCTCAGCCGGATCAGCTATCCGTCCGGCGGGCTGCTCCTCGACGACGTCACCGTGCTCGCCCAGGACGTGCCGGGCGCCAACGACGATCAGATCCGCTGGTTGCTACGCCGCGGCACCCGTCCGTGACGGCGGCGAAGCTGGGCAAGATCGCACTCGCCGTCGTCGGTCTCGGGATCGGCGTCGTCGCCGTGCTCCTCTTGCGCGAAGCGACGCTCTCCACCCACGAGAAGATCGACGCTCGCGCGACGCGCCTCGTCCTGTCGGGCGAGACCAAGGGCGGGGAGGCGAACCAGACGCTGTCGGAGATGGTCGAGGCGCAGGTGCAGACGTGCCGGCTCGAGGTCGAATCCGACGTGTCCGGCCCCATCGAACGTCTCGGCCACAGTCGCTACCGCGCCGTGTTGGTCCCGGCGCTCGACGACACCAACCAGCGTCAGTTCCGAGGCTGTCTCGAGGACTGGGTCATCGATCACGTCAAGCTCGACGTGAAGCAACTCGATCAGATCCGCTGAGGACGGAGCCGACTCGGCGTAACAACCCCGGATAGTTGACCGAGTCAAACAAAGGTCGGTACGGTCGCAGGGCATGAAGACGCCGATCGCCGAGGAACTCGGGATCGAATTCCCGATCTTCGCGTTCTCCCATTGCCGCGATGTCGTCGCGGCGGTGAGCCGAGCCGGCGGCTTCGGGGTGCTCGGCGCGCTCGCCTACACGCCGGACGAGCTCGACATCGAGCTCAACTGGATCGACGAGCACGTCGACGGCAAGCCATACGGGACAGACATTGTGATGCCGATGAACTACGTCGGGAAGGGCGGCGGGAACGAAGCCGACCTCACGAACCTCGAGGCGATGATCCCCCAGGAGCACTGGGACTTCGCCGACAAGGTCCTCGCCGAGTACGACGTGCCGCCGCTGCCCGAGGATCTCGAGGGGCGCCCCGTGAAGGCAGCCGGCCTCGGCGTCGACGAGGAGGGCCCCGGCCAGGTCGAGGTCTCTCTGAAGCACGGCGCCAAGATGCTCGTGAACGCGCTCGGACCGCCGCGGCCCGACGTGACCCAGACCGCACACGACGCCGGCGTGCTCGTCGGCGCGCTGGTGGGAGCGAAACAGCACGCCGAGCGGCAGGTTGCTCAGGGCGTCGACGTCATCGTCGCCCAGGGCACCGAGGCCGGCGGCCATTGCGGCGAGATCGCCACCATGATCCTCGTACCCGAGGTCGTCGACGCGGTCGGGGCCGACGTCCCCGTGCTCGCCGCCGGCGGAATCGCCACCGGCCGGCAGATGGCCGCCGCCCTCGCCCTCGGCGCACAGGGCGTCTGGACCGGCTCGATGTGGCTGACGGTGGCCGAGGCCGACACTAACCCGGCGGCACTGGAGAACATGCTCGCCGCGACCTCGCGTGACACGGTGCGCTCCCGGGTGATGACGGGCAAGCCGGCCCGGCAGCTGCGCACGGCGTGGACCGAGGCATGGGAGAGCGAGGACTCCCCCGGCCCGTTGCCGATGCCGTTGCAGGGGATCATCTACAACTACGCCGCCCGCCGCGTCTCGCGGGTCCAACGCAGGGAGCTCTCGGGCTTCCCGGTCGGCCAGATCGTCGGCCGGCTGAACACGGTCCGCCCGACGAAGGACGTCATCTTCGAGATGGTCGAGGAGTGGATCGAGACCACGCAGCGGCTCAACAACCTGATCGAAGCGTGACGGCGACAGACCGGACGCCGACGTTCAACCTCGCTGATCTCTTCGAGATCGTCGTCGACACGGTGCCGGACCGCGAGGCGCTCGTGGCGGGCGCGGCGCGCCGGACGTTCGCGGAGCTCGACGAGCGCGCGAACCGCGTCGCCAACCACATGCTCGGTCTGGGTCTCGAACCCGGTGCGAAGGTGGCGATCTACGGCTGGAACCGTGCCGAGTGGGTCGAGACCTTCTTCGGCGCGTTCAAGGCCCGGCTCGTCCCGATCAACATCAACTATCGCTACGTCACTGACGAGCTGCGCTACGTCTTCGAGAACGCCGACGTCGAGGCGGTCGTCGTCGAGCGTTCGTTCCTGCCCCTGGTCCGCGAGATCGAGCCCGAGCTCCCGCGGCTCCGTCACGTCGTCGTGCTCGAGGACGGTGGCGACGCCGACCTCGGCGACGCCACACCGTACGAAGACGCGCAGAAGGCAGCGAGCGCGGAGCGGCCGGCGCTTTCTCGATCGGGCGACGACCTCTACATCCTCTACACCGGCGGGACCACGGGCACACCGAAGGGCGTGATGTGGCGCCACGAGGACATCTTCTTCGCGGCTTTGGGCGGCGGTGGCTTCGGGCAGCAACCGATCCGGACGCCCGAGGACCTCGCCTCGCGGGTGTGGCCCGAAGACGGCCGCGTCACCTCGTTGACGCTCGCGCCCATCATGCACGGCGCAGCCCAGTGGGGCATGTGCATCATGCTCTTCGGCGGCGGCGAGGTTGTGCTCTACACACCGCACGGCTTCGACCCGCACGAGGCGTGGCTGCTCGCCGAACGGGAGCGGGCCATGGCGGTCATGGTCGTGGGCGACGCGATGGCCCGGCCGCTGGGGGAGGCCCTCGACCAGAAGTCGTACGACCTGTCGTCGGTGGTCTCGGTCGGCTCGGGCGGGGCGGTGTACTCGGCGGCGGTCAAAGCGAAGCTCAAGGAGCACCTGCCGAACGTGCTCACGATCGACACCGTCGGAGCGTCGGAGCTCGGCGCCAGCGGCTCGCAACAGGATCCTGATGCCGGACCTCGCTTCAACACGATCGAGTCGATGTCCGTGTTGGGTGAGGACCTCCGACCGGTCGAGCCCGGTAGCGGTCAGGTCGGTCTGCTCGCGCGGCGCGGCCACATCCCGATCGGCTACTACAAGGACGAATCCAAAACCGTAGCCACGTTCGTCACCGATCCCGACGGCGTGCGGTGGTCCGTGCCCGGCGACCACGCCCGCATCGAGGACGACGGGACGATCACGCTCCTCGGCCGCGGCTCCGGTTGCATCAACACTGGGGGGGAGAAGGTGTACCCGGAGGAGGTCGAGGCCGCGGTCAAGAGCCACCCTGATGTGTTCGATGTCGTGGTCGTCGGTGTTCCCGACGCGCGGTTCACGGAGCGGGTGGCGGCGATCGTGCAACCTCGCGCCGGTCGG
>JBKPQM010000187.1:0-23784 GCA_046734095.1 Actinomycetota bacterium | reverse complement strand
GCGCGACCACGTCCGCCGGCCCGGCTGGGACGAGCACCTCACCGCCGCGTGCGACACGATCGACCCACCAGGCCAGCCGGCCGACCTGAGAGTCGTCCGGGCCGACGATGCAGCCGGCTCGGAGCAGCGCGGAACGCTCGGCGCCGAACTCACGCAGCACGGCCTGCTCGCACCCGGCCTTGAGCCAGCCGTAGCCCGCGGCCGGGTCGGCCGGGGCGTCGGCCTGGGTGGCGTCGGGGTTGCCGTCGTGCACTCCGCCGGAACGATAGTCGGCCAATGTCGGCCAGCCGGGAAAGACATTGATCGTCGAGACGAAGGCGTAGTAGTCGCATGTTCGGGCGAGCAGGTTCGCACTGAGAGCGACGTCGACCGGCACGTAGCCGGACGTGTCCACAACGATGTCGAAGTGCCGGCCAGCGAGCCGCGCGAGGTCGCTCGGGACCGTGCGGTCGCCGATCACCTGCTCGGCGCCGTCCGGTGTCGTCCCGGACTTGCCGCGGTTGAACACCGTCACCCGCGCACCGGCCGCCTGCGCCTCAGCGACGACCGCCCGTCCGAGGAAGACCGATCCGCCAAGCACCAGGACGTCCATGCCGCTCAGCTGATCAGGTTCGCGGGCGGTCTGTCCAGAATGTTCGCGGCGCGCGTACTCCCTACCCACTGGCCTGTCCGAGATGCCGCCTCTACGCTTTAGAGCCAGCTAAATAACGTCGGCGAGGTTGTTGGAGAAACCGGGTGGCGATCCGCGTTGAGCTCGGCCGGCTGGACCTAGCTCGCGTCCGCTTCGCGGTATCCCCGGCGTACGAGACGGTCACGGCGGTCTCGGTATTGCGCTCACCCGGCGAGAACGCGATCCACCTGCCCTGGACGTCGTGGGCGCAGCGCCGACTGGGCGATATCCCGGACCTGAAGCTGCTCGACGCGCTCACGGCCTACCACGTCAAGCCCTCCTGGTTGACCCCGCCTCCGAACGTGCGGATGCTGGACATCGCGGCCGAGCTGCGACGCATCCGAGCCGCGTCGCCGCGACGGATTCGCGCCGACATCGACTTCCTCACTCGTCACGACGTTCGGCCACCGCGCGTGCTCCGCGAGATCCATGCCGATCCGGACGCGTTTCTGCCCAGGATCGTCGCCGCGTTGGGGGCCGTCCACGACCAGCTCATCGAGCCGCACTGGGGACGCATGATGCGCGTGCTCGAGGCTGACATCGCATATCGCGCCGGCGTCATCGCCGAGCACGGAGCACAGGCCGTCTTCGCCGGCCTGCATCGGGATGTCGCGTGGCGGGAGGGCGAGCTGATCGTCTACGGCGCCCGCGCCCCGGCCAGCGCGCCATCCGTGGAGCTTACCGGGCAGGGTCTCGTGCTGTGTCCGAGCGTGTTTGCGTGGTCCCGGGTCACCGTCGAGTTGCGTCCGATCGCTGCCGGCACGCTGCGCTACCCGGCGCGCGGTATCGCCGCCGTTTGGGCGCCGGACGCCGCCACGCCCGAGGGCTTGGCGGCCTTGGTGGGCCGGACCCGGGCCGCCATGTTGCACCTGCTCGCCGAGCCCGCGACGACCGGCGACATCGCCGCCCGGCTCGACGTCACACCCGGAGCGGTCTCGCAGCACCTCGGCGTGCTGCGGGCCGCGGGCCTGGTGGCCAGCCATCGCGACGGCCGCACGGTAATGCACTTACGCACCGAGCGAGGCGACGCGTTGGTGCGGTGACATACTCGCGAACGAAGTCCTCGACGAGCTCGCCTGGAGACGCAATGCCCATTGCCACGCCTGAGGTCTACGCCGAGATGCTCGACCGCGCCGCATTGTCGGGCTTCGCCTATCCGGCGATCAACGTCACGTCGTCCGAGACCGTCAATGCGGCGCTTCGCGGATTCGCCGACGCCGGCAGCGACGGCATCCTCCAGGTCTCGACCGGCGGCGCCGAGTTCGCATCCGGCACTCACATCAAGGAGATGGTGACCGGCGCGGTGGCGCTCGCTGAATTCGCCCACGTGGTGGCCGACAAGTACCCGATCAATGTCGCGCTCCATACCGATCACTGCCCGAAGAACAGGCTTGACGCGTACGTCCGCCCGCTGCTCGCCATCTCGGCAGAACGGGTCGCGCGTGGCGAGAATCCCCTTTTCCAATCGCACATGTGGGACGGCTCGGCGATCCCGCTCGAGGAGAACCTGCAGATCGCCGCGGAGCTGCTGGAGAAGGCCGCCGCGCTGAAGATCGTCCTCGAGGTGGAGATCGGGGTCGTCGGCGGCGAGGAGGACGGCGTCGTCGGCGAGATGAACGAGAAGCTGTACACCACTCCCGAAGACGCGCTGCGCACCGCCGAGGTGCTTGGCACCGGTGAGAAGGGCGAGTACCTGCTGGCCGCGACGTTCGGCAACGTGCACGGCGTCTACATGCCGGGCAACGTCAAGCTGCGTCCCGACATCCTCAAGGACCTGCAGGACGCCGTCGGCGAGAAGGTCGGCAAGCCGCGTCCGTTCAAACTGGTCTTCCACGGCGGCTCGGGCTCCAGGCTGGAGGAGATCCGTGAGGCCGTCTCGTACGGCGTGGTGAAGATGAACGTTGACACCGACGCGCAGTATGCGTTCACCCGCCCGGTCGCCGGGCACATGTTCACCAACTACGACGGCGTGCTGAAGGTCGACGGCGACGTCGGCAACAAGAAGACGTACGACCCGCGCTCGTATCTGAAGCTTGCCGAGGCGAGCATGGCCCAGCGGGTGGTCAAGGCCTGCCAGGATCTGCTCTCCGCCGGCACATCGCCCTCGGCGTAGATGCGGGGATCGGCCAGAATGCGGACATGACTTCGCACGGCAACCTGCTCGCTCCACCAACGAAGCTGCCGGACGATCCGGCAATTCCCCGCCTCGAGGCCGGCGACGATCCGGCCGAGGTTGCCGCGGCCTACCCGGCGTCATCGGCGGCCTGGGCCGCCCTCGCCGAGGCCGCGCTGGCCGACGGCCGCCCGGTCGAGGCGTACGCCTACGCCCGCACCGGCTACCACCGCGGCCTGGACGCCTTGCGCCGAAGCGGATGGAAGGGCAGCGGGCCCATCCCGTGGGCGCACGTCCCGAACCAGGGGTTCTTGCGTGCGCTGCACTCGCTCGGCCAGGCGGCCGCTGCCATCGGCGAGCAGGACGAGGCGGAGCGCTGCGCGCAGTTCCTCAACGACAGTGACCCCGCGGCAACGGCGGCCCTGGAGCCCCCGCCTACGCGATGAGCGCTTGCGCGAAGAGCCCGACCCGCGCGCGCCCGAAAGGGCGCTTGCGCTCGCGGCTGCGACCGGCCCCTTGGGGGTCGGAAGCAGACGCGACCTGGGTCGGATAAGTTAGAGCGCTTGCGAAGCTGGGTCGGATGAGTCAGTTAGGCAACTGGAACGCGCGGTAGATGGTCGATCGCGTCGGTGATCGCCGCTTCATCCAGCACCCGGTCGTCCATCGTCCCGGACAGGTAGGCGTCGTAGGCCGGCAGGTCGAGATGGCCGTGCCCGCACAGCGCGGTCAGGATCACCTTCGACTCGCCCGACTCGCGGCACCGCACGGCCTCCTCGATCGCCGCAGCCAGCGCGTGCGTCGGCTCGGGCGCGGGCACGATGCCTTCGGTGCGTGCAAACTGCACGCCGGCCGCGAAGCATTCGCGTTGCCGCTTGGCGACGGCCTCGATCAGCCTCTGCTCGTAGAGATGGCTCATCAGCGGGCTCATGCCGTGATAGCGCAGACCGCCCGCGTGGATGGGGTCTGGGACGAAGTCGTGCCCGAGGGTATGCATCTTCATCAGCGGCGTCATGCCGGCGGTGTCGCCGAAGTCGTAGGCGTAGACGCCGCGGGTCAGGGACGGGCACGCCGCTGGCTCGACGGCCCGGATGACCGGTGATTGCCGTCCGGCCAGCTTCTCCCGCAGGAACGGGAACATCAGGCCGGCGAAGTTCGAGCCGCCGCCGGTGCAGCCGACGATCAGGTCGGGCTGCTCGCCGACCTTTGCCATCTGGAGCAGGGTTTCTTCGCCTATGACGGTCTGGTGCAGCAGCACGTGGTTGAGCACGCTGCCCAGCGCGTAGTTCGTGTCGGCGTTCTGCGCGGCGACCTCGACCGCCTCGCTGATCGCGATGCCGAGTGAGCCGGTCGAGTCGGGGTGCTCGGCCAGGATCTTGCGTCCGGCCGCGGTGACCTCGGACGGCGACGGGTGCACCCGGCCGCCGAACGTCTCGATCATGATCCGGCGATACGGCTTCTGGTCGTAGGACGCGCGGACCTGCCATACCTCGCACTCCAGTCCGAACTCGGCGCAGGCGAACGCCAGCGCCGTGCCCCACTGCCCGGCACCGGTCTCAGTCGTCAACCGCCGGATGCCCACCTGTGCGTTGTAATAGGCCTGCGGTACCGCGGTGTTGGGCTTGTGCGAGCCGGCGGGCGAGACGCCCTCGTACTTGTAGTAGATCCGGGCTGGCGTGTCGAGCGCCCGTTCGAGGCGATGCGCGCGGTACAGGGGAGTCGGCCGCCAGAGGCGATAGATGTCAAGCACGGCCCCAGGGATGTCGACGTATCGATCGCCGGTGACCTCCTGCGCGATGAGGGCCATAGGAAACAGCGGCGCCAGGTCGTCGGGCCCGACCGGCTGCAGGGTGCCCGGGTGCAGCACCGGGGGCGGCGGCTCGGGTAAGTCGGCGAGCACGTTGTACCACTGGGTCGGCAATTCGGATTCATCGAGGGTGATCTTGGTGCGTTCCACAGGCATGCGCCCACTATCTCGCTGGCCGGCTGATTGCGGAAGCTAGGCTTCAAGTGCGTAAGCGTCGCTGGGCGGCCGGGCCGGCCGAACTGCGAGACTCCAGGAAATCGCGCGCGAGTTCCCGCGGGTGCAGATGCGGTCCCCCGCGAAGTCGCGTCCCGGTTTCGTGGTGTACGGATGCCCAGCGACGAGTGAACAGCAGGAGGTTAGGTGCCGGCGATCGTCTTGCTCGGCGCCCAGTGGGGCGACGAGGGTAAGGGAAAGGCCACGGACCTGCTTGGCAGCCGGGTCGACGCCGTGGTCAAGTTCAACGGTGGCAACAACGCCGGGCACACGATCGTCGTCGATGGTGAGAAGTACGCGCTGCACCTGCTGCCGTCTGGCATCCTGAGCCCGGGCTGCACCCCGGTCATCGGCAATGGCGTCGTTGTCGACCTGGGCGTGCTGTTCGACGAAATCGACGGCCTCGAGGCGCGGGGCGTCGACACCTCTCGGCTCGTGGTGAGCGCCGCGGCCCACGTCATCACGACGTACAACCGCACGCTCGACAAGGTCACCGAGCGCTTCCTCGGCAGCCGCCGGATCGGCACGACTGGTCGCGGCATCGGCCCGACGTATGCCGACAAGATGTCCCGTGTCGGTATTCGCATACAGGACCTCTTCGATGAGGAGGGGCTCCGCGCCAAGATCGAGGGTGCACTCGGCTTCAAGAACCAGGTGCTGATCAAGGTCTACAACCGCCGGGCCTTCGACGCCGACGCGGTGGCCGACGACCTGTTGAGCTACGCCGAGCGGCTGCGTCCGATGGTGGCCGACACGGCACTGCTCCTGAACCGGATGCTCGACGGGGGCCAGACAGTCGTGCTCGAGGCCGCTCAGGCGACGCTGCTCGATGTCGACCACGGCACGTATCCGTTCGTCACGTCGTCCAATGCGACGGCCGGCGGAGCCTGCACCGGCAGCGGCGTGCCCCCGATGCGCATCACCGGTGTGATCGGCGTCGTCAAGGCGTACACGACTCGCGTGGGCGAAGGACCGTTCCCGACCGAGTTGCTCGACGCCAAGGGCGAGCGCCTACGCGAGGCGGGCGCCGAGTTCGGCACCACCACGGGCCGGCCCCGCCGCTGCGGGTGGTTCGACGCGGTGATCGCCCGGTACGCCGCGCGCATCAATGGCGTGACCGACTTCGTCCTGACCAAGCTCGACGTGCTCACCGGTATGGAAGAAGTGCCGGTATGCGTCGCTTATGACGTCGACGGCGTGCGCCACGACGAAGTCCCCATGACGCAAAGCGAATTCTCGCGCGCCGTGCCGATCTACGAGACGTTCCCCGGTTGGGACGAGGACATCTCGAAGGCCCGCTCGTTGGACGACCTGCCGCGCAATGCGCGCGACTACGTCGCTGCCCTCGAAGCCATGATCGATGCACCGATCTCGGCGATCGGAGTAGGTCCGGGACGTGACGAGACGATCACGATTCAGGACCTGTTGCGCTGACCCGGGCGACACTGAACGCCATGCGCGCAGCATTGCTCACCCTTGCCGTTCTCGTCGTCGCTGCGTGTTCGAACGACAACAAGCCCACGGTCACACCGCCGCCGTCGAGCCCGGCAACGACATCGGCGAGCGCACCGTCCACTGTGGACGATTGGCCGACGTATCACCGCGACTTCGCCCGCACCGGATTCTCGTCGTCCTTCCCCACGCCGACATCACTCCGTGTCCTGGCGAACGTGAAGCTCGACGCCGAGGTCTACGCGTCGCCGATCGTCGCGCAGGGCGTGACGTTCGTTGCCACCGAGAACGACAGCGTGTATGCCCTGGACGACAACGGGCGGCAGATCTGGCGGACGAACCTCGGCTCGCCGGCGCGCCGTGGCGACCTGCCGTGCGGCAACATCGATCCGTCCGGGATCACCGGAACACCGGTATACGCGAACGGCGTCGTGTACGTCACGCCCGAGTATCGAGATCCGGTTCGGCACGAACTTGTCGCGCTTGACGCATCGTCCGGGGCAGTGCGCTGGCGCGTGAGCATCGATCTTCCCGGCACCGACCCGCGGGCCATGCAAGAACGCGGCGCGTTGACGATCTTGGGCGGACGGGTGTGGGTTCCGTTCGGTGGCGGGGCCGGCGACTGCGGCAACTACAAGGGCCGCGTGGTCGGCGTCCCTGTCGGGGGTCAGGGCGCGCCGATCGCCTACACCGTGCCGACGCCACGCGAGGGCGGCATCTGGGCGCCGCCCGGTGCGGCCGTCGACGCCGGCGGGCACCTGCTCGTCGCCGTGGGGAACGGCGAGCACGGGTCGGGTGATCCCTACGACTACAGCGACTCGGTTCTGGAACTGGGCGTCGACGCGCAGCTGATCGACTCGTTCTCTCCGACGACGTGGGCAACCGACAACGAGTCCGACCTGGATCTCGGCTCGCAGGGTCCCACGCTGGTCGGCACGAAATGGGTGTTCATCGCCGGTAAGTCCGGAACGGGTTACGTGCTGAGGCCAGGCCATCTGGGCGGCATCGGCGGGCAGGTGTGGCAGGGCGAGGTGTGTCGCTCGTTCGGCGGAACCGCGGTCGACGGTGACACGGTGTACGTGCCGTGCGCGGACGGCCTGCGCGCCGTGCAGATCGATTCCACAGGTAGCCTGCGCATCTTGTGGCACGCGTCCGAGTCGATCGCGGGGTCGCCGGTGATCGGCGGAGGGCGGGTGTGGGTGCTCGACCAGGACGGCGGCGTACTGCATGCGCTGGATCCGGCGACCGGCCGCTCGCTCGCCCAGATCGCGGTCGGCGCGACGAGCCGGTTCGCGACGCCGGCCTTGCACGGCAACCACGTGCTCGTCCCGACGTTGACCGGCGTGACCATCGTCGCCGTCTGACCACGCCCCGCGGGTTTCCGACTTTGCCCCTGGGGTGCACGCTGGTGGGCGGCTGGGGCGTGCTGCCAGGGGGCAAAGTCCGCATGAGCGGCCCGCCGGTACGCCGGCTCGTCCTGCACGCCACGTCCCCCGCATTACGCTGGCGCATCGTGCGGGTACTCGTCATCGGCTCCGGGGCCCGTGAGCACGCCCTGTGCCTGGCGCTGGCCGCCGACCCCTCCGTCACGTCGTTGGTGTGCGCGCCGGGCAACGCCGGGACAGCGGCCGTCGCCGAGCAGCGCGGGGTCAACGCCAACGACGGGGCCGCCGTGGCCGCGCTGGCCAAGGAGCTGGGCGCCGATCTGGTCGTGATCGGGCCGGAGGCGCCGCTCGTGGCCGGCGTCGCGGACGCCGTGCGCGCCGCCGGAATCGCCTGCTTCGGGCCGTCCGCCGAGGCGGCTCGACTCGAGGGCAGCAAGGCGTTCGCCAAGGACGTGATGGCCGCCGCCGGCATTCCGACTGCCCGGGCCCGAGTGGCCACCACTCCGGACGCTGCGGCGGCCGCCCTCGACGAGTTCGGACCCCCGTACGTGGTGAAGGCCGACGGCCTGGCCGCCGGGAAGGGGGTCGTCGTGACCTCGGACCGATCGGCGGCGTTGGCGCACGCAGCCCGCAGCGGGCGTGTCGTCGTCGAGGAGTTCTTGGACGGACCAGAGGTTTCGCTGTTCTGCGTGACCGACGCAGTGAGCGTCGTCCCACTGCTGCCCGCGCAGGACTTCAAGCGGATCGGCGACGGCGACACCGGTCCGAATACCGGAGGTATGGGCGCCTACGCGCCCGTGCCGTGGTTGCGGGACGGCACGATCGACGAGATTGTGCGCACGATCGCCCAGCCGGCCATCGCCGAGATGCGCCGGCGCGGAACGCCATTTACAGGCTTGCTGTATGTCGGCCTCGCTCTGACCCGGCAGGGGCTCAAGGTGGTCGAGTTCAATGCCCGGTTCGGGGACCCGGAAACGCAGGCCGTGCTGCCTCTGCTCGAGACGCCGCTGGGAGGCGTCCTGCGTTGGGCGGCCGGCGGTGGTGGCCGCGGTCCGGCGCTGCAGTGGCGCGAAGGCGCCGCCGTCACGGTGGTCATCGCGGCGGCCGGTTATCCGGGCCCGCCTCGAACCGGCGACCCGATCATCGGCGCTGAGCAGCCCGGAGTCATCCACGCGGGCACGCGCCGTCGCGACGACGGCGTGATCGTGACATCCGGCGGGCGGATCGTTTCGGCGACGGCGGTCGGCGCCACTCTGGCTGAGGCGCGCGAGCGCGCGTATGCGATCGCTGCGACCGTCCACATACCGGGCGGTCAGTTGCGCACCGACATCGCGCTGCGTGCCGTTCGCGGCGAAGTAAGCGCACCATAGGAGCGTGGTTACGTTCGTCGAGCTCGGGCCGGAGGGCGCGGGATCGGACGACGAGCCGTTAACCGGAAGCCGGCGACGCCGGGCGCCCGACTGGCTCAGGGACGTTCGGAAGTACCGGTACCTCATCGTGCTCGCCGGGATGATCGGCGCCCTGCTCGCGGGCGACGCCACTGCGGTCACGCGCCTGACGCCGCCGGTCCTGTCTAGCGCCGGCCTCGTCTATGCGGACCGGGGACACTGCCCGAGAACCGTCTACTGCAACGTGCTGGGTCGGCCGCGGCAGGACTTCTGGGACAACTACAACCGTTTCTTCGATGGCTCGCAAGCGATCGGTGGAAACCTCTGGTACGCGCCGGCGACGGGCACCGTCTACCACCAGGAGTTGGACGCCGTGGAACCGTCGGGGGTGACGATCACCTTGACGCAGCAGCGCATCAGCGGTCCGCCCGTGTCGTTCGGGCCGACCATCGACCGCCCGCCTCGGCGGACGCGTGCGCTCATTACCGCCCGCCGCGGGCCGTGGCTGCTCACCGCTGCCTTGTCGAGCCCCGGCGGCCCCCTACTGCCGATCATGGCGGCCTACCGCTGGGCCTCCACTACGCCGCTACCGGGATAGTAGGGCGATGGGAAGGACGCAGTACTACACGGCAACGACGATCGACGGCTTCATCGCGGACGAGCACAACTCGCTCGACTGGCTGTTCCAGGTCGACCGGGCGGTTGGCGACGAGAGCCGGTTCGACCCGTTCTTCGCCGGAGTCGGCGCAATGGCCATGGGCGCGACGACGTACCAGTGGGTGCTCGACCATGAACGGTTGCTCGACGAACCGGCCAAGTGGCAGGGCTACTACGGCTCGAGGCCGACGTGGGTGTTCACCCACCGCGCGCTTGCCCCGGTGCCGGGCGCAGACATCCGGTTCGTGCAAGGCGATGTCGCGCCCGTGCACGCCGAGATGGTCGCGGCGGCCGGCGAGCGGAACGTCTGGCTCGTCGGCGGCGGCGACCTGGTCGGCCAGTTCGCCGACCAGGGGCTGCTCGACCAGGTGTTGCTCGGCGTCGCTCCGGTGGCTCTGGGCACTGGCGCACCGGTGCTGCCGCGCCGCTTGGTCGGTCGGCTCACGCTCGTCGGCGTCGAGCAGGACGGGCAGTTCGCCAATCTGAGCTATGACGTAGGCAGAATGAACACGTGATTCCCGACGTTCTCGCGGCCCGGTATGCGTCGGCGGCGATGACCGACGTGTGGTCTCCGGAACGCAAGATCGTCTTGGAGCGCCAGTTTTGGGTGGCTGTGCTGCGGGCCCAGCGTGACCTGGGCGTCGACGTGCCCGACGGCGTGATCGAGGCCTACGAAGCGGTGGTTGATCGCGTCGATCTCGACTCGATCGCTGCCCGTGAGCGGGTGACCCGCCACGACGTCAAGGCGCGCATCGACGAGTTCTCGGCGCTGGCTGGTTACGAGCAGATCCACAAGGGCATGACCAGCCGCGACGTCACCGAGAATGTCGAGCAGTTGCAGGTGCGGCAGTCGTTGCTGTTCGTTCGGACGAAGGTGCTAGCCGTGCTCGCCCGGCTGGCCCGCCGGGCCGCGGAGTACGAAGCGCTCGCCGTGGCTGGCCGAACCCACAACGTTGTGGCTCAGGCCACCACGCTCGGGAAGCGTTTCGCGTCCGCCGCCGACGAGTTGCTCGCCGCACTCGACCGGCTGGAAGACCTGATCGAGCGCTATCCGCTGCGCGGCCTGAAGGGGCCGGTAGGCACCGCGCAGGACATGCTCGACCTACTCGGGTCGTCCGAGCGCCTGGCCGAGCTTGAACGCCGAGTGGCGGAGCACCTCGGCTTCTCACATGTCCTGACGAGCGTCGGCCAGGTGTACCCGCGGTCGCTCGACTTCGACGTGTTGTCGGCCCTCGTCCAGGTCGCGGCCGGCCCCTCGTCACTGGCGAAGACGATCCGGCTGATGGCCGGCCACGAACTGGTCACCGAGGGCTTCCGTCCGGGACAGGTCGGATCGTCGGCCATGCCGCACAAGATGAACACCCGGTCGGCCGAGCGCATCAACGGCTTCATGGTGATCCTGCGCGGGTACGCGTCGATGGTCGGCGAGCTCGCCGGCGACGAGTGGAACGAGGGCGATGTGTCGTGCTCGGTGGTACGCCGGGTCGCGCTGCCGGACGCGTTCTTCGCCCTGGACGGGCTGCTCGAGACCGCCATGACCGTGCTGGATGACTTCGGCGCCTATCCGGCGGTGATCGCCCGCGAGCTCGATCGGTATCTGCCCTTCCTCGCCACGACGCGGGTGCTGACCGCAGCGGTCCGGGCAGGTGTTGGCCGGGAGACGGCGCACGAGGTGATCCGCGAGCACGCGGTGGCCGTCGCCTTGGAGATGCGCGAGAAGGGCTCTGAGGCCAATGACCTCTTCGCCCGGCTGGCCGCGGACTCGCGCCTGCGCCTGTCGGCCGCCGACCTCGACGCCCTCCTCGCCGATCCGCTCTCGTTCACCGGTGCCGCCCGAGACCAGGTGGCGGCCATCGTCGATGCGGTCGATGCACGCCTGACTCCGGAGGCGGCCGCCTACGGCCCCGAGCCGATCCTGTGAGCGGCGCTTTAAACCCTCGATGATCTCGGCGAAACGAACCGTTCGTGGTCCATCTAGCGGAGATCATGACACTCCTAGGCGTGGCGTGCTCCGGCGCGCGAGAGCGTCCAGCCACTCGCGGATCAACTCGACGAAGGCGGCCGGGCTGGCCAGTTGGCTCGGCTTGACGTGCAGCACGACATAGCCCCCAGCTTGCAGTAGCTGATCGCGTGCGAGAGTCGCTGCGTGGTCCTCGGGGCTGAGGTGGTGTTCTGTGCTGTCGATCTCGAGGACCGCACGTAGCTCGCGCCAGAGGAAGTCGGCCACGAAGCGGCGGCCTCGGACGTAGATCTCGGCGTTCTGCTCAAAGCCACGGATGTCCGCCCGCCGTAGCAGCCGGCCGGCCTTCGCCTCGGGCACGGAATGAGCGCCGTAGCCGACGTCGCGCAGTGCGTCTCGAAACAGCTTGCTTCCTCTCCTCGGACCAGCCTCGAGCTCCGCTACGAGGTCCGCCACGGTGCACAGCCGGCGCTGGATCGATTCCGCGACGACGGCCTGCACCTGCCCCGGGCTACGCAGCTGGACAACATGGTCCGCGACCGCACGCGGCACCGGCGCTAGTGGCACACGATCGCGATAGCGGGCGACTGGCAGCCGCAGGGTGCGGCGCACGCGGATGCGTCCCCAGCTCTGCACGCCGGAGTCGGCCGCGACTAAGACGAGTTCCTGCCACGCGCGTCGAACGGTGCGAAATCCCAGCCCTATCAGGGCTGCTGCCCCAGAGACGACCGAGCCAGGCCCGCCGTGGAGGGCAGCAGCACGGAGCCGGTCGCGCGGAGTGGCCGGCGGCTTGGTCAGATAGACCGACGGCGCTAGGCGAAGCCAGCATCCAGAGCGGCACCGGTACCGGATCGCGGCCGGCCCAACTTGACGCAATGCCTCGCCGCGTGTCGCTACCCGTCCTTCGTCGTCGAAGCCGTTGAGCGGCATCACCTCGTCCAGCCACGCCACCATGCCTAGGTCGTCACGCACGTGCCTAGTACAAGCGGTTTAATCCCCGCCGCGCCACGCGTTCCTGCAAGCTGTGGACAACTCCGTCGCCATCCACAGGCCTGATGATCTCTGTGAAACGAACCATTCGTGGTCTCTCCAGCCGAGATCATCACCTGGAGGGTGGCGCACAGCTACGCTGTGGGCCATGGCTCGCGTGGTGGTCAACGTCGTGCTCAAGCCCGAGATCCTGGATCCGCAGGGCCAGGCCATTCTCGGCGCGCTGGGCCGATTGGGCATCGAGGGCGTCAACGCCGTGCGGCAGGGCAAGCACTTCGAGCTGGACGTCGATGACAGCGTGGACGATCAGACGATCACGAAACTCGCCGACACCCTACTGGCCAACCCGGTGATCGAGGACTTCACGATCAGCCGCTGAGCGCCTGCGCGCAGTGCCCACCGAACACAACGCGCTACGCGGTCAGGGCATGCGCCGGCGCATGGCATCCTGGATGGGTGCCCAACCGCGTGGGGGTCGTGACCTTTCCGGGAAGCCTCGATGATCGAGATGCGGCCCGAGCGGTGCGTATCGCCGGCGCGGAGGCCGTGCCGTTGTGGCACGCGGACCCCACACTGCACGACGTCGACGCGGTGATCCTGCCCGGCGGTTTCTCCTACGGCGACTACCTGCGAGCCGGGGCCATCGCCCGGTTCGCCCCGGTCATGGAGGCGATCATCAAGGCGGCCGCGGACGGAATGCCGGTGCTCGGCATCTGCAACGGGTTCCAGGTGCTGTGCGAGTCCCATCTGCTGCCCGGCGCCTTGATCCGCAACGACCACCGCAAGTTCATCTGCCGCGACCAGCGCCTGCGCGTTGAGAACACCAAGACCGTGTGGACAGCGGGATACGAGCCGGGCCAGGAGATCGTCGTCCCGATCAAGAACGGCGAGGGCGGCTACGTCGCCGACGAGCACGTGCTGGACGAGCTCGAGGCGGAGGGCCGCGTCGTCGTCCGCTACGTGGCCGGCAATCCGAACGGCAGCATGCGGGAGATCGCGGGAATCACCAACGCGACGGGCAATGTGGTCGGGCTCATGCCGCACCCCGAGCACGCGGTCGAGGCGCTCACCGGCCCTGGTACGGACGGCGTGCCCTTCTTCAGTTGGGCCAAGGCGGGCTGATGGACACAGTCAAGGTCGCGAAGAAGTCGGCCGAACTGGAGCAGCCCTACCTCCAACTCGGGCTCAAAGACGACGAGTACGCGCGTATCAGGCAGATCCTCGGCCGCCGACCCACTAGCGCCGAGCTGACGATGTACTCGGTCATGTGGAGCGAGCACTGCTCGTACAAGTCGTCCAAGATCCACCTACGGCAGTTCGCCGAGAAGGCACCTGAATCCGATGCCCTGCTCGTCGGCATCGGAGAGAACGCCGGCGTCGTTGACGCCGGCGACGGCTGGGCGGTCACGTTCAAGATCGAGTCGCACAACCACCCGTCGTTCGTCGAGCCCTACCAGGGCGCGGCAACCGGCGTGGGCGGCATCGTCCGCGACATCCTGACGATGGGCGCGCGTCCGGTGGCCGTCATGGACTCGCTGCGGTTCGGGGCCGCCGATGCCCCCGATACCGCCCGGCTGCTGCCTGGCGTGGTGGCGGGTATCGGCGGGTACGGCAACTGCCTGGGCTTGCCGAACATCGGCGGCGAGGTGTCCTTCGACGAGTCGTACGCCGGCAACCCGCTGGTCAATGCCCTCTGCGTCGGCGTGATGCGCACCGACGCCATCAAGCGCGCCAGCGCGAAGGGGCAGGGCAACAAGGTCATCCTGTTCGGCGCGAAGACGGGTCGGGACGGCATCGGCGGCGTGTCGGTGCTGGCCAGCGCCACTTTCGAGGACGGCGACAGCCACTCTTCTGAGCCGGTGGGCGAGCTGCCTCCGGCGGCCAAGCGCCCGGCCGTCCAGGTCGGCGATCCGTTCGCCGAGAAGGTGCTCATCGAGTGCTGCCTGGAGATCTTCGCCGCCGACCTGGTCACCGGCATTCAGGACCTCGGCGGCGCCGGTCTTTCGTGTGCCACCACGGAACTGGCCAGCGCCGGCGACGGCGGCATGCGCATCGATCTTGATCGCGTTCCGCTGCGCGAAGCGTCGATGGCGCCGGAAGAAGTGCTGGCATCCGAGTCACAGGAGCGCATGTGCGCGATCGTCGAGCCCGGCAAGGTCAAGGCGTTTCTAGACCTCTGCCGAAAGTGGGACGTACTGGCTACCGTGATCGGCGAGGTGACGAATACCGGACGGCTGCACGTCTACTGGCGCGGCGACCTGATCGTCGACGTACCCCCACGTACGGTTGCCCACGAGGGCCCGGTCTACGAACGGCCGATCCAGAAGCCGTCGGCGCAAGACGACTACGTCCGCAACGATGGCTCGGACTTGCCGCGTCCGCGAAGTAGCGACGAACTGCGGGCCGCCCTGCTGCGGATTGTCGCGTCGCCGAACGTCGCCGATAAGTCGTGGGTCACCGACCAGTACGACCGGTACGTCCTGGGCAATACGGTGCTAGCCCAACCCGAGGACGCCGGCATGGTCCGGCTGGCGGACAGCACGAATCGCGGAGTCGCGATCTCCACCGACGGCAACGGGCGATACACGCTGCTCGATCCATACGCGGGCGCACAGTTAGCGCTGGCCGAGGCCTACCGCAACGTCGCGACGACGGGCGCGCGCCCGCTGGCCGTCACGAACTGCCTCAACTTCGGATCGCCCGAAGATCCGGGCGTCATGTGGCAGTTCAGCGAGGCGGTGCGTGGTCTCGCCGATGGATGTCAGCAGCTCGGCATCCCGGTCACCGGAGGCAACGTCAGTTTCTACAACCAGACTGGACATTCACCGATCCGGCCGACGCCGATCATCGGCGTGTTAGGGGTGATCGACGACGTCCGGCGGCGTACGCCGCATGCCTTCCGCACGGACGGCGCACAGATTTACCTGCTCGGTGACACCCGCGACGAGTTCGGCGGCTCGGAATGGATGGATGTCGTGCACGGCGTCGTCGGCGGTACGCCACCGGTCGTGGACCTCGAGCGCGAGCGCTTGCTCGCCGACGTCCTGATCGCCGCGTCGCAAGGCGGGCTGATCGACTCAGCACACGACCTAGCCGATGGTGGCCTGGCCGCGGCGCTGGTCGAGTCGTGCCTGCACCGAGGCGTCGGCGCCCGCATAACCATACCGGAGGGTATGGATCCGTTTGTGTTGCTGTTCGCCGAGTCGGCCGGCCGGGCCATCGTCGCCGTTCCCCGCAGCGAGGAGGGGCGGTTCACCGAGATGTGCACTGCCCGTGGGTTGTCGCACGCGCGCATCGGTGTCGTTGACGTGCTGAGCGCCGACCTCGAGATATCGGACCAGTTCACCGTGCCGCTGGCCGAATTGCGGGCCGCGTGGGCCACTGGATTGCGCACACTGTTCGACGCGTGATTCGCCAGGTTTAGGATTCCAGCCCGTAGAGCAAGCGGTATCGCGATGGGGGTAACTCGTGAGCGAGCCACCGTACGGCTCCAGCAGGCTGCCGGACCAGCCGGACGGGGACGACGGCCAGCAACCGGAACCGGGTGCCGCCCGGTCACCCCGGCATGCTCAGCGGCAGGATCCGGCGGCGACCCAGAGGATTCCGCGGTATCCGGGAGCCAGCCCACCGGAGTCGGCCGGGCCCGCGCCGCCGCTGCGGTACCCAGGTGCGACGCCACCACAGGACTACTCCGATCAGACCCAGCCGCTCGCACCGAGCGCTGATTCGACCCAGCTGATTCCGCGGTACGCCGATCCGACGCGGCCGCCACCGCCGGGCCAGCCGGGCACCCCGCCACCCGGGCAGCCGCCGCGACCGAACCGGCCGTTAATCGTCCTTCTCGCGATCATCGGCGTGCTCGTAGCCGGAGGAGTCGCCGCCGTCGTGCTGGCGAACAGCGACACCACAAAGCACGACGCCAAGCAAACCAGCCAACCGACTTCCCCCGGCGCCGCCAGCGCGCCGGACTTCCCGACCGGCGGCAGTACGGACACCAGTACCGATTCGGCCACCGCGAGTAGTCCGAGCGCGTCGACCGGGTCCGATGGCGCCAGCCCCGCCGTCCAGGTGTCGATAGCGCACAATGCCGAGGCTGTTCTGCACGGGCTCGGCAACGACCAACCCACCGCGTTCTGCCCGCTGATCGACCCGGCCGACCTGCAGCGGCTGCTCAAGGAGAAGCACCTCACGACGTGCAACGACATCAGGCTGAGCGCAGCGACTGACCGGACTGAGTACCGGCAGTTCATGGTCACTGACCCGTCCGCGATCGCGATCACTGGCGACAGCGCGGAGATCCCGCCCGAAGCGATCACACCGTCCATCGTCGGCACCGTCGACATGCGCAAGGACACCGACGGCACCTGGAAGTTCCGCTTCTACCCGAGCTAGTGTCCCATGTCACTCCAGTCGCTCGCCGGGGCGTTCCGCGATCAGACGGCGACGATCGTCGCCTGGCTCGACGCAATCCCTGATGCCGACACGCTGCGGCCGTCCGTGCTGCCCGGGTGGGACCTACGGAGCTTGCTGGCCCACGTCCTCGGCGTTGTGTCGGGCGGCATCGAGCGGTTGGGCACGCGCGAGGCCGGCCCACCGACGCCGGTCGCTGAGTACTTCACGCACGACACGGTCGAGCGGCGTCCTCGAGACGAAACGGCCGGCGAGCTGCTGACCAAGCTGCGCGCACTGCCTGATCCAGACGTCACCGGCCTCAACCCGGGGAGTGTGTTACGCGGGCCGATCCGCGCTGACGACTGGCTGGCCAGCCGCGTGGTCGAGCTCGTCGTGCACTCTGACGATCTGTCGCGCTCGTTGCCGGCCCAGCCACCGGTGCCGCTCGGGCGCCCGGCCTTGGCCGTCGCGACCCGGCTGCTGGCCGAGATCTTCGCGGCCCGGGCGCCTGGACGATCGGTCGAGCTGCGGGTGCCGCCCTTCGTCGCGGTGCAGGCCGTCGCCGGGCCCCGGCACACGCGGGGCACCCCGCCAAATGTCGTCGAGACCGACCCGCTCAGCTGGATCCGGCTGGCGACCGGCCGGCTGGCCTGGGCCGACGCGCCCGTACGGGCGAGCGGGCAGCGGGCCGACCTGAGCGACTACCTCCCGCTCGTCATCTGGTAGGTAGCATTTCGCTGCATGATGCAGCCGTGGCACGGAGTCCTCGTCGCGACCGCCCTCCCGTGGGGCGAGGACGGCCGCCCGGACCTCGATCGGTACGCCGACCACGTGCGCTGGCTGGCCGAGAACGGCTGTGACGGCGTGATCCCGAACGGTTCGCTCGGTGAGTATCAGACTCTGAGCGTCGACGAACGCGCGGCCGTGGTGCGTACCGCGATTGCGGCGGCGCCTGACGGTTTCAGCATTGTCCCCGGCGTCGGCGCCTATGGTGCGGACGAGTCGAGCCGTTGGGCCGACCAGGCGGCCGAGGCAGGAGCCGACGCGGTCCTGCTGCTGCCGCCGAACTCCTACGCGGCCGACGATCTGGCGGTGGCCGAGCACTACCGGCGAGTGGCGGCCGTCGGGCTGCCCGTCGTCGCGTACAACAATCCCTTCGACACCAAAGTCGACCTCACGCCCGAACTACTCGCCCGGCTACGCGGCGAGCGTCTCATCGTCGGGGTGAAGGAGTTCAGTGGCGACGTCCGCCGCGCGTACCGAATAGCCGAACTCGCGCCGGATCTCGACCTCATTGCCGGCGCCGACGACGTGGTACTCGAACTGGCGATCGCCGGCGCCAAGGGCTGGATCGCGGGATTTCCGAACGCGCTGCCGGCGCGATGCGTCGACCTGTGGCGGGCCGCCGTAGCCGGCGACCTGGCCAAGGCGCTGCCGCTCTACCGCGCGCTACATCCCTTGCTGCGTTGGGATTCCCGCGTCGAGTTCGTCCAGGCGATCAAGTACGCGATGGACATTGTCGGCCGCTACGGCGGTGGGTGCCGCGCTCCCCGAATGCCGTTGAGCAAGACGCAGGCGGCCGAGGTGCGGGCCGCGGTCGAGAAAGCGTTGGGCTGATGCGGTCGCGGCGGGTCATCCACACGGTCGAGTCGCACACCGAGGGCATGCCAACCCGGGTGGTTACCGGAGGCGTAGGCGTCATCCCGGGCGCGACGATGGCGGCCCGCCGCGAGCATCTGATCGCGAATCTCGATGAACTTCGGACGCTGCTGATGTACGAGCCGCGAGGGCACGGCGCCATGTCGGGCGCGATCCTGCAGCCGCCGACGCGTCCGGACGCCGACATGGGTGTCGTCTATATCGAGGTCAGTGGCTGTCTGCCGATGTGCGGGCACGGCACCATCGGGGTGGCCACGGTGCTGGTCGAGACCGGCCTGGTCGACGTCGTCGAGCCGATTACTACAGTTCGGCTGGATACCCCGGCCGGACTCGTCGTGGCCGAGGTCGCGGTGCGCGACGGACGGGCCGAGCACGTCACGCTCACGAACGTGCCGTCCTTTGTGGTATCTCTCGACGCCAAGGTTTCGGTGCCGGGCTACGGAATCGTTCCGTATGACCTGGCCTTCGGGGGCAACTTCTACGCGATCGTGTCGCTCGACGACCTCGGATTGCCGTTCGACCGCGAAGCCAAGCAGCAACTTATCGACGCCGCGCTCGCGATCATGGGCGCGATCAACGCCTCCACCCGGCCGGCGCACCCCCTCGACGCCGGTATCTCCGGCTGCCATCACGTGTACCTCGCCGCAACGGCCAGCGATGCCCGCCGTTCGCGGCACGCGATGGTCGTGCATCCGGGCTGGTTCGACCGCTCGCCGTGCGGCACCGGCACATCGGCGCGAATGGCGCAGCTGCACGCCCGGGGCGAGTTGCCGCTGAATCTCGACTTCGTGAACGAGTCGTTCCTGGGCACGCGTTTCGTCGGCCGCCTTCTGAGCGAGACGACGGTAGCCGGCCGCCCGGCGGTGGTCCCGTCGTTCACCGGACGCGCCTGGCTGACGGGCACCGCGCAGTACTTCCTCGACCCCGACGACCCGTTTCCCGCGGGATTCCTGCTGTGAGCGCGTGAGCGCCGACCTCGTCGTCATCGGGGCGGGCATGGTGGGCGCCGCCTGCGCCTACTACGCCACACGCGCCGGACTCGACGTCGCAGTCGTCGACCGCGGGCCAGTCGCCGGCGGCACCACTGGTGCCGGCGAAGGCAACCTGCTCATCTCCGACAAGCCGCCCGGTCCGGAGCTGGACTTGATGCTCGTGTCGGTCGCGCGCTGGGCCGAACTCGACGCCGACGTGGGCGGCTTCGAGTTCACGCCGAAGGGCGGGCTGGTGGTCGCGGCATCCGGGCTGTCCGGCCTGGTCGAGGCGCACTGTGCGGCCGGCGTCCAGGCGTCGCTCGTCGATGCGCACGAGTACGAGCCCGCGCTCGTGCCTGGCCTGCACGGCGCGTTCTATCCGCAGGACGCGCAGGTGCAGCCCGCGTTGGCCGCCGCCCGGTTGCTCCACGCCGCCGGAATCACCGTGCACACGGCCGACGTGACGGGCGTGGTGCGAGAGCGGGGCCGGGTCGCGGGCGTGCAGACGAGTGACGGCGTCGTCCGCGCGGACCACGTTGTGAATGCCGCCGGCGTCTGGGCCGGGGAGCTGTCGAGCGCGTTCGGCGCGCCGGTGCCGGTCACGCCGCGGCGGGGCTTCATCCTGGTGACCGAGCCGGTGCGCCCGATCGTCCGGCACAAGGTGTACGCCGCCGACTATGTGACCAGTGTGGCGAGTGGCGACTCCGAGTTGCAGTCCTCGGCAGTCGTGGAGAGCACGCCGTCGGGGACGATTCTGATCGGGGCCAGCCGCGAGCGGGTGGGATTCGACGCCGGCATGCCGCTCAGTGTGTTGCGCCGCCTCGCCGTCCAGGCGGTGGCGTTGTTCCCGGCGCTGGCCGGCGTGCACGTGTTGCGGGCGTATCGCGGATTCCGCCCCTACAGCGCGGACCATTTGCCGATCATCGGCCAGGATCCACGACTACCCGGGCTGTATCACGCCTGCGGCCACGAAGGCGCGGGCATCGGACTCGCGCCCGCGACCGGACAGTTGATCACCGCAGCGATCACGGGTGTGGCCCCGCCGCTCGATCCGACTCCATACGCACCAGTACGGTTTGCCGCGTGACATTCACGTTCGAGGGACGGGCCGTGCCGGCCGAGCCTGGGCAGACGGTGGCCGCCGCGTTGTGGGCGTCCGGCGTCCGGTCGTGGCGGCGGACCCGGCGCGGCGGCCAGTCCCGCGGACTGTTCTGCGGCATCGGCGTGTGTTTCGACTGCCTGGTGGTGATCAACGGCGTGCCGGGTCAGCGGGCTTGCCTGGTCGAGGTCGAGGACGGCGACGTGGTGGAGGCGCAGCCATGACGCATTACGACATCGTGATCGTGGGCGGTGGCCCGGCCGGGTTGGCGACGGCCGCGGCGGCGAGTCACGGCAACGTGCGGGTGGCCATCGTGGATGCCGCTTCTCGGTTGGGCGGTCAGTACTGGCGCCACCGCCCGGGCGCCGAGCCGCCGGCCCTGACGCGGGCTCGCTCTGCGGCCGAGCACATCCAGAACAGCCCGGTCTGGTTCGCTGAGGCCGGATTCGGGCTGCACACTCCGTTCGGAGTCGTCAGCGCCGATCGCGTCGTGCTGGCAACCGGTGCGCATGACCGGTCGTTGCCGTTCCCGGGTTGGACGCTTCCGGGCGTGGTCACCGCGGGCGGCGCCCAGGCGCTGCTCAAGGGGCACGGCGTGCTGGTCGGGCGCCGCGTCGCCGTCGCCGGGGCCGGACCGTTTCTGCTCGCGGTCGCGGCCGGGCTGGCCGAGGCGGGTGCGGACGTGGTCGGCGTCTTCGAGGCCGGCCGGCTGCGGGGCTACGCGTCGCACCCACAGGCGATCAGCCCGGCCAAGCTCGCCGAGGCCGGGCGCTACGCGGCCGTGCTCGCGCGGCATCGCGTGCCGTATCGACGCGGACATGTGGTGCTCGCCGCGCATGGCGCCACCGCGGTCGAGGCGGTGACTGTAGCCGGTGATGCCGAGCATCGAATCGAGGTCGACGCGCTGGCGATCAGCTACGGGTTCACGCCGCAGGTCGAGCTGGCCGTCGCGCTCGGCTGCGACACGCACCTCGACGGTGACGGCAGCCTGGTCGTGACGGTCGATGACGAGCAGCGCACGTCCGTCCCCGGGGTCTACGCCGCGGGTGAAATCACGGGCGTCGGCGGCGCGCGGCTGGCGCAGCTCGAAGGGACGATCGCCGGGCTGGCCGCCAGCGGGCAGGCGGTTCCGGCTCCGGCGAAACGGCATCGTCGAGCCGCCCGCCGATTCGCCGCCGCCATGCACGACGTACACCGGCCGCCGGCCTGGATCGACCAGCTCGCCGACGACACTCTCGTCTGCCGCTGCGAAGAAGTGCCCTACCGGGCCATACGCCAGGCCGTGGAATTCGGCGGCACGGACACCCGCTCGGTCAAGCTGCTCAGCCGGGTCGGCATGGGCTGGTGCCAGGGACGGGTCTGCGGCTACGCCGTCGCCTGCCTTACGGCTCACCTCAACGGGCGGGTCCCCACCACGAAAGATCACGCCGCCTTCGCCAACCGCCCGATCGCCCAGCCGGTCAGACTCGAGGATCTCGCGACGCCCGACGTGCCCTACCCGGCGGGCTGATCGCCGATCCGTACACTCGATGGCGTGGCGCGTGGCGACGGCAAGCTCACCCACGACATCGATCCCGATGACCAGCGACCGCAGGACGCCTGTGGTGTCTTCGGCGTATGGGCGTCCGGCGAAGAGGTGGCCAAGCTGGCCTACTTCGCCCTGTACGCCCTGCAGCATCGGGGTCAGGAGGCGGCAGGCATCGCGGTCAGCGACGGCTCGTCCGTCGTCGTGTACAAGGACCTCGGCCTGGTGTCGCAAGTGTTCGACGAGGCGACGTTGCACACCCTGCAGGGTCACCTAGCGGTCGGCCACACCCGGTACTCGACGACCGGATCCACGACGTGGGAGAACGCCCAGCCGACGTTTCGCAGCACCACCGCCGGCACCGGCCTGGCGCTCGGCCACAACGGCAACCTCGTCAACACCGCCGAGCTCGCCGGCCAGGCGGCTCAGGTTCCGGGCGGGCTGGGTTCCACGACGGACACCGACATCATCACCGCGCTGCTCGCCGCCCGGCCGGATGTTTCCGTCGAGCAGGCCGCTCTCGAGGTCCTGCCGCAGTTACAAGGTGCGTTCTCACTGGTGTTCATGGACGAGCACACGCTCTACGCGGCCCGGGACGCCCAGGGCGTTCGGCCGCTCGTCCTCGGCCGCCTGGCCCGCGGCTGGGTCGTCACGTCCGAGACCGCGGCGCTGGACATCGTCGGCGCGTCGTTCGTGCGCGAGATCGAACCGGGCGAGCTGATCGCTGTCGACGACGACGGGCTGCGCTCGAGCCGGTTCGCCAACCCCGATCCGAAGGGCTGCCTGTTCGAGTACGTGTACCTCGCCCGTCCCGACACGACGATCGCCGGACGCAGCGTCCATGCCGCTCGGGTCGAGATCGGCCGTCGGCTCGCACGCGAGCACCCCGTCGAGGCCGACCTGGTCATGCCGGTGCCGGAGTCCGGCACGCCGGCCGCGATCGGGTACGCCGAGGCTTCCGGCATCCCGTACGGCATGGGCTTGGTGAAGAACGCCTACGTGGGGCGGACGTTCATCCAGCCGTCGCAGACGATCCGCCAGCTGGGAATCCGGCTCAAGCTCAACCCGCTGCGGGACATGATCCGCGGCAAGCGACTGGTGGTGGTCGACGACTCGATCGTGCGCGGCAATACGCAGCGCGCGCTGGTGCGCATGCTCCGTGAATCCGGCGCCGTCGAAGTGCACGTGCGGATCTCGTCGCCTCCGGTGAAGTGGCCGTGCTTCTACGGCATCGACTTCGCCTCACGGGCCGAGTTGATCGCCAACGGCCTGGACGTCGATGGCATCCGCGCCTCGATCGGGGCCGATTCGCTGGGCTACGTCTCCCTCGACAGCCTGATCACGGCCAGCGAACAGCCGCGCACCCGACTGTGCCGCGCCTGCTTCGACGGCGAGTACCCGATCCCGCTGCCCCAGGTGGTCGGCAAGCACGTGCTGGAGGGCATCGGCCGGGCGGTGAACGGGACCAGTGTCAACGGTTCGACCCCGGCGGGCCGGGAACCGGAG
>JBKPQM010000186.1:0-16254 GCA_046734095.1 Actinomycetota bacterium | reverse complement strand
CGACGCACCAGGTGCCGGCGCCGGTGGCTTCGTCCGAGGACTGGCCCACAGTTGCCCTCTTCGCGCTCTTCGCGTTGGCGGGCACAGCTCTGATCGTCTTTGCCTGGCACGAAATGCGGCGCGGCCGCTCCCGGCGGGTGTGAGCCATGTCCACCCAACCTGATATCCGTCCCCTCCGGGTCGGCCCGCCCGACGAAGCGATCGCGGATCTGCGCAGCCGCATCGACGCAACCCGCTGGCCCTCCAAGGAGCTGGTCAATGACCGGTCGCAGGGCGTCCAACTGGCAACCATGCAGGAGCTGGCCGACTATTGGACGACTGCTTACGACTGGACAGCGTGCGAGGCGAAGCTGAACGCGCTGCCGCAGTTCAAGACCGAGATCGACGGAGTGGACATCCACTTCATCCACGTGAACTCACCGCACTCCGACGCGCTGCCGCTGATCATTACCCACGGCTGGCCCGGCTCGGTGATCGAGCTGCTCGAGGTCATCGGTCCGCTCACCGACCCGATCCCGCACGGCGGGCTTGCCGAGGACGCGTTCCACCTGGTGCTGCCGTCGCTGCCTGGCTACGGCTTGTCCGCGGCGCCGGCCGACGTTGGGTGGAACCCTAGCCGCATCGCGCGCGCCTGGGCGGAGCTGATGCGCCGCCTCGGCTACACCCGCTACGTCGCCCAGGGCGGCGACCAGGGCGCCGCCGTGACTGACGCGATGGGCAGCCAGGCAGTTGAAGGGCTGCTCGGCATTCACCTCAACCTTCTCCGGCAGGCGCTCGGCAGCGTCAGCGGCCTGCCCGCGGACACGGAGGAGGAACGCGCCGCCGTAACCGCGATCAACACCTTCCGGACTGGCGGCTACGGCTACTTCCTCGAGCAGGCCACGCGACCGCAGACGATCGGCTACGCGCTGCTGGATTCGCCGGTCGCGCTCGCGGCCTGGATGCTCGACCACGACACCGACAGCTATTACAAGATCTCCCGCGCGTTTCTGGACGGTCAGCCCGCAGGCAATCTCACCCGGGACCACATCCTGGACAACATCACGCTGTACTGGCTCACGGGCACCGGAGCCTCGGCCGCCCGCTCGTACTGGGAGGGCGGCCGGGCCGCCGCTCACGCGGCCGCACAGGCACCTGCGGAGGTCGTTCTCCCGGTCGGCTTCACCACGTTCCCGGATGAGATCTTCCGCGCCCCGCGCAGCTGGGTCGAAAGGCTCTACCCTCACCTCGTCTATTTCAACGAAGCCGGCAAAGGCGGTCACTTCGCGGCCTGGGAACAGCCGCAACTGTTCTCAGCAGAAATCCGCGCAGGCTTCCGGCCGCAGCGTGACCACTAGCGAGTCGCCAGGGTCACGTCGACGGTCAGCCCCCCGTCCGGGTTGGCGACGGCGCCGATGCGGCCGTGATGGGCGGCCACGATCGAGCGGGCGATGGTCAGGCCGAGCCCGACGCCGCCGCCGTGGTCGAGGCGGTCGCCGGACTGGCGGCGGAAGGGCTCGAACAGGCCGTTGACCTGCTCCGGGGCGACGACCGGGCCGGTGTTGCTGACGACGAGCCGGCCCGGTTCGGCGACGGCGACGTGCACCTGCCCGCCGTTCACGTTGTACTTGATGGCGTTCTGCAGGAGGTTGCCGACCAGCCGTTCGAGCAGCGGGCGCTCGCCGACGACCGCGGCCGGCGCGAGCTCGGCGGCAACGCGCACCCCGCGTTCCTCGGCGGCCTTGGCCAGCGTGGTCAGCGTGTCGTCGGTGATCTCGTCCAGCCGCAGCGGGGCGGACGACACCAGGCCGCGTTCGGTCTCGGCCAGCACGAGCAGGCCCTCGATCAGCTTCTCGTTGCGCTCGTTGGTGGCCAGCAGCTGGCGTGATAGCAGTTGCAGTTGCTCGGGGGTGAGCGCGTCGGCCAGGCTGACCTCGATCAGGGTGCGCTGGGTGGCGAGCGGGGTGCGCAGCTCGTGCGATGCGTTCGCGGCGAACCGGCGCTGGGCCTCGTAACTGACCGCGACGCTGTCCAGCAGCTGGTCGATCGCGTCCGACAGCTGCCGCGTCTCGTCGCGTGGCCCGGTGGCGCGCAGCCGCACGTCCAGGCTGGTCGGCCCGAGCCTGGCGACGGTGCCGGCCATCGCCCGTACCGGGAAGAGCGCCCAGCGGGCCAGCAGCCAGCCGATGCCGAGCACGATCAGCCCGACTAGGACCAGCTCGAACCAGGCCAGCCCGACGCTGAACGACCGGTTGCCGCAGTTGTTACCCAAGTCGTGCCAGTAGCTGTCGCTGCAAATGCTGTACCCGCCGCGGTACACGCGGAAGATGTTCCGGCCGGTCTGCAGCCCCCAGACCACGTAGACCCACCCCACCGGTACCGCCACTACGAACGCGACCAGGACGCGCAGGCGGGCGCTGAGCCGCATGCCGCTACCCGCCGAACCGGTAGCCGACCCGGGGCACAGTGTGGATCACCGGCGGGTCGCCGAGCTTGCGGCGCAGGGTCATGACGGCCACCCGTACCGCGTTGGTGAACGGGTCGGCGTGCTCGTCCCAGGCCTGCTCGAGCAGCGTCTCGGCGCTCACCACCCGGCGGCTGGAGCGCATCAGCACCGACAGGACGGCGAACTCCTTGGGGGTCAGGTCCAGCAGCCGGCCGTCGCGGAAGGCCTGGTGCCGGGGCGTGTCGAGCACCACCCCGTGGTCGTCCAGCACCGGCGCGAAGCTCGCGGGCGGGCGCCGGCCCAGTGCCTGTACCCGGGCGGCCAGCTCGGCGAACGCAAACGGTTTGGTGAGGTAGTCGTCGGCGCCCAGCCCCAACCCGTCGACCCGGTCGCGGATGCCGCCGGCCGCGGTCAAGATCAGGATCCGGGTGCCCAGCTCGGACTGCACGATCCACTGGCACACCTGGTCTCCGGTGCGCCCGGGCATGTCGCGGTCCAGGACGGCCACCGCGTACTCGTTGACGCTCAGCCGCTCCAGGGCCACGGTGCCGTCGTAGCAGACATCGACAGCCATCGACAGCTTGCGCAGCCCCTCAGCAACGGTGTCGGCCAGCAGCAGCTCGTCGTCGGCAAGAAGCACTCGCACGTCCGGCTCCTTCCCCTTGGACTACCAGCATTGCGGCCGGCGCATAAGGGCGCCATAAGCGCGGCGCGAACGCCGACGATATCGACCAGTTGCGAGCGTCGTGATCGTGAACCACCGATTCCGGACGCCAACGTACTACCGGCACCGAGCGCCTGCGGCCCGGTGGCGCGCGCTGCGGCTGGTGCTGGCGGTGGTGACGCTGCTGGCCGCCGCGGTCACGGCCGGGTACGCGGTGCGCAGCCACCTCGCGCACCCGGTGTACGGGCCGCCCGGGCCGGGCCAGACGTCGTACCGGATCGCCGGGCAGGACGTGGTGTCGAGCGGCGGTCAGCAGCCGGTGCCGATCGCCAGCCTGGCCAAGGTCATGACCGCCTATTTGGTGCTGCGCGACCATCCGCTCGACGGCGGTGACGGGTCGCTCGGCCTGACCGTGACCGCGGCCGACGTGGCCGACACCGAGCGCCGGGCCGGGCAGGACGAGTCGATCGTGCGGGTGGCAGCCGGCGAGACGTTGACCGAGCGGCAGGCGCTGGCGGCCCTGCTGCTGCCGTCGGCCAACAACGTCGCGGCCATGCTGGCCCGGGCCGCCGCCGGGTCATCGGCGGCGTTCGTCGCCCGGATGAACGACATGGCCGACGCCCTGGACATGCGACACACGTCCTACACCGATCCGAGCGGCTTCGACGAGGCGACCCGCTCGACGGCGGCTGACCAGCTCGTGCTGGCCCAGCAGGCGATGCGGCTGCCCGACTTCGCCGCCCTGGTGGCGCTGCCCAGCTACGAGCTGCCGGTGGCCGGCACGGTGCATAACACCAACAGGCTGCTCGGCCGGGAGGGGTTCGTCGGCATCAAGACCGGCTCGGACGGCGCCGCCGGCGGGTGCTTCATGTTCCGCGCGCACCGCAGCGGCGGCGACGTCACCGGTGTGGTTCTGGGCCGGTCGGGCCACGACCTGATCGGTGCCGCGCTGCAGGCGGCCCGCGAGCTGGTTGAGTCGGTGGCCTGACCGGCGCTAGCCTGCCGCGGCCACCTCAGCCCCGGTGGGCGGATCGGCGCCTATCGAGCGAGATCGCAAGGGATGCGGTCCGGACTTGTTTTGGTGGAGACGAAGGGACTTGAACCCTCAACCCCCGCCTTGCAAAGGCGGTGCTCTGCCAAATTGAGCTACGTCCCCGGGGACGGACCGCGCACGATCAGCTTACGGGTGCGTCTCGCCCTTCGTGCCGTCCTTGGTCGCCTCACGCCACAGCGACGAGTTGGCCTGAATGGCCGCGCGCTTGCGTGCCAGCACGGCGGCCCCGGCGACGGCGACCACCAGCAACACCAGCTTGGGCACTCGATAGCACCTTTCGGTCGTCTGGCCAGGCGCGACGCGTCCGGCGCGATGGACGTGCGTGGGCCTGGGAGGACTTGAACCTCCGGCCTCATCCTTATCAGGGATGCGCTCTAACCGTCTGAGCTACAGGCCCGCGGGACGCGAGCATTTAGCCTACCGGCCACCGAATCGGCGCTCCAACCGGTATCAGCCCGGCACGCACGACTAGTCGCGTTCGGACAGCGTTACCTCGACCCCGCCGACCAGGTCGGCGCACAAGTTGTAAACGATCGACCCGACCGTGGAGAGGGCGATGAACAGAATCACGTTGATGACGCCGAGGATGGCCGACCCGCCGAACACGAGGCCCGGTGTCACCGGATCCTTCGAGCCGTTGCCGTTGATCGTCGTCACTGCGTTGTTGATGTGGTCGATCACACCGGCGGCCTGCAAGATGCCGTAGAGCAAGCCGATGGTGATCAGCCAAACGAAGAACAGTGCCACGGACAGAACACACGAGAACTTCAGCACCGTCCACGGATTGATATGGCGCAATTGCAGCTTCGCGCGGCGCGGCCCGCGGGCCCGTTGCGACGAGCGCATCCTGGCACTCGGCGCCGGAGCGCCTACCCCGGGCGGAGGTCCCATTGGCGGCTGGTAGGGCGGTGCTCCCGCGGTTCCGATCGGCGGGCCGGGCACGGGGCCCATGCCCACAGTGGGGTCACCGAAGCCCACGCTCGGCCCGGGCGGACCGAGCCGGTCGAAGTTCGGACTGAGGTCGTCGAACGCACCCGGCGGCGGGCCAAAGCTGGCGGGCGCATCACCGATCGCCGGCGCCGGAGCGGTGTAGCTTGCCGCGTCGGCCACCCCCGGTGGCGGCGGCTCCGTCCTCGGAGCAGCGAACGGATCTCCCGACAGCGTGGGCTCGCCGAACCCGTCCCCGTATTCCGGCGCCGGTTCGTACAGCGGAGGCGGCGGCGGCACGAACGGGCGCGGTTCGTATCCGCCGGCGGGCCCGGGTCCCGGGTCGCCGAACGTGCTGTGGGGACGCGTCTCGTCGACGTTCTCAGCCGGCGCGCCGTTGCGGCCGGTGCCGTTCGGCTCCTCACTGCCCGCGAAGTCTGAGTCCGGCGGCGCGAATGTCTCGCGCGAATAGCGCGGGCCGCTCATGCCGGTCCTCGGGCCTGCGGCCGCCCTGCGATGCTCACTCTCGCTTACTCCTCGTCCGGCTCGTCGGCGTTGCGGGCGATGGCGACCAGGTTGACGCCGTCAGGCAGGTTCATCAGCCGCACACCCATCGTCTGCCGTTGTGCCCGGCGCACCTCCGCCGCATTCGTCCGGATGATCACGCCGTCGGACGTGATCGCGTAGATCTCGTCCTCGGGCCGGACGGCGACGGCGCCGACCAGCCCACCTCGGGTGGACACGATACGCGCCGTCAATACCCCCTTACCTCCTCGGCCCTGCAGGGGGTACTCGTCGATCTTGGTTCGCTTGGCGTATCCACCCTCGGTAGCGACCAAGATCTCGACGTTGTCGTCGCGGACCACCTCCATGGCCAGCAGCTCGTCGTGGTCGGCGAAGCGCATGCCGATCACTCCTGACGTGGCGCGGCCCATCGGCCGCAGCGTCTCGTCGTCGGCCGTAAACCGGATCGACATCGCCTTGCGGCTCACCAGCAGTAGATCGTCCGCGGGCGAGATGAGCGCCGCGTCAATCAGCTCGTCGTCATCGCGCAGATTGATGGCGATCACGCCGCCGGCCCGGTTGGAGTCGAAGTCAGTGAGCTTCGTCTTCTTGACCAATCCGGACTTCGTGGCCAGCACGAGGTAGGGCGCCACCTCGTAGTTGGGGATCGCGATGACCTCGGCGATCGTCTCGTCCGGCTGGAAGGCGAGCAGGTTCGCGACGTGCTGGCCGCGGGCGTTACGGTTCGCCTCGGGCAGCTCGTACGCCTTGACGCGGTAGACCCGTCCCTTGTTGGTGAAGAACAAGATCCAGTCGTGCGTAGAGCTGACGAAGAAGTGCTCGACGATGTCGTCCGTCTTCAACGCCGCACCCTGCACGCCCTTGCCGCCTCGGCGCTGGGCCCGGTACAGGTCAGTCTTGGTGCGCTTGGCGTACCCGGTGCGGGTAATGGTGACGACGACGTCTTCCTGCGCGATCAGGTCCTCGACGCTGACATCGCCGTCGTACGGAACGAGCCGGGTGCGCCGCTCGTCGCCGTGCTTCTCGACGATCTCGTTCAGCTCGTCGCGGATGATGGCGCGCTGCCGTCCCGGCTTGGCCAAGATGTCGTTGTAGTCGTCGATCTCGGCCGCGATCTGGTCATGCTCGTCGACGATCCGCCGCCGTTCCAGGGCAGCCAGCCGACGCAGCTGCATGTCAAGGATGGCGGTGGCCTGGACCTCGTCGATTTCGAGCAGCTGCATCAATCCGACCCGTGCGGTGTCGGCCGACTCGGATGCGCGGATCAGCGCGATCACCGCGTCGAGCTGATCGAGCGCCTTGAGCAGGCCGCGCAGGATGTGGATGCGCTCCTCGGCCTTACGCAGCAGGAACTCGGTGCGCCGGACCACCACCTCGATCTGGTGGTCGACGTAGTGCGTGACGAATTGGTCCAGCCGCAGCATTCGCGGCACCCCGTCGACGATCGCCAGCATGTTGGCGCCGAACGTGGTCTGCAGCTGGGTGTGCTTGAAGAGGTTGTTCAACACGACCTTGGCCACGGCGTCACGCTTGAGCGTGACGACGATGCGCATGCCGATGCGGTCGGAGGACTCGTCGTTGATGTCGGCGATGCCGGACACCTTGCCGTCCTTGGCCAGCTGGGCAATGTTCTCGACGAGATTGTCGGGATTGACCTGGTACGGCAGTTCGGTGGCCACCAGGATCGTGCGACCCCGGACGTCCTCCTCGACGTTGACCACGGCACGCATGCGGATCGAGCCCCGCCCGGTCCGGTACGCCTCTTCGATCCCGTCGCGGCCGACGATCAGCGCCTTGGTCGGGAAATCCGGTCCGGGGATCAGCTCGACAAGCTTGTCGAGCAGCTCCTCGGAAGTCGCGTCGGGGTGATCGAGCGCCCACGCGACGCCGGCCGCTACCTCACGCAGGTTGTGCGGCGGGATGCGGGTCGCCATGCCGACCGCGATTCCCTCCGCGCCGTTGACCAGCAGGTTCGGGAATCGGGACGGCAGGATGACCGGCTCTACCGTGTTGCCTGCGTAGTTGGGGACGAAATCGACAGTTTCCTTGTCGATGTCCGCGAGCATGTGCATGGCGAGCGGCGCCAACCGGCATTCCGTGTACCGATAAGCGGCGGCCGGGTCGTTGCCGGGCGAGCCGAAGTTGCCCTGCGGGTCGATCATCGGGTACCGGAGCGACCACGGCTGGGCCATGCGTACCAGCGCGTCGTAGAGGGCGGTGTCGCCGTGCGGGTGGTAGTTGCCCATGACGTCGCCGACGACCCGCCCACACTTGACGTAGTTGCGGTCCGGGCGGAAGCCGGAGTCGTACATGCCGTAAAGGATCTTGCGGTGTACCGGCTTGAGTCCGTCGCGCACGTCGGGCAGCGCGCGGCCAACGATCACCGACATCGCGTAGTCGATGTAGCTACGCTGCATCTCGGTCTGGATGTCCACCGGCTCAATGCGGTCAAAGCCGGTTGTCTCAGTCATTGATCGTTACTGCCTTCCCAGAAGCGACGCGACAATCGGCCAGCGAGGTGACCACCGAGCGCAAGCGCTCATCCTCAAATGTGGTCATCGTGTCTCTCCGTCTCCGCCACTCGCTCCGCTCGAGCGGAGCCCTCGAGCCACACGCAAGCTCGCTCCGCTCGCGCGAGACCACAGCTCTTCGCGCAAGCGCTCATCGCGTTTGTCGTTGCGTTCACGCACTTGTGGTCTAAATATCCAGAAAGCGGACGTCGTGTGCGTTACGGACGATGAACGAGCGGCGCGCCTCGACGTCTTCGCCCATCAGCACGCTGAACAACTCGTCGGCGGTCGCGGCGTCGTCGAGGGTGACCAGACGCAGGATGCGCCGGGACGGGTCCATCGTCGTCTCCCACAGTTCCTTGGCGTTCATCTCGCCGAGGCCCTTGTAACGCTGCAAGCCCTCTTCCTTCGGAAGCCGCCGCCCCGCCTCCAGGCCGGCCTTGAGCAGCGCATCCTTCTCCCGCTCGGTGTAGACGTAGTCCGGGTCGCCCTTCGTCCACTTGATCTTGTACAGCGGCGGAGCGGCGAGGTAGACGTGCCCGTTCTCGATGAGCGGGCGCATGAACCGGAACAGCAACGTCAGCAGCAGCGTGGTGATGTGCTGGCCGTCCACATCCGCGTCGGCCATCAGGACGATCTTGTGGTAGCGCAGCTTCGAGATGTCGAAGTCGTCGTGGATTCCCGTGCCGAGCGCGGTGATCAGGGACTGCACCTCGGTGTTCTTGAGCACTCGATCGATGCGCGCCTTCTCGACATTGATGATCTTGCCGCGGATCGGCAGGATCGCCTGGAACATCGAGTCACGCGAGGACTTGGCCGAGCCGCCCGCCGAGTCACCTTCGACGATGTACAACTCGCTTTCGGCCGGGTCGGTCGAACGGCAGTCCGAGAGTTTGCCGGGCATGCCCATGGTGTCGAGGGCATTCTTGCGCGCGAGCCGGCGGGCCGTCTGCGCCGCCTTGCGGGCGCGGGCGGCTTGAGTCGCCTTGGTGACGATGATCTTGGCTTCGCCGGGGTTGCGCTCGAACCAGTCGCCCAGCCGGTCGTTGCACACCTTCTGCACGAACGACTTGGCCTCGGAGTTGCCGAGCTTTGTCTTCGTCTGGCCCTCGAACTGCGGCTCCCCCAGCTTGACGGACACGATCGCGGCCAGACCCTCGCGGATGTCATCGCCGGTAAGGCGATCCTCCCGGGTGTCCTTGATGATCTTCTTGTCGATACCCCACCGGTTCACGACGCTCGTCAACGCGGTGCGGAAGCCTTCCTCGTGGGTGCCGCCCTCGTGCGTGTTGATCGTGTTCGCGAACGTGTACACGCTTTCCGAGTAGCCCTCGTTCCACTGCATCGCGACCTCGACCGACATGCGGTAGCGGCCGTCCTCGCGATAGTCGTCCGCGAAGTAGATCACCGACTTGTGCATCGGATTCTTAGTCGCGTTCAGGTGCTTGACGAAATCGGCGATGCCACCGGAGTAGTGGTACGTGACCTCCTTGGGTCCACCCGTCGTCGTACCGTCTTCCGCGATAACGCCCGGACGCTCGTCGCGCAGCACGATGGTCAGGCCCCGGTTGAGGAAGGCCATCTCCTGCAGTCGGCGGCTGACCGTCTCGAAGGAGTATGTCGTCGTCTCGAAGATCGCCGGATCCGCCCAGAACGTGACCGTCGTGCCCGTACGGCGCGTCTTGGCGCCACGGGTGAGCGGAGCGGCCGGCTTCTGCGCCTTGTACGGCTGCGACCATTCGTACCCGTCGCGCGCGATCTCGACGTTCAGCTGCGTGGAGAGCGCATTCACGACCGAGACGCCGACGCCGTGCAGACCGCCTGAAACGGCGTACGCCTTGTCGTCGAACTTCCCGCCGGCGTGCAGCAGGGTGAGGATGACTTCGACGGTGGGACGCTTCTGGGTGGGATGCATGTCGACGGGCATGCCGCGGCCGTTGTCGGCGACGCGCACCCCACCGTCGGCGAGCAGTGTGACCTCGATACGGTCGGCGTAGCCCGCCAACGCCTCGTCGACCGAGTTGTCGACGACCTCCCACACGAGATGGTGCAGCCCACGCTCGGACGTGGACCCGATGTACATACTGGGCCGCTTACGTACGGCTTCTAGGCCTTCGAGAACTGTGATGGAGCTGCCGGTGTAATCCGATTTGCCATTTCTCGACCCACTGATGGCCACCGACACACTCCTTCACACCTCACCGCCGGGGCGGCTCGGAACGCCTTGAGGCTGACATGAACAATGGGGTCAAGCTCCGCCGAACGACCGGCGTCGCACCGACCCCCACATCGCCACTCCATTCTACTGCACGAACGGTCCGGAGCGGCGGTCGACGCGGCCCATTCGCCACACAGAGCGCCGCGTAGCCAGGGGGTCACGGGAGCCCACATGCGGTGGGGTGCTTCGAGCTCTGCGCCCACACCAGCGCCGCCACCAGGTTTTGCCGGGGCCGCCTCAGCCGTAGGTGTCGCGGGGGCCTCGGCCGCCCGGCACGGACCACGCGCCGTGCTTCCAGCTGGGACCCACCGGCCCGCTGATGTGCAGCCGGGTGACCACGTCGGGACCCAGTTCGGCGACGAGCCGAGCCAAGAGGGTGGCGGCGAGCAGGCGCAACTGAGCGGCCCAGGCAGTGGACTCGGCCGCGAGGCGTAATTCTCCGTCACGCAGGCTCACGGGCTGACAGCGTCCGGCGATTTCCGGGCCGACCAAGGCCGCCCAGTCGGCGAACACCCGCGCGGCAGCAACCGGCCGATGCCAGCCCCGCTCCTCGAACAGGCCGGCGGCGACGGTCCCGATCAGCTCGGGATCCCGATCGTCCGCCCGCGCGCCCGAGTAGCCGCCCCGGCGTTGCCCCGAATCGCGCTGGCGCCGGCGGCGCGTCGTCCGCGACATTCGCTGGGCACCGGTCAGGGCCCGTTGCGCAATATCCGTTGCCGCGACGGACGGTGAGCCACCATCCACAGATTGGGGCGGTTTTCCACTGTCCATTGTGGACGACGATGTGACGTACGTCTCGGTGTCATCCGAATTATCGGACACGACGAATCACCCCGTCATGAATGTCGAACCGGCCACCGGCGAGCTGTTCTGGGACGTCGGAGGCCACCGCTGCCGTAATGATCGCCTGCTCCGCCTTGCCGGCCACCAGCGCTAGCTGTTCCCGCCGCCCGGCGTCGAGCTCGGCGAACACGTCGTCGAGCACAAGCACCGGATCGCCGGCGACGCCGGATTCGTCGCGCAACAGCTCATAGGAACCCAGCCGCAGGGCTAGCGCCGCTGACCACGACTCCCCGTGGCTGCCGTAGCCCCGCAATGCTAAATCGCCGAGCCGCAGTTGCAGCTCGTCGCGATGCGGGCCGACGAGGTTCACGCCACGCTCCAGCTCCTGAGGTCGGGTGCGCGCGAGCTCGGCCAGCAATGCGGCTTCGAGCACGCCGGCGGTCCGCTCGCCGGGCAGGCCGTCGCTCAGCGAACTGACGTATGACAACTCGAGCGGCTCGCTACCGGGCGCGACCTGCCCATAAGCAGCCGCGACGTGCGGGTGCAATACCTCGACCAGCTCAAGGCGTGCGGCTAACAGCTGCGCGCCGTGCGCAGCAAGGTGGCCGTCCCAGACGTCAAGTGTGCGCAAATCGCCCGTGCCACCGCCCCGGCGGGCGACGCCCGCGCTCTTGAGTAGGGTCGCCCGCTGCTTCAGCACCCGGTCGTAATCGGCGCGAATGCCGGCCAGCCGGGGCACGCGCTGGACGAGTAGCTCGTCCAGGAAGCGGCGTCGTTCGCTCGGATCGCCGCGCACGATCGCGATGTCCTCCGGCGCAAAAAGCACCGATCGGAGCATTCCGAGCACGTCGCGTGCCCGCGGCACGGGCGCAGCGTTCACCTTGGCCCGGTTCGCACGGCCTGGGACGATCTCGACCTCAACGCGTAGTTCACGGCCGGAGGAGACTATTGCCGCTCGGGCCACGGCCCGCTCGGCGCCGACGCGCACCAGTGGCGCGTCCGTGGGTACCCGGTGGCTGCCGAGCGTGGCCAGGTACCCGATCGCCTCGACGAGGTTCGTCTTGCCCTCGCCGTTCGCGCCGACCAGGACCATGGGGCCGGGCTCGAACGCGATGTCGGCGCTGGCCCAGCTGCGAAAGTCAGCTACGGACAGGTGCCGGATGTACACGTGCTCACCGGTTCGACAAGGCTCATCGCGGTAGCCGCATAGGCATGATGAGGTAGTAGTACTCGTCGTCGGACTCGGCCGGCCGCAGCACGGTCGGTTTGTTGGATGACGGGAACATCAGCCTGGCTGTAGGTGCGTCGAGCACGCCCAGCCCGTCCAACAGAAACGACGCATTGAACGCAATGGTGATCGGTTCGCCCTCGAACCGGACCTCGAGCTGCTCCTCAGCGCGTCCCTCGTCGTCGCCGCCGGCGTTGAGGGCGACGTTTCCGTCGCTGAATTCGAGGCGCACCGGCGTGCTGCGGTCGGCGAGCAAGGCGACGCGCTTGACTGCTTCGACGAACGGCGCCACGTCGACTTCCGCCGTAGACGCCCATTCGGTCGGCAGCAGGGTGCGGTACGGCGGGAATTGCGGGTCGAGCAGCCGAGTTGTCGCGCGACTGGCCCATCCGCCCGTCGTACCGGTGAAGCCGATGATGCCGTCGCCGGCGCCGGAGGACGCCGACAGTGCAATGGTCAGCTGGTCGCTGTGGGCAAGACTCTTTGCCGCATCGGCCAGGGTGCGGGCCGGAACGACGACCTGCGCCGATGCCTCGGCCGGATTCGACGGGTTCCACCCCAGCTCCCGAACCGCCAGGCGGTATTTGTCGGTAGCGGCAAACGTGAGCTTCTCGCCGTCGATCTCAAGCCGGACCCCCGTAAGCATCGGAAGTGTGTCGTCGCGACCGGCCGCCACGGCGACCTGGGCGACCGCGGCCGCGAACGCCGCGGCGTCGACCGTGCCTGCGGTAGTGGGCATCTGGGGCAGCTTCGGATAGTCCTCGACCGGCATCGTCGGCAGGGTGAATCGCGCTGTGCCGCACGCGATCGTCAATCGCGAACCGTCGACTGCGATGTCGACCGGGTGCGGCGGCAGGGCCCGCGAGATGTCGGCCAGCAATCGGCCGGAGACAAGAGCGGTACCTGTGCGGGACACGGCCACCTCGATGTCGACCTGCGTCGACGCTTCGAGGTCGAAACCGGAGATCGACAGCGTCGAGTCGTTGACATCGAGCAGCAACCCGGCCAGGACGGGAATGGTCGGGCGCGTGGACAGGCTCCGGGCCGCCCACGCTACGGCCTCAGCCAACGCGTCGCGTTCGACCCGGAACCTCATGGCGCCTCCATCGGTGTGTCCCCAGAACGGGGATCGCTGGTGTTCTGGTTCTTCAGCTATTGGGAAGAACAGTCATCTGTCGTCATCGCTGTTGTGGATTCTGAGGAGAACCTCACGCCGCCCAGTAAACACGCGGGGTGTGACTGTGGACGATAGGCGTGCACGACGGCGTGTGACGAGGTGAGATCGGTGGACGACTCCAGGCCGGGCAGTTCCGTCCACACCGTCGGATCGTTCATCCACAGAAATGCCCACAGCGTGTGTATGACGGAAGCGTCATGCGCGCGCTCGGGACTTGATCCGGCTGGTTAACTCGGCGACCTGGTTGAACACCGACAGCCGCTCCGCCATGAGGCCGCGCACCTTGCGGTCGGCATGCATGACGGTGGTGTGGTCACGTCCACCGAACGTCTGACCAATCTTGGGCAGCGACAGCTCGGTCAACTCGCGGCACAGATACATGGCGATCTGCCGGGCGTTCACCAGCACGCGGCTACGCGAGCTGCCGGTCAAGTCGTCGATCGATACCGAGAAATATTCGGCAATCACGGCCATGATGTGTGCGGCCGTAATCTCCGGGCTGTCGGACTCGCTGATCAGATCCTTGAGGACGATCTCAGCGAGCTGCATCTCGACGTCCTGCTTGTTCAGGCTGGCGAACGCGGTGACCCGGATCAGCGCACCCTCGAGCTCGCGGATGTTGCTCTGGATTTTCGTCGCGATGAACTCGAGCACCTCGGGAGGCGGGCTCATGCCCTCGGTCGAAGCCTTCTTGCGCAGAATCGCGATGCGCGTTTCGAGGTCGGGCACCTGCACGTCGGTGATCAGGCCCCATTCGAACCGGGTGCGCAGCCGATCTTCCAATGTCGAGAGTTGTCGTGGCGGCCGGTCGGAGCTGATGACGATCTGCTTGTTCGCGTTGTGCAGGGTGTTGAACGTGTGGAAAAACTCCTCCTGCGTGCGCTCGGCCCGTTCGAGGAACTGGATGTCGTCGATGAGTAGCAGGTCTTGCGAGCGGTAACGGCCTTGGAACGCCTGCATCTTGTCGTCGCGCAGCGAGTTGATGAAGTCGTTGGTGAACTCCTCGCTGGACACGTAGCGCACTCTGATGCCGGGGAACAGCCGCTGGGCGTAATGCCCGATGGCGTGGAGCAGGTGTGTCTTGCCCAGACCGGAGTCGCCGTAGACGAACAGCGGGTTGTACGCCTTGGCAGGGGCCTCAGCCACCGCAACCGCGGCGGCGTGCGTGAACCGATTACTCGATCCGATGACGAAGGTGTCGAACGTGTACTTCGGATTGAGCCTGGCCTCGCGATCATTCGGCCGGCCCGGCATGCGGTCGGCCAACTGAACCGTGCCGTTACGCGACGCCGGCGTCCAGTCGTCGTAGTGCATGTCGAGTCCATCGAGCGACGGCGGTCCGGCCAGGCGCGGCTCTGGTACCGGCTCGGCTTGCTCGTCGGTGTGTTGCACGGTAACCGCGACGCGGATCTCGCGACCGAGTTCGGCGGAGAGCGCCGTGGCGATCAAAGGGCGCAGCCGGTTTTCGAGGTAGTCCTTGGCGAACTCGTTCGGCGCGGCGAGAAGTGCCGTGTCCTCGACCAGTCCGAGCGGGCGGGTCAGTCCGATCCACGCTCGGTGATGCGGCCGGATTGCGTCGTTGTCGAGGCGTCCGATCGCACGTGCCCAGACATCGCCAAGGTCGCTGGTGTCGTCCACTTGCCGAGTTCATCCCCCCACGCGCGATGGTCCGTCGCTATTCGGTGGTCGCCATAGACCATCTCATGCACGCTCATGCGCCGTGCGCCGACCGGGAGCGACGCGGCTCGATGCCACCGCCCAGTCCACAACCTCGTCCACAGACTGTGTATGGAACACCGCAACAGCAGCTACGGCCGCTCGCCGGTCACAGCATGCGCCACGATCGAGTGGCATGGCAGGTGAACCTAACGCGCCTGTGGATGGGTCACAACACCGTCCGGCGTGTCGTATTACGTCGGCGTCCGAGGCGGACCCTAGGCTGAGCGGTTTGGTGCGGCACCGGCCGGCGGTTTGACCCGGAGCCGTCCGGGTCCGTACCGTGGTTTAGTCCTTGGCTGTGGACGTCCTGTTGTGCTGCCTACGCAGTGGGCGACTTGAGCCGGGCCACATTCGGTCACCGACAGCAATTTAGTGGAGCTTCACCGTGAGCAAGCGGACCTTCCAGCCGAACAACCGCCGGCGTGCCAAGACGCACGGCTTCCGCTTGCGGATGCGCTCCCGCGCCGGGCGAGCGATCATCGCAGCCCGTCGGCGCAAGGGCCGCGCGACGCTGTCGGCCTAGCCCGCCCGCTCCTATGTTGCCGCAGGCATTCCGAATGCGGCGGTCTGACGATTTCACGTCGGTCGTCCGGGCCGGTGCGCGTACTCGGCGTGGTTGCCTAGTCGTGCACCTCGAGCCCGGCCGGGACAGCCACGCACCCCCAAAGGTCGGGCTCGTGGTCGGCAAGTCGTTGGGTGGAAGCGTGATACGGCATCGGGTCGCCCGCCGTCTGCGCGGGCTTCTGGCGACTCGCCTGGCCGCGCTGCCCGAGGGTAGCGGCGTCGTCGTGCGTGCGCTTCCGGGCGCGGCGACCGCCACCTCGGCCCGTCTCGGGGCCGACTTGGACGCGGCGCTCGGTCGGCTGCTGACCAACCCTGCGCCGTCCGCATCCGCTCCCGAGTCTCAGTCGCAGCTGCGACCGGAAGCTCCTTCGCGGCGCGCCAGCCGGGCCCTGGCCCAGGGTGCTCGTCACGATGAGGGTGGGGACGCGCAATGAGTCGCGCTGCGCAACTCGTCGCCTTG
>JBKPQM010000185.1:0-7857 GCA_046734095.1 Actinomycetota bacterium | reverse complement strand
GTGCCCCACAGCAGGTTGCCCGACCAGAGGTCGCCGTGCAGCCGGGCCGGTGGCTCGCCTGGGCCGGCGAGCGCGCCGAGCCGGTGTGCGACGCGCTCGAGCCCGGCGGGATTCCGCACGGCGCCGGCGCCGGCGGCCTGGCGAATCAGTGGAAGCAGGCGGGTGCCCGCGAAGAACTCGGCCCACGACGGTGCGGGGGTGTTGGCCAGCCGAAGCCGTCCGGCGTAGCCGGGCCAGTCGGCGCCGAACGTGTCGGCCCCGGCCGAGTGCATGGCGGCCAGCGCCCGGCCGAGCCGCTCTGCGGCCGACCGGGACGGCTGGGCCGCGGCGAGCCATGACAACACCAGGACGTCGCCGCCCGCACCGAGCACCGACGGCACCGGCGCGGCCGCCTCGGCCAGCCAACGCAGGCTGCGGGCCTCGGCGTCGAACATCGCGGCGTCGTCCCCGAACGACTTCGCGAAGGCAACTGATCCATCCACGAAACGCACCCGCCAGGCCGCGCAGATGTCCCCGCCGGCTACGGGTGCCACCGCCGCGATCCGCCGTCGGCACACCGCGGCGACTGCGGATGCGATGTCCGTCACGCCGGCATCGTAGGGTTGATGTCGCGAGCAGGAATCGCCGGCGCCCGGCGCCGAGGAGCGACCGAGCAGCGCGATGCGCGCTCGCGCGAAGAGCAGGTTGGTTATGAGCGAGCATCACGGGCCCAGAAGGCAGCCCCGCCGCGGTGAGCGCGGGGCCCATGCGGTGTCACATCCGCGACGTCGTGGGGTGCGGCTGCGCTCGCACGAAGAGCAGGAGTACTAGTGGCACGTCGCGCAAAGATCGTGTGCACGCTGGGCCCGTCCACCGACTCGCCCGAGCGTGTCCGCGCGCTTGTCGAGGCAGGCATGGACGTGGCCCGGCTGAACTTCAGCCACGGCGACCATGCCGAGCACGGCCGCCGATTCCGCGAGGTGCGCCAAGCCGCCGAGGCCACCGGGCGCAATATCGCGATCCTGGGCGACCTGCAGGGCCCGAAGATCCGCCTCGGCCGGTTCGCTGAGGGAAGCACTGTGTGGCACACCGGTGAGCGCGTGCGCATCACCGTCGAAGACATCGAGGGCGGGCACGACCGGGTTTCGACGACGTATAAGCACCTGGCCGGCGACGTTCGGCCCGGTGATCGGTTGCTGGTCGATGACGGCAACATCGGGCTGGTCGCGGTCGAGGTCGAGAACGGCACTGATGTCGTTTGCGACGTCACCGAGGGGGGACGGGTCAGCAACAACAAGGGACTGTCGCTGCCCGGTGTTGCCGTCAGCGTTCCGCCACTGTCGGAAAAGGACACCGACGACCTCGAGTTCGCGCTCAGGCTCGGCGTCGACTTCGTCGCGCTGTCCTTCGTGCGGGCGCCGGAGGACGTCAAGCTCGTGCATCAGGTGATGGACGTAGTAGGCGTCCGCCGCCCGGTGATCGCCAAGATCGAAAAACCCGAGGCGGTTGAACGGCTCGAAGAAATCGTGCTCAGCTTCGACGGCGTCATGGTGGCGCGCGGCGACCTCGGTGTAGAGATGCCGCTCGAGCAGGTGCCCATGGTGCAGAAGCGCGCCATCCAGAGCTGTCGCGACAACGCCAAGCCGGTGATCGTCGCGACCCAGATGCTCGAGTCGATGATCAGCCACTCGCGCCCGACCCGGGCGGAGGCATCGGACGTGGCCAACGCCGTGCTCGATGGCGCCGATGCGCTCATGCTGTCCGGCGAGACGAGCGTGGGTACCTATCCGGTGCAGGCCGTCACCACCATGTCGCGCATCATTACGTCGGTCGAGTCATCCGGCGTGCACCCTCCCGCGTTGCAGCACACCCCGCGGACCTCGGCCGGCGCCATCGCCAGGTCGGCCAAGGACATCGCCGACGCGCTCGGCGCCGCCGCGATGGTGGCGTTCACCCAGACCGGCGACACGATGCGCCGGTTGTCGCGGTTGCAGCCGTCCCAGCGGCTGCTCGCGTTCTCGCCGGACGAAAACGTGTTGCGCCAGCTGGCCCTGCTGTGGGGTGTCGAGGGCCACCTCGTGTGGATGGTGCGTACGACGGACGAGATGGTTCGTCAGGTCGACGCTGCGCTGGTGCAGCGAGGGGTCTGCCGGCGGGGCGATCTGGTAGTCGTCGTCGCGGGGACACCGCCGGCGACGCCCGGCGCGACGAACACGATCCGCGTTCATCACATCGGGGACGTGCTCAAGAGTGGCGGCTGAGGTGCACGTCCAGGCGCCGGCGGCGACCGGGCCGGCGCCGGGTCAGGCCGTTGTCGACGATCTGGTGCGGCTGCTCGACCTCGAACCGATCGAGGTCAACATCTTCAGGGGGCGCAGCCCGCAGGTGTCACTCCAGCGGGTGTTCGGCGGACAGGTGGCCGGGCAGGCGCTGGTGGCTGCCGGACGCACTGTGGACCCAGAGCGTGGGGTGCACTCCCTGCACTCGTACTTCATCCGGCCGGGTGATCCGGCGGTGCCCATCGTTTACACCGTCGACCGGGCGCGCGACGGGCGGTCGTTCTCGATCCGCCGGGTGACTGCCATCCAGCATGGGGAACCGATCTTCGTGCTGTCGGCGTCCTTTCAGCTACCGCAGGGCGGGGTCGATCACCAGTCGGAGATGCCCGACGTCCCGCTGCCCGACGAGCTGCCCTCGCTCGAGGAGCGCTACGCGGGGTTCCCCGAGGTGGCCGCATGGTTCGAACGGGTGCCTCGCCCGTTCGAGCTGCGCTATGTCGACGACCCGCCCTGGGTGCAGCGCAGGCATGGGCCACGCGGCGACGCGCCGCACCGGATCTGGCTGCGGGCCAACGGCCACTTGCCCGACGAGGCGCTCATCCACGTCTGCGCGCTGACGTTCGCGTCGGACCTGACGCTGGTCGAGACCATGTTGGTGCACCACGGCCTGGCCATAGGGCTCGATCCGGTCGTCACCGCGTCGCTCGACCACGCAATGTGGTTCCATCGCCCGTTCCGCGCGGACGAGTGGTTCCTCTACGACATAACCTCGCCCTCGGCGTCGGGCGGGCGCGGCCTGGCCATCGGCAAGATCTACGCCATGGATGGTCGGCACATCGTGAGCGTCGCCCAGGAAGGCATGATGCGCGTCCCCAGCGCATGATCAGCCGCGCAGCGCTGCCCAGGCGGCTTCGACGTGGCGACGCTGCGTCTGCGGCGAACCGATCGCGAACCGAAGGGCGATCTTGCCGTTCACCGCGGTATGCGTTAGGTACAGCTGCCCAGACGCGTTCACGCGGTCCATCAGCGCCCTGGTCGCGTCGTCGCCGGCCCGTAGCCGGAACGTCACGAGCGACAAGGGGTGGGGTGCTACCAGCTCGAAGCGCCCGTCGGCGACGACCCAGGAGGCGAAATCCTTGGCCAGCGCGACGTGCTCCCGGATGTGCGTGCGCAGGCCATCGGCGCCGTACCACCTGATCACCGCCCACAACTTGAGCGCGCGGAGCCGGCGTCCGAGCGGGACGTGCCAGTCGCGGTAGTCGATCACTGCTCCGGATTGGGTGGCCGTGTTGCGCAAGTACTCCGGCAGGATGGACAGTGCGCCGAGCAGCGCGGTTCGGTCGGCCACCCAGAACGCGTCGCAGTCGAAATTGGTCAGCAGCCACTTGTGCGGGTTGGTGCTGTAGGAGTCGGCCCGCTCGACGCCGTCGTTCAGCCAGCGCAGCTCCGGGCACACCGTCGCGACGCCCGCCCACGCGGCGTCGATGTGCAGCCAGGCTGCGTATTGGCGGGCGAGCTCGCCGAGCGCGCGAACCGGGTCGATCGCGCCGGTTCCCGTTGTGCCCACCGATGCCACCACCAGGGTGGGCGTGTAACCGGCGGCGACGTCCCCCTCGATCAGCTCGCGCAGGTGGTCAGCACGCGCCGTCTGAGTGGCCGGATCGACGTCGATCTTGCGCAGCGCGTCCGAGCCGAGTCCGGCGATCCGGCACGCCTTCTCGACCGACGAATGGGCCTGCTCCGATGCATACACCGTGAACCGTCCACTTTGGACACCCGCGTGCTCGGTTCGGCCGGCGCTTGTTCGGTGCAGCGCGGCCAGCAGCGCGACAAGGACTGCGTCCGATGCGGTGTGCTGGATTACGCCGTTGCCGCGGAAGGTCTCGGGCAGGCCGAGCAGCTCGCGCAGCCAATCGAGAACGTGCGTTTCGAGTTCGGTCGCCGCGGGCGACGTCGCCCAGAGCATGCCTTGCACGCCGAGTCCGGATGCGATCAGATCGCCGAGGATAGCTGGACCGCTGGCGTTCGCCGGGAAATAGGCGAAGAACGACGGGTGCTGCCAGTGGGTTATGCCCGGCATGATGACGCTGTCGAGGTCGCGCAGCACGGCCTCGAACCCTTCACCGTGCTGCGGCGGGCTCGCCGGCAGCGTGGCTCGGATTTCGCCGGGGGTCACCTGCGACAGCACCGGAAACGTCTCGATCTGCTCGTAGTAGTCCGCGATCCAGTCCACCACGCGGTGGCCGTGCTTGCGGAACTCGTCGGGCGTCATGTGCACGCTCGATAGTGTGCCTTGCGTGTCCGGCGACAGGGTCGTAGCCGTAACCGGAGGTGTCCGCGGGATTGGCTTGGCCACGGCACGAGCCTTCGTCGCGGACGGCGCGCGAGTGGCAGTCGGCGACGTTGATCGCGTGGACGAGCCCGATCTAACCGCCTATCCGCTCGACGTGACCGATACCAGGTCGTTCGAGCGGTTCGTCGAGGCCGTAGAGCGCGATTTCGGCCCACTGGACGTGCTGGTCAACAACGCGGGCGTCCTCGTCGCCGGGCCCATCATGGACGAGACGGACGACGTCACCCGCCTCATGCTCGACGTGAACCTGCGAGGTGTGATCACCGGGACGCGGCTGGCGCTGCGGTCGATGCTGCCGCGCCGCGCCGGGCACATCGTGAACCTGGCGTCGCTGTCGGGCGAGACCTACACCGGGGGCGAAGTCACCTACTGCGCGAGCAAGTACGGCGTGGTCGGATTCACCGACGCGTGCCGGTTCGAGCTGCACGGACGCGGCGTTCATTTCACGCTGGTGATGCCAGCCCTGGTCGACACACAACTGACTGCCGGCGCCCGCCGGCTGCGCTTCGTGAACCGCCGAGTGGCCCCCGACGAGGTGGCCGCCGCGATCGTGCGAGCCGTGCATCGGCCGCGGCGTCGCGTATACGTGCCGGCCAGCATGGGTGTGGCGGTGCGCGTGCGGCGGTTAGTGCCGGCGCAGCTCAGCGACGCTGTCGCCGCCCTGATGGGGGCCCGGACCATGTTCATCGACGTCGACCCCGGGGTGCGCGATGAGTACGAGAAGCGGCTGCGTTAGCTTTTCGGGCCGACGTGGGCATCCAGCCGCTGGACGGCGGCGCGCCGGGCGATCGAGATGCTGTTGCGCCGATTGTTGCGCCAGGCCACACCCACCCGATCAAGAGCAGCGGTCAGGATGGCCTGGATGTCGGCCGATTCGTTGCTGAACAGGTACCGCGGATAGGCGTAGGGCGTGCCGGCAACGACGACCCGGTTGATCACCCGGCAGCCGTCGGAGTGCATCAACCCCCGAATCAGCGGCCAGGGATGCTCGTCGACGATGGCTCGCTGCCACTCGGTGAGGACGATAGGCCGTTCATGCTTGCGTCCTGGCCCATTCTGCGGCAGCAAGCACGGCCAATGCGTCCAGTATGAGGCGTGATCGCTGCAGCCGATCGCTTGAGTGATCATGACGCGGTTGCCGCTCAACGTCGCCAACGCGTTGTCGACTTCGGCCGCGATGCCCGGGTAGGCATCAGCACAAGCGATGCGCAGCTTAGGCACCCTCGCGGACATAACCAGGTAGCCGTCGCCGAGATACTGGCCGAGGAGGTACGCGTACGTCTGGGCGCTCGCGCAGGGCCGGCCTCGGCAGATGAAGCAGCGGTCGCCTACAAGGCGCGTGGCGGGCGCCGGATTCGCCAACCAGGCGGCGATGGCCGCGCGAGACGCGCCGAGGCGGCGGTGAATCGCCGCGACTGACAGGCCGCGCGAGCGCAGTTCGAGGGCCTGCGCGCGCACATCCTCGGGATACATGCCGCGTGCATACACTTCGGTCACGACGATTTTCGGTGCCCCTGGTGGGATTCGAACCCACACTGGACGGGTTTTGAGTCCGCTTCCTCTTCCGGTTGGGATACAGGGGCAGCGCGGCACGCCGCGCGAAGGCATCCTACCGACGATAGGCTTTCGGTCCTGTTCACCAACCCTTGCCGGAGGAACGCAGCGTGGCGGATGCTGGCGGCGGCGCGTCGGATCGGGCTGCGCCGAAGAAGCGGGTGTTGATCGCAGAGGACGAGGCGCTCATCCGTCTCGACCTGCGTGAGATGCTCCAGGAAGAGGGCTTCGAGGTCGTCGGTGAGGCGGCCGACGGCGAGCAGGCGGTCGAGATGGCCGCGGAGCTCGAACCCGACCTCGTCATCTGTGACGTCAAGATGCCGAAGATGGATGGCATCACCGCCGCGGCGCAGATTGCTGACAAACGCATCGCGCCGGTTGTGATCCTCACCGCATTCAGCCAGCGCGACCTCATCGAGCGGGCCCGCGATGCGGGTGCCATGGCCTACCTCGTCAAGCCGTTCCAGAAGCGGGACCTGCTGCCGGCGATCGAGATGGCGACGTCGCGCTTCGCCGAGATCCGCGCCCTCGAATCTGAGGTCACCGATTTGCGAGATCGGCTCGAGGCCCGCAAGCTGATTGAGCGCGCCAAGGGCGTGCTGATGACCGAGCATCGAATGACCGAACCAGAAGCGTTCCGGTGGATCCAGCGGGCCGCCATGGACAATCGGACGTCGATGCGCGCAGTAGCCGAGCTGGTACTCAGCGGCGGCGGGAGCAACTAGTTGGCCCGCGCCGCTGCGCCGGAACGCTCGTCAAGCAGCGTTTCAGGTTGCTGCCAGGTCGGTCACTCAACATCCTCGGTAGGCCGGAGGCCGATAGTGTGTGGCTGCTCGCAGGCGGCGAGCAATGGGTCGACAGTGACCATCGAGCACGACATGCCGCCGGGCCTTAGTCCGCAGGGAGACAGCCGTGGCACGTAGTCACGTCCGGGTTCGACCGGCGGAACCTGCCGACCTGCCACAGCTGCTGCGGGTGGTCGAGGCCACCGATCTGCAACTGGGGTCCGCCGGCGCAAGGCAGTTCGAGGCCGACACGATGGCCAACCTGCCTGAACGGTTCGCCGCGCTCCTGTCATCCGAGGACCGGGTCGTGCTGGTCGCGGTAGACGAAGGTGGCAACGTCGCCGGGTTCGCGCTGGTCTTCGAGGGCGAGGTGGCCGCGATCACGATGGTGCGGGCCCTGCACGTCGGCCATCTGCTTGTGGCGTCCGGGCAGCGGCGGCGCGGGGTCGGCCGGGCGCTGCTGGCGGCGGCCGTCCATCTGGCCGACCAGCGTGGCATCGAGCACGTCGTTGCCTCAGCGGTCAGTGGATCCCGGGACGCCAACCGGTACCTGGCCCGGTTGGGCTTCGCGCCGCTCGCGGTGCGGCGGATCGCCACGACCTCGACACTGCGCCGCTCGCTCGGCATCGACGAGGGCACCGACCGCCTGGCCGTGCTACGGCGCGCCCGGCGGGGCGGGCGCAGCCTCGCCGCCCGGGCGATCAGCCGCGGCGCCTGACTTTATCCCGCATGGGCGGATCTCCGTCTCCGCCGCTCGCTGTGTCATCCCGCCTGGGCGGGCCCGTGTCTGCACCACTCGCTGCGCTCGGGTGCACCCCCGGCTCCGCTCCGCACCTGCGGCGCGGGCCGCGTGGCGGCGGCGGGCTCTTCGCGCAAGCGCTCATCGCGGCTCGGGCGGATCCGGGTC
>JBKPQM010000184.1:0-10531 GCA_046734095.1 Actinomycetota bacterium | reverse complement strand
CCCAGATGCTCAGCCAGGAGGACCCGGAATCCGGGAGCCGGGCCGACGAGTTGGCCGACGCCTTCTGCACGCAGGCCCGGGTTCGTGTCGAGGCCTTGTTCCACGGCTTGTGGCACAACGCTGATGCCACAAACCGTCGGCTCGCCAAGGATGTACTCGAGGGCCGGCACAGCTGGGCCGAGGACGGCGTCCTTCTCCTCGCCGACGACGCACCCTGGATCGCCGACGCGGTGCCTGGCCCGTCAACTGCGGAGAGCGTCCACCGCCGCATTCGCTAACTCGACCGGCGCCGCAGTCGAGGTAGCGCCGTTCGCCGCCGGTTCGCCGTGTTGTGTTCCCCGCTGACAGTCGTCTTGTGTTCCCCGCTGACAGTCGTCGATCGCCCCGACCAGCAGGTCGCGGAGCAACCGGTCGGGGTCGGGCACAGACGACTGCGCGATGCCATGCACCGCGTAGCCGACGATCGTCGGAGCTGTCTCGCGACGGAACACGCGCCGGGATATGGAGCAACTGCGTCGGTAACGCCGCGCCCAGGTGGCGGCGCCTGGAGCCAGTGCTAACACGTCCTGGCTTTGACGGCTCAGGGCGGCACCCGGGCGGCCGTCGAGGTCGGCGAGCAGCCGCTCGCAACTCAAGACCGCGACCGCCATCACCCGTTGCCACTCTTCGGGTACGACGGGCAGTGCGGTCCGCGCGGCGCGCAGCGCGATGTTGATGTCAATCCGAAGATCAGACCCGGTCAAGCCGATCACGTCCGGAACAAGTCCGAGCAATGCCTGCCGGGCATCGTCGGAGACATGATCGTTTACCTGTCGGGCGAGCTCGGCGAGCAGCGGATGCGTACAGGCGGGGTGGTCGGTCCATCGCTCACCGGCCAAGTAGGACGCGAACTCCATAAAGCAGGCGCCCTTGCGTGGGTTCCGGTGCTTGCCTCGAGACAGCAGCGGTACCACATCGATCGGATGCGCACGATCGGTCAACATCCCAATCACCCCAGTCCGCGGGTGCGTCAGGTATCTCATATCCTCATACGCGCGGGCCAATGCGACAAGATCCATGCGTCCCCGATCCGAGCTCAGATCCCAGACGCTGTGGTCAGCCGTTCGGGCCGGCCGGCCGATAAGCCGGGGCCCTTCCGGGTGCGCTGCGCGGCTGCGCTCGCAGCAGGGGCAAAACGCGATACGGCACCACCGTCGACAGCGCAACGACGCTCGTCGAGCGGACGACGTATGCCGAGCGGTTGAGGGCGAGCAGCGTCTCCTGCAGGTCGTCATGCGATCGCGCGGCCACTCGGCACAGCACATCGCCGGCGCCAGTTGTCGCGTGCGCCTCCAGCAATCCCGGGATCTGGACGAGTTCCTTCGCGACCTCCTCGAGCGCACCCTGCGCGATCTCGAGCGTCACGAACGCCTGCACCGGACAACCGGCGGCACCGAGGTCGATGTCCGGCCCGTAGCCGGTGATCACGCCGGCGTCCTCCAGACGCTGCAGCCGGGCCGCCACGGTACCCCGCGCGACCCGGAGCAGCCGGGAGAGTTCGAGAACGCCCGCGCGCGGCTGCCGGGTCAGCGCATCGATCAGAGCGAGGTCGAGGGTGTCCAGGCATGCGGGTCCGTCACTCATCACCGGCTCCGGTCCGTGTCGAGAGTCCACCGTACTGGCGTGGTGGTTCACCGGTTGGCGCCCGATCCGTGCTTGATCCGGGGCCCTCGCCGTAGCAAGGTTCAATCCATGACGAATGTGCGGCTGTCCCTCGTCGCCCCCCTCGCCGCGATCGTGGCACTTGTCCTGCTCGCGTCGCTGAGTACCGCACCGAGCAGCCGGGCCGCGGCGCCGCTGGCGGTCGCACCGGCCGTGCCGGTGGCCGGGGAGCCCAACTTCGGACCGAACGTATACGTGTTCGATCCCTCGATGCCGCAGGACCAGATCCAGCAGACCGTCGATGCGATCGCCGCCCAACAGGTGCCTGATCAGTTCGGCGCGCACCGCTACGCGTTGTTGTTCAAGCCGGGAACCTACGGCTCGGCGTCCGAGCCTCTCAATTTCCAAGTCGGCTACTACACCGACGTAGCCGGGTTAGGGGCCTCCCCCAACGACGTCGTGATCAACGGATCGGTCTACGTCCGCAACCAGTGCGCAGCGAGCAGTTGTCTGGCCCTCACCAACTTCTGGCGGTCGCTGTCGAACCTGACGATCAACGTGACGACGCCCGATTTCGGCTGCTACAACGGCGAGTTCTGGGCGGTTTCGCAGGCCGCGCCTATGCGGCGCGTGCACGTCAACGGGTTCGCCACCCTGATGGACTACTGCACCCAGCCATCGTTTGCGAGCGGCGGGCTCATCGCCGATTCCCGCTTCGACGGCGCGACCATCATCAACGGGTCCCAGCAGCAATTCTTTGTCCGCAACACGGAGCTGGATGGTTGGTCCAACGGCGTGTGGAATCAGGTATTCGCGGGCGACCCCGGCGCACCGGCGCAGTGCTTCCCAGCTCAGAGCAGCTGCGGCGGCAATCCGTACACGACGCTGGCGACCACGCCCATCAGCCGCGAGAAGCCGTATCTGTTCATCGACGGCGGCGGGACGTATCGCGTGTTCGTGCCGGCTCCTCGGCGGGATTCCACCGGCGACAGCTGGTCCGGTGGGCCGACACCGGGGCGGTCCATCCCCTTGTCGGACTTCTTCATCGCGACGCCGTCGGACTCCGTTCAGGAGATCAACAACGCGCTGGCCATGGGTCGGAACCTGCTGCTCACCCCCGGTGTTTACGACGTCGACCAAACGATCAGGGTCAAGCGCGCGGACACGGTGGTGCTGGGTCTCGGACTCGCGACGCTCACCGCAGTCGACGGGGCGGTACCGCTGACCGTGGCCGACGTTCCGGGCGTCGACATCGCTGGGCTGATAGTCGACGCCGGCGCGACGTCGTCACCGTGTCTGCTGCGGGTAGGCACAACGCAGGCATCGGACGGCTCGGCCCGCGAACACAACGGTTGGAGCGATCCGGACGATCCGACGGCATTACAGGACGTCTTCTTCCGGGTCGGCGGGCCGCATCCTGGCCGAGCTACGGTGAGCCTCGAGGTCAACAGCGATCACGTCGTACTCGACGATATCTGGGCGTGGCGGGCCGACCATGGGGACGGCGTCGGGTGGACGGACAACACAGCCGACACGGGCGTCGTCGTCAACGGCGATGACGTGAGCGCCACTGGGCTGTTCGTCGAGCACTACCAGAAGTTCCAAGTCATCTGGAACGGTGAGAACGGCACGGACATCTTCTTCCAGAGTGAGATGCCCTACGACGTGCCCGACCAGACGAGCTGGATGTCCGCGCCGGACGTCGACGGGTACGCGGCCGTCAAGGTGGCGCCCACCGTGCGGAGCTTCACGGGCTACGGCATGGGCGTGTACAGCTTCTTCAACCAGGGCAAGGACATCTTCGCCGACCACGCGTTCGAAGTGCCGATCGTCCAGGGCATATCTATGAACGATCTGCTCACCGTTTTCCTCGACCCCACGAACGGGCGCGGGGGTATTCGCCACGTCGTCAACGACACGGGCGGCTCGTCCACGATCGCGAACCCGGACGTCCCGGTGACTGTGGTCAGCTACCCCTGACGCAATCGGACGTAGCTGTCGAGCAACGGGCCAAGTTCGCGCAAACAGTCGTGAGCGGGCGCAGATCCTGCTCGGCGCGCGCGAGGATGAGCGCGCCCTCGAGCGTACTGATCATGAGGGTGGCCAGGGCTCCGGCTCTCCGCGCGGGCACCGGTTTAGCGCGTGAGCCAGCGGACCGCGCCAGGTCGAGAAGGCCTGCGGCCCGGACGGAGTCGGTTGTCTCGGCGCAGTCGATGGTGCTGCTGCCAGTGGGCGCCGCCGCCGAACCCCTGCGTGCGGTACTCGTCGATCCAGTGTTGAACCATCGACGCGAACAGCTTGCTCGGCGTGGGACGTGACATGCCGGCCACTAGTCGCTCGACGCGCGAGGCGGCAAAATTGCCGGCCCACGCCACGGCCTCGTTGATCAGTTGTTCCTTGCCGTCAGGAAAGTAGTGCCGCTCCGAACCGCGCGGCGCGTTGGCGTGCGCAACGACCTCGCGGACACCGGTGGAGCTGACGCCTTCGGGACGCATCAACTGCGCAGTGCTATAGATCATCCGCTCGCGTGGCCCACGTCGGGGGCTGCCATGGTGATCTCCCCTCGCAAGTCGATATACAGCAGTGGTGTGGTGGTCCGGCTGCTCAGACATAGCCATGAGCTCGAGACTTCGCGAAAGCGCCGACCTGCGGCTCGTCCGGCATCGCCGCGAGACTCGCCAAGCCGACGATGTCCCGCTCGTCGCCGCAGCGCGCGACGACGCTGTCGTGGACGCTTCGGGGTGCGTCAAGCACCGCATCGAGGTACGTGTCGGGGAACCGCCGTATGGCGGCGAAGAACCTCCGGTAGATCGTCAGCCTGGAGCAGAGATCGAGGAATTGGTCCAGCGCCTGCCGCTCGGGTCGCATGAAGTCGACCGCTACCTCAGCACCTATGGCAGCTGTCGTAGCGCCCTCGCGTCGTCCGGGTCGGGCCGCCGTCGTGCTTCGTTACGTGGGCCCCCGCGTCTCTCCGACAATGGCGCTATAGCCGGACGCGGTGCTAGATGTAAGAGGTCCACACTGACGGCTGACCGCCCGTCGCGAGCACGCCCGAAGCACCGGGCGCTCGGTGGAGCGCCGAGGCGAGTTGGCCGGGAAAGAAGGGCACGATGGATGCTCAAGAGGTGCTGACGCAGGCTCGGGACGCCCTGACGGTGCGACGCGTTTTTGGCGAACCGTACGAGAAGGACGGCGTGACCGTTGTCGCGGTCGCCAACGTCAGAGGCGGCGGCGGAGGTGGTGGCGGCGAAGGCCGGGAGGGCGAAGGGAAGGGTTCCGGCGCCGGCTTCGGCCTGAGCGCTCGCCCGGTCGGGATGTATCTGATTCGTGGCGACGAGGTGACCTGGCGGCCGGCGGTCGATGTCAATCGGGTAGCCCTTGGTGGGCAGATCGTCGCTGTGGTCGCGCTGTTCGTCCTTCGATCAATCGTGCGGGCTCGGACCAAAGCGCGCAGCTGAGGCGGGCCGCTGATCAAGCCCGCGCGCACACGATCGCGGAGTCCGACAGGGGGAAGGGTACTTTCGAGCGTGTGGCGGTGAGCAATATTCGCGTTCGGCCGCAGCCTTGTACGGGCTGCGGTGAGAAGGTCATCATCATTGAGACCCGAGTGACCGGCCTGGGCGGATTGTGGCGGCTGACTCCCGCTACCCGCGTCGAACACGCCGACTTCGAGCGGGGCCGCGAGATGGTCGATCACGTGGACGACGCTTGCCCGCGTGGCAACCATCCGAGACGCTAGCCTCGCCGGTGGGGGGAGCCGGCCGACCCGCGACGGTCCCCCCGGTATCCACCGTCGTGGGCCGGCCCGCCCGACCGGATCATCGCTGCTACCCGCCGGGAACGGAAATCGAAGCACGGCGAAGTGCACGAACTGCGAAGAACACGCCAAACATCAGGCCAGCGGACCGCCCGTTAGCGAGCGTGTTCAGACTCCAGCCGCCTGCCAGCGGCGCCGGAGTGCCCTTCACTCTCGATGTGACACGCCCGCAGCACTCGCTCGGCAAGGTTGCCGAGCCATCCCGGAACGCCTGCAGCCTGAGCACCCTGCTGGTTGTTAGCAGATCTTGCCGTTCGTAGTCCTCGGCCTCGGTCCTCGTGGAATCCACTAGCGGCACGCGCGATGCGCTCATATATGCGTCTGGCCGCCTGAGACGGGCCGGCCGGGCACCGCACCCCAGATCACTCCTAGCACAGAGGTGTATCAGGTCGTAGCCGCGTGATGTAGTCTCGGTGCGCTTACGTTCGGCGACGACCCGTGAGCGCGGTGCTGCTTGTCGCTTTGCATACGCAGCATCCGTCCCGGTCCGTGCGCTCCGACGTCTGCGTCCTACCCATCACATCCAGGGGGCTTGCCGCCTTGGCACGGAAACAGCACAATAGTTAGCTGCCGTCGTTTCAACTTCACGCAGATGGGGACGGTGCGCAACGAAGCGTAGACCAGCAGATAACCCGTACCGAACATCCGATCCGGGGGACCAATGGCCAGTATGCCGCTGCGCGAGCCCTTAGTGGCGCTACCTCAGCTTGTTCTACCATCCCTCACACCAGCGGTCGCCCATTGTCTGCGGCCGAGTGGCGGCGTGGGCTTCTTTATCGATGTCGAGGGTCGCTTAGGAGACACCGCAGAGCAGCGGGTTGCTCTCAGCCCGCGTGCGCCTTGGACTTCATGATGGCGCACGCGTGGAAGCATCTTGCCGAGCTGCGCCAAGTGCTGAATGACCCGCCTGTGCCGCCGATCGGTTTCCCGGCGGCTACCGATATCGACTTTCATGCAGTCGCCGACTTGCATTACGGCATCATCAACAACCTCGGCGATCCGGAGCGGGACGGTCGGGAACCGCGAAACTCGAAAGCCATCGAGCGCGACCTAGTGCGCGAGCTGATCAAACTATTCGGCGGCGACGTCGACGAATGCTGGGGCTACGTGACCCAAGCCGGGTCCACTGAGGGTAACCAGTACGGGCTCCTGCTCGCCCGCGAGCGCTTTCCGGACGGGGTGTTGTACTCGTCTGCGGCTGCTCACTACAGCGTGCCAAAGGCCGCGCACCTTCTGCGCATGTCTACGGATGCGGTCGTCGTATCCGCCAACCTCCGGGGTGAGATGGATTACGAACAACTCGCCAGAGCTGCCGCCGCCCGGTCGGGTCAACCGGCGGTCGTGGTGGCCACTCTCGGCACCACTATGACCGAAGCTGTGGATGACGTCGCGCGCATCCACGCCGCACTCGACGACGCAGGCGTGCCCGACCGGCACATACACGTTGACGGGGCGCTCGCCGGGGTGCCGTTGGCTCTCGACGGCGGGTCCGTCGCCCATCTGCTCTCCCGCTCGCCCAGCGACAGCGGCCGGCTTGACGCCGACAGCATCTGCATCTCTGGGCACAAGTTCTTCGCCACCCCACACATCAGCGGCGTGGTCCTCAGCCGGCGCCACCATGTGCAGCGTGTCAGCCACGCAGTCGATTACATCGACGGCTACGACGCGACCGTCAGCGGATCCAGGTCCGGACATAGCGCCGTCGAGCTGTGGTACGCGCTGGCCAGTCTCGGGTGGGAGGGTCACCGGCGTCGCGTCGTCGAGTCACGGGCCCTCGCCGCCTACCTGGAGCAGCGTCTTGCCGGGGCGGGGTGGACGGCGTGGCGGCATCCGCACGCGTTCACGGTCATGGTGCGGTCAGTCCCTCTACCATTGCTGGATCGTTGGTCGCTGGCGACAAGCGGAGGGTGGAGCCACGTTATCTGTGTCCCTGGTCTTACTCGACAAACTATTGACCTGTTCCTCGATGAGTTAGGAGCCGGGCCCAGCAGGGCTGGTCATGCACCTAGACTGACCGCCCAGAGTGTGGCTCTTCGTGCTGCTACAGCCTGAAAGGAACTAGGATCCTTGCCTGCGATGCTGTCTTTCCGCCGCCGACCGGACACCTTCGAAGGAGCATTGCCCCGGCACAGGGGCCCGCTCGAATGGCGGTTGCACGGCCGCACGGTTCGCTCCCGAGCGACAGCCTGTGACGTGTCTGATCAAGCGGTAGGGGGCCCCACGCCGTGACCATTCCAGCTTCCCCCCACGGCCTCTCGCGCAAGAGCATGGGCTCGCCGGGGCTGGCAGTGTTCGGCGTCAGCGCATCCGCTCCGATGACGGTGATCGCCGGCGCCGTGATTGCCACGTTCGCGACCGCTGGCGTTATCGGAGTGCCGCTCGCTTTTTTGCTGCTCACCGTCCCGCTACTGCTTGTGAGCGTCGGCCTCGTCGCCATGAGCCGCGACATGTCCCACGTCGGCGCGTTCTACGCATTCCTGTCCCGCGGCATCGGTCGCACGTGGGGGCTGAGCGGCGCCGCCGTCGCGCTGGTCGCGTATAACGCCATTCAGATCTGCCTGTACGGCTTGTTCGGCGCAACAGTTGCCGGAATCGTCGGCGGGACCTGGTGGGCATGGGCTGCGGCCGTCTGGGTTGTAGTCACGCTGCTCGGCGTCCGACACATCGAGGTCAACACGCGCGTCGTCGCAGTCGTGCTCGTGGTGGAGCTTGCTGTGATTGTGGCGCTCATGATCGCCGCTCTGGCCCACCCCGCGGCGTCCAGCGGCAGCACCCTTGCAGCTCTAAAGCCAAAGTCGCTGTTCACTAGTGGCATTGGCGTTGTGCTCGCCTTCACCGTTGCGTCCTTCGTCGGTTTCGAAAGTGTGGTCGTCTACCGCGAAGAGGCTCGCCACTGGCGGGCGGTGCGGCGAGCCGCCATCGGCAGCGTGCTCTTCCTGGGAGTCCTCTATACCCTGGGTAGCTGGTCACTGACAGTCGCAGTTGGCCCGTCGAAAATCGTCGACGCAGCACGCGATCCAGCCGCAGGCCTTCCGTTTAGCATTCTCGAGGCCCACTATGGCGGTTTCATGTCCGGACTTGGTCAGGCAGTGCTCATCACGAGCATTTTCGGTGCCATGCTCTCGTTCCACAACGTGGTCGCTCGCTACACCTACGGGCTCTCCCGAGAAGGTGTCCTGCCGGCGCGCCTGGGCATCACCGGCGGCTCCATTGGGGGTGTGCCCATCGGGGGCTCGGTCGCACAGTCAGTGACTGCAGCGATAACCATCATCGTTTGCATCGCCCTCAAGGTCGATCCCATCACCGGCCTATTCACGATGCTGTCCGAGGTCGCCGCCATCGGGGTGTTACTTCTGATGATTGGGGCCGCGGCATCGGTTATTGGGTTCTACCGCCTCACCCCCGTACGCCCGGGCACCTGGCAGTGGTTTACGGCCCCAGCCATCGGCGGCCTTGTCCTGATCGTCATCGAGGTGATCACCGTGGCGAACATGAACGCACTGACCGGTTCTGTGCCGCACGTGCAATGGCTCTTGCCGGGTGTCATTCTGTTGGCCGCAGTGGTCGGCGCTGTCTGGGCGGTTGTGTTACGCACTCGCCGACCGGGCGTGTACACGACGATTGGGTACGGCGAACCAAAGCCGCTGGCCGTGCTCGACCGATCGCTATCCCACCTCGAAATCTGACCGCCACCCAAGACGACAAGGAACTGGACGGACCGTGGAACCGCCTCTCGCACGCCAGGCAGGCCCAGCGCCCACTTCGGGCCCGAAGGGTGACCGCCTCGACCCGCAGACCAGGCCTCGGACTGAGACCAGACAAGATATCGATCCGCCGCCGCTATCGTTCAATCCGCTGCATGAGAACAGACTCCGGGGCGAGGTCGCTGATCGCCTAGTTCTGGCCGCCCGACGCTACGCGCGGGTCCGGGCAGATCGGAGATGGGCTGGCGAGCACGACCTCGGTCCGCACTTTGTCATTTTCTTCTACCGGGAGCCCGGCCCGGCGGATGCCTTTGACCTGCTTCGCGTGGCCACCCGCATCGACAAAGCGGGCGATGATGTGTCCGACCTGCATGCGGTGATAAACCAGCTGCACGCGCTGGCTATGGAATACGTCAGCATGGGCAGGTTTGACTCACGGGTCCAGTTAGCGAATCGCGTCGAGCAAATGTCACACGACGTCAAATACGTTGGACTTGGAGTCGGCACGCTGGACCCCAGCGACGTCATAGTCGATGTTCCCCCCTTGCCAGACCTGCGTCCGTTCCGGGGCATCGCAGCTCTGCACGACGGAACCAAACTCCTCACCCGCTGGAAAGGCGGCGTGGATACCCCGGTAACGCTGGCCAACCGCTCGATGAACGTTGGCGCTTGGGCAACTCGCATGTGGTCGTGGGGTGGCCCCCAGTTTCTGGAGGACGACGGATCGGAAGCCGGACGCGTCGGGTCCGCTGTCGTCGCCATGCACGAGTTCCTTATGCAAGATCACGTGGCCACGCGGGGTGGCGGCAGGAGGTCGGCCCACCAGCCCGTGGCTGGGACGACGACCGTTGGGGCCACCGAGTATCAATTCAGTTAAGCGCGCTGACCTGGGAGGCCGCGTGCCGCGCGACATCGCTCACCTGCTGGGTGGGATCGCATCACCGGCGAGGCACCGGCTCGGGGAACATCGCCCGTCCTAGTCGTCCTCTGTCGCCGCGCTTCGCAGCATTGCGTCTGAGGGTGTCGATTGCCGCAGCGCCTACTGGCTGAAGTCATCCGGTGCAATTGAGTGTGCGCCTGTCAGCGTTGCGGCCATTCGTCGTCGAGCTGGAATGCGTGCGCCGAGCTAACGTCGCCAGCGGGGACCCAGCTGCCGCGTGCGGGCACGCTGTTGCGCTACTCGTCGAGCTGACGTGAGGCCAGCGGCGCTGGCGCGGCCGGCTGGCACTCGCTGAACAGCTTTGCGATCGGCTGAGGTCTCAGGCAGTCGCCCTTGTTGGCGTGGCGGTTGCTCCGGTGCGGAGCCTAACGACGTGCTCGACCAGAGTGATCAGGGTTAGCTTGGTCGATTCTCGGTGCCTCGCATCGC
>JBKPQM010000183.1:0-12163 GCA_046734095.1 Actinomycetota bacterium | reverse complement strand
GCGTACAGACGGTGACGGGTGGCTGCGCGCCGGATGCCCTCGGATTGACGCTGATGCACGAGCACCTGCTGATCGGGTGCCCCGGCTGGGAGGCGGACGCGCCGCTCGATCGCGCCACCCGCCGCGAGCACAGCCGGCGCTGCGTCGATCGTCTCGCCGAGCTGTACGACCTCGGCGTGCGCACCCTGGTCGATCCGTGTCCCATCGACCTCGGTCGCGACGTCGACTTCATTGCAGAGGTCGCTCAGCAGAGCCGGGTCCGCGTCGTCTGCGCCACCGGACTCTACAAGGAGGACTTCGGCGCGCCGGCGTACTTCAAGTTCCGCCAGCAGTTCGGCGACGCGCTCTCCGAGATGACCGAGGTCTTCGTGCGGGAGATCACGGAGGGCATCGGCGAGTCCGGGGTGCGGGCCGGCGTCATCAAGGTGGCCACCGGGGTGGGTCGCATCACCCCGTACGAGGAGGTGGTGCTGCGCGCCGCCGCCCGCGCGCATCTCGCCACCGGCGTCCCCATCACCACGCACACGGACGAGGGCACGATGGGCCCCGAGCAGCTGGAGACGCTCGTCTCGGAGGGGGTGCAGCCATCCGCGGTGGTCATCGGGCACTGCTGCGGAGCGAGCGACGTGTCCTATCACCTGCGCATGCTCGATCGTGGCGCGTACCTGGGCTTCGACCGCTTCGGCCTCGAGATCCTGCACCCGGATCGGGAGCGGCTGGCGGTGCTGATCGGGCTGCTCGGCGTCGGCTTCGAGCGCCAGCTCGTGCTATCGCACGACACGGTCTGGTGCTGGCGTGGCCGCGCGCCGACGCTGCCGCCCGAGGCGCTGCCGTTCTGGGAGCCGACCTACGTGCTGCGGACCGTGGTGCCGCGGCTGCGGGACGCAGGCGTCGACGAGTCGAAGATCCAGGCCATGCTGGTCGACAATCCGCGTCGCTACTTCGCGGAGGCGGCCACGACGACCTGCTGACGCGGTTACCGCGTCAGGATCGCCACGCACGCGTTGGCGCCGCGGCCCACCGTGTGCGCGAGCCCCACGCGGGCCTTCTCCACCTGGCGCGGCCCCGCCTGGCCGCGCAGCTGCCAGGTCAGCTCGACGATCTGCCCGAGGGCGGACGCCCCAAGCGGCTCGCCCTTGGAGAGCAGGCCCCCGCTTGCGTTCACGGGGAGCGCCGATTCCATCGTCCCGCCGCCGTCGCGAACCCACCGTCCGCCGCCGAGGGGCGGACACAGCCCGAGCTCCTCGGCGGAGAGGATCTCCCGGGCGGCGTCGGTGTCCTGCACCTCGGCGAGGTCGAGATCCCCGGGACCGATGCCAGCGACCTCGTAGGCTGCCTGCGCGGCGCGCTCGCTCGGCGTGTCGACGTGCTCGTTCGCGAGTCCGTCGAGCGGCGTGTGCTCGCCCAGGACCGAGCCGGCGAGGTGCGAGCGCAGCACGGCCGCGGCGAGACGCACGGGCGTGGCGCCTTGCGGCCGTGCCGACACCACGACCGCGGCGGCGCCCTCGTTGGGCGCGCACAGCATCAGGAGTCGCAGCGGCTCGCACACCAGGGCGGAGCCGAGCACCTCCTCGACCGAGATCGGCTTGCGGTACATCGCATAGGGGTTGTTCACGCCGTGGCGGTGATTCTTGACCGACACGCTGGCGAGGTCGTGCGCCGTGACCTCGCTCTCGAACATCAGCCGCTGGGCGCGTAACGCGAAGTAGGCCGGCGTCGCGGCGAGGCCTGCCTCCTCGCGCCACGGCTCGAAGAAGCTCGAGCGGATCATGCCGCGCGGCATCTTCTCGACGCCGAGGACGAGCACCGTGTCGTGCTGTCCGCTCGCCACCTGCGCCGCGGCCAGGGAGAGGGCCGCGCCGCCGCTGGCGCAGCCCGCCTCGACGTTGACGATCGGGACCCCGGACAGACCGAGGGCGGTCAGCACCTTGTGACCCGTGGCGACGCCTCCGTACACCGTGCCGCAGAAGGCGGCCTGGAACCCGCCGCGCTCGATCCCCGCGTCGCGGAGCGCGGCGCGCACCGCCTCGACGCCGAGGGCCGTGAGCCCACGGTCGGGAAAGCGTCCGAACGGGTGCAGCCCGACGCCGGCGACGTAGACCGGTCTCATGACGCCACGGCAGGTGCGAAGGCATACGACGCGACGGTCGCTCCCTCGTCGTCGGTGAAGAGCGGCTCGATCACGAGCGTGACCGGGAGCCCGGGACGCAAGCGCTCGAGATCCGCCACGGTGAGCCGCGTGATGACCTGGAGATCCGCTCCGTCGAGCTCGACGACGCCGAAGCCGTAGGGCAACGGCCCACGATACCCTGGCGGCCGGCTGGCGACGACCGTGAAGAGCCGCAGGCGCCCCGTGGGTCCGACCAAAGTCGGAGTCGGCGCATCGCGTCCGCAGTACGGACACGTCGTCGACGCGGGGAAGTGGAGCTTGCCACACGCGTGACACCGTGCCGCGCACAAGCGCGGACCCTCGGGCGCTGTCTGGAACAGGCCTGCCGCAATCGGTCGTGGAAGCATGTGGACAGCTCCCTTAGTGAACGCCGGAATGTGCCGTCAAGGCGCCGAATTGGCTCGCCCCTCGCCGCCTCGTCATGGTAGGACGTCCGGTATGCGGACGCTCACTAGACGCGTCTTTCTATGCATAAGGACCAGGGGAGCCTGGCCGTCCTCCGCCAGGCGCTCACCCAAACTTGGGGGCGTTCACCCTGCCTCTCCCCCCGGGCGAACAGTGCGCGAAGCGCGTCGACGTCGAGGTGACGGCCGGGAAGAAGGATGGGAAGCTGTCGCTGAAGGTGGGCGATCCGCTCGGCGATCGCGACACCGACTCGATCAAGCTCAAGTGTGCGGCAGCACCGTGACGGCGAACAGTCAGTCAGTCTCGGGCAGCGGCGTCCCCCAGCGATCGAGGGCGGCCACCTCGTCGAGGGGGCGACGCCGCGTCGGCCCGAAGCGGTCGCGCGGCCAGCCGAGCGGCACCAGCGCCGCGACCTCCACGTGGTCAGGCAGCGCGAGGAGTGTCTTCAACTCGGCCTCGAACGTGCGGTGCAGCGTGGTGAGCGTGGTGCCGAGGCCGAGCGCGCGCGCGGCGAGCAGGAGATTCTGGACCGCCGGGAAGATCGAGGCGTAGGCGGCGGCCGGCGCGCGCAGGCTGCCGTCGGGCGCGGCAAGCGGACCGAGGCGCGCGTGGTCGAGTCCGCAGACGATCAGCACGGGAGCCTCGTGCAGGCTGTGCGCGAGATCGGCGGCGCCACGCATCATGCGCTCGTAGTGCGCGGCGTTGCGGACGTCGCGGTCGGCGTCGGTCGCGTGCGTGAAGCGCTGACCCTCGTCCCATGCGTCGCGGTAGCGCCGTCCGATCTCCGCGCGCAGCGCCGGATCGCGCACGACCACGAAGACCCAGGGCTCCGCGCCGCGCGCCGACGGGGCCCGCGTGGCGGCCTCCAAGACCCGGCGAATGTCACGCAACCCCACGGGATCGTGGCGGAAACGACGAATGGCGCGCTGGGTGTCAACGACCGCGAAGAAGTCCACCCGGTGGCTCCCTCTAGACCGCTTCCAGGATGGTCGCCGCGCCCTGGCCCATGCCGCCGCAGATGGTGGCGAGCCCGTAGCGACCGCCGTGACGGCGCAGCTCGAGCGCGGCCGTCCCCACGAGTCGCGCTCCCGAGGCGCCCACCGGATGACCGAGCGCGCACGCGCCGCCGTTCGGGTTGACGCGTCCGTCGTCGGGGATCGCGAACTCGCGCATGAGCGCGATCGGTGCGGAGGCGAACGCCTCGTTGACCTCGATCACCGCCATGTCTCCCTGTGCAAGGCCGGAGCGCTCGAAGGCGCGGGCAGTCGCGGGGATCGCCGAGCGGATCAGATCGGTCGGCGCGCAGGCGCCGGCGGCGATGGTGTGGATCCTTGCCAGCGGCGCGAGCCCGCGGCGCGCCGCCTCGGCGCGTGACATGAGCAGACACACGGCGGCGCCGTCGGCCTGTCCCGAGGACGTCGCCGCGGTGATCTTCCCGTCCGCCCGATACACGGGCATGAGCGCCGCGATCTTCTCGTACGTCGTGTCCGCGCGCGGACCCTGATCGTCGGTCACGCGCACCGGGCGTCCCTCCACGTCCAGACCGTCGGTGGGAACGATCTCCTCCCGCAGTCGCTCGCGGGCCGCGATCGCGCGCTGGTGGCTGCGGAGCGCCCAGCGGTCCATCTCTTCCCGGGTGATGTCGTACTCGTCGGCGAGGCGTTCCGCGCCCTGCCCCCCGTTCAGCTCGATCGGGTTCACACGCTCGAAGAGCTTCGGGTTGGGGTTCATCGTGGCGAGCATGTGGCCGCCTTCCTTGATGACGTCCTCCATGTTCATCCCGTCCTTGATGGTCGGGATCCGGAAGTGCGTCATGCTGTCGAGACCGCCCGCGATGAAGACGTCGCCGAGCCCGCACTGGATCTGCATCGTGGCGACGTGGACCGACATCATGGCGGTGGTGCAGGCGCGCTCCAGGCTGAGGCCGACGACGTGGTCGGGAAAGCCGGCGAGATACGGGATCGCGGTTCCGGGATGAGCCTGCTCGCCCATCATCTCGACGGCGCCGAGGATCACGCCGTGCACGTCGTTCGCGCCGACGCCGGTGCGCCGGAGCAGCTCGTGCAGCACGAGGACGGCGAGATCGTCGGAGCGGACCGCGCGGAACACGCCCCGCTTCGCGTCCGCTCTTCCGAAGGGTGTGCGGACGTACCCTACCAGCACCGCGTCGCGCAGCTCGCTCATCGTGGCAGGCGGCTTAGCCCAGGAGCATCATGGCTGGCAATCGCGGCGAGAAATCATGCCGTGAGGCGCGGCCGCGACGGCGCGCACGGCTTCACCCGACCCGCTGGCACACCGCAAGCTGCCGAAACGTGAGGCGTATTCCCCAATCACTGCGTACCCAGGTGGCATGCTTCCTGCTAGCGGCCTCGTGGGAGACCTACGATGGAAGGGCGGCAAGCACACCATGCTGCGCGTGGCGCGGAACCGACTCGGACGTCACCGGCGGTGTACCGACGCCGCGATCGTCGACCTCGTGCGGGTGCTCGCCCGCGTGCGCGGCTCACGCCCGGGGCACGAGGGTGGCGATGGCCGTCTGGACGCCGCGCAGGAGCTGGTGCTCGAGCGACAGGCCGAGCCTGAGGCGGCTGCTGCGGACGGCGCTCATGAAGCCGTGCAGCGTATCGCCGGCGCGCTGGCGCGCCCGGCGGGCAGCCCTGGGGGTGCCGGCGGTCTCCGCGCGTGCCAGCGCCTGGTCCGCCAGATCGAGCCGCCGCGCCAGCCGGCGCCCGAGCCGGCCGAGATCGCCAGGGAGCGCATCGAGGAGGGCGCGGAGCGCGTCCACGCGACAGCGACTCAGCCGGAGGCCCGTGACCGGCACGAACCGGCAGCCCGTCGCCGGGTCGCAGACGTCATCCGTGCAGAAATCGCCGTCGCTGCAGTTCAGCTCAGGCCCGGCATCGCATGCGCCGCCGCGACACACGGCCGGCCCGTGGCACTGGTCGACGGAGGGGCAGACCGTCCCGTCGGGGAGCACCGCATGCGCGCAGCCCGTCGCCGGGTCGCAGCGATCCGCGGTGCAGGCATTGCCGTCGTCGCAGGCGAGCGGGGGACCTGCCGCGCAGGTCGCGTCCGTGCCCGAGCAGTGGTCGCCGGCCGTGCACGCGTTGCCATCGTCGCACGACGTCGAAGCGGGGAGCGGCACGCACCCTCGCGCCGGATCACACGCGCCGGTGAGGCACGGACCGCTACACGTCTGCGGCGAGCCCGGCACGCAGGCGGCGTCGGTGCCGGAGCAGTGGTCGCCGGCCGTACACGCGTCGCCGTCCTCGCACAGCGCGCCCGCGGGGCGGAGAGCGCAACCGTTCACGGGGTCGCACACGCCCGTCTGGCACGCCCCGCTGCAGGCGAGCATCGCCACCGGAACGCACGCCCCGTTGCCGTCGCAATGTTCGTCGAGCGTGCAGACGTCGCCGTCGTCGCACGGTGCGCCGGCGGGTTGGTCGGCACACCCGCCGGGGTCGCAGAATGAGACGGCCGCGCTCGCGCCGTCGTTGCCCCGCGTGACTATCAGAGTCGCCGATGCGAAGCAGTCCACGGGCATCTTGAAGACCAGCATGGTGGGTGTGACGGCGTGGACCTCCGCGTCGATCTGCAGGCGGCCCATGGCGAACGTCACGGTCTTACCCCGACCCACCGTGCGGTTCTGGAACGCGATGTTCGGGTTTTCCGGCGAGCACGGATCGCTCGGGTATCCGAGCGGGTGTCCGTCTGGCCCCAAGGCCGCGTCCGTGCACGCGGCGCCGTCGATGGCGTTGAACGTGCCGCCCCTGCCGTCCAGGCTGCCGTTGTAGACTCGCACGAAGTCGCCCTGCTTCGGCCGAGCCGGCTCGATCCGCACCAGGGTGGGTGCCGGGCCTCCGCCGGGTCCCGTCGGCGTCCCGATGTCTGCGGCCGTCGTAGCGGGACGCAGGTCGAAGGCGTCGACCGCGGTGACGAGACAGGTGGCCCCGGTCCCGCAATGCTCCCATTGATTCCCGCGTGCCGGGATGAGCGGAGTCCCGGGGATTTCGTTGCTCAGGTTCACGCCCTTCAAGCCTGGATTCGCATTGAGGGCGATCGCGTTGCGTCCCGCATCATGCCCGCCCGTGCCGAGGTCCACGAGCGGCGGCAGGCAGATCCCGACCTCGCACGCCCCGGGCATGTCCTGGCTGTCGTCGACGTCGGCCACGAACCCGAACCCTGCAGGCGCCTTGGCCGGCGGGTAGATGCAGCGCCCGGAGGTACAGTCGGTGTCCTGCGCGCATGGGGTCGCGGGCTCGGCGAGGCACGTTCCGGTCGTCTGCTTGTCGTTGCAGATGAACGCCACCCCGCGGAACTGCGCACGAGGTTGCGCCGCCGGGTCAGGCCTCGTCGTCTCCACCTTGGCGCCCGCGACCTGGTTCTCGGCCACGATGTCGTGCCGGAAGACGCCGGACGCCGCGTTGACGGCCGATATCCCCCGCGCCCCGGAGAAGCGGACGATGTTGCCGTCGGTGACCATCGTGTCCAGGGCGCCGACCTGCGGCACGCCGACCAGCAGCCCGTTCTGTGCCGGCCCGAGCCGGTTGAACTGCACGACGTTGCGGATGGCGGTGACGTCCCCGCCGTCCGTGCTCTGGATGCCGCCGTTCAGGTTGTCGTGGATGCAGCTGGTCTCGATCGTGGCGTGGCTGCCGGTGACGACCTTCACCCCTTTATCGTTTGCCCCGGTGATCTCGCAGTCGACGATGACGTCGTTGCTGTCCGGCCCGCCGGGAGCCCCGGCCCCGTCGTTCACGCTCACGGCGTCGCCGTCCATCATCAAGCCGCCGACCACCCGACACTGCTCGATCCTGTTGCGCACCGCGGCGGTGCCCGCGATCGCCACCGTGTCCGCGGTGACGGCGGCGTCGGTGCCGTGCAGCTCGAGCCCGCGCAGGACGTTGTCACTCCCGTACACGCGGAGCAGGTATCGCGCGCACGTCCCGTTCAACAGGACGACGGCGCCCCGCTCGCCGTTTGCGTCCAGCGCATCCACGACGACCCGCGATGCGGTCAGACAGTAGGCGGCCTTCTTGGTGTCGGAGCACGTCTGTACGGCGCACGACTTATGCGGAACGGTGGTGAAGCCCACGTTCACCGACACTGGCTGGCCAGCCCCCGGGAACGCCCGGCGGTCGAAGGTCACGAGCGCGGTCGCGCCGGGGTTCGCCGTGAAGGCGCTCGCCTTGTCCAGGGCCCCCAGGAACGCCCCGCCGTCGCTGGACCGGACGACGAACGTGGCCGGGTAGACCGTCCACGCGACCACGTTCGACACGCCCGGCGCGCTCGCTAAGACGACCCGACGCTGGCTTTGGACCTGCTCGTCCGAGCCCGTCACTTGCACGCGGATCCGGTGCACCCAGGCGCCAGGCTGCAGCCCCGGGACGTGCCCGCACACCTGCGTCCCGCTGCCGGAGCACGTGAGCGTCGTCGAGTAGCTCGGGACGCCGGCGCCGGCACAGGTGGCGTCGGGGGCGAGCAGGTCGCCATCCACCTGAAGCGAGACGCGCGCGTCCGCGCTCAGGTTTTGCGCGACCACCGTCAGTGTCGCCGGGCCCGGACACACCGGCGGGTCCGCCCAGGCGAGGCTGGACCCCACCAGCAGAGCCGCCAGCAGCCAGCGTCCCATGCGCACGAGGACTGTACCATACGGGCGAGGGGTCAGGTCCTCAAAGCACTGGCCTCTGGCACGGCGCTGCGAGCGCACGTGCGGGTCCGGCTCCTCGCAGATGCGAGGTGAACCCGCAAGGAACGCGACGCTCTGGTGCAGTGGCGAGCAACTCCCACGGCTCGATCAGAAGCTCGACGCCCGCTCCCGTCATGCGGAGCACCGGGTTGGAGAACACGGCATCGTCGGAGGCGACGATCAGGTCGCACATGGCCGCAAGCATGAGGCCCGCCGCGACGCAATGGCCCTGCACCTGCGCGACGGTGGGCTTCGGCAGGTGGTAGATGGCCAGGCACTTCTCGACGCACAGCTCGCGCTCGTGACGGAGTCGCCCTTTCGGCGTGGCACGGAGCTTCCGCCACGCGTCCTCCTCCGCCTCGCCGACGACGGGTTTGAGATCGTGCCCCGAGGAGAAGCTGGGGCCGGCTCCGGCAAGGATGACGACCCGCACCCGTTCGTCGGCCGCGGCGCGCATCGCGTCGTCGGGCGCGAGGATCAGGGCGCTGTCCTGCGCGTTGCGCACCTCCGGGCGGTTCATGGTGATGCGCGCGACGGCGCCCAGCCGCTCCGTGGTGACGAGGGATCGGCGCATCGCCACGGCGGCGGACCGTAGCACAGCCGCTCCGGAGTGTCTGCTTCAGCTGCAGTGCACCTGCAGGCGCAGCGCCCGGAGGTCGCTCCGGATCGCGCCGGCGTCGTTTGCGAGCGCGGCGGCGTCCGCTGACACCTGGGAAGCGGAAGGCGGTTCGAGGACGCGCCTGGCCACGATCACGAGCCGCAGCGCGCGCCGCAAGCGGGCGCGCGTGCGCTGCAGGTGACCCTGCGCGCAGAACCCGTCGGCGTCGCGCGTCGCCTTCGCCGTGCGCCCGAGGAGCCGGGCCACTCTCGCCTGGCGCCGGCCCAGGTCCCCCGCGGCCCCGACGCCGGAGAGCAGGGCATCGAGCCGACACTCGAGCGAGGCGAAGCTCACCTCGGGGACGCAGGAGGTCGAGCCGCCTCCCGGGACCGTGGTGAAGGGGCCCTGGGGGGGCACGGTGGTCGTCGTGAACGGCCCCGGACGCGTCGTGGTCGTGACGCTGACGTTGGTCGTCGTGGTGCGGTGCGGGCGCGTGGTTGACGTGGCGGGCGTCGTCGTGGTGGTCACCGTGGCGCCCACCGCAGCGGTGCACGCGGAGAACTCCGACGTGCTGCCGTCGCTCGCGGTGGCCGTAGAGGCGAGGAAACTCCCGGCTTGGAGCGGATTGGCGACCGTGAGGGAGAAGGCCGCGTGGCCGGAGGCGTCGGTGGTCACCGGGACCGAGCCGAGGAACGTCTGGCCCTGGCCGTCGCCGTTGGGACAATTCAGGTTGGAGAACACCTCGATCGTGAATCCCATGGAGGGGGTGCTGTCAAGCGAGCCCGTGACGACGGTCGACGCTACCGGGAGCAGCGGGGTGAGGTCCGGGAAGTTCTGCAGCTCGTTCGGTCCGGTGTCGGAGTCGCCCGGATCGTTCGGCGTTATCCCGTTGTTTCCGAGGTCGATGCCGAGCTCCGCGTTGCCGAATATCTGGTTCGCACTGATGGTGTCCCCGCTGGGGACGGGCGATCCCGTCTTCGAGACGATCACCACGCCGTTCTGAGCGTTGAACGCGATGCGGTTCGGCACCACGCCGATCTTGTTGTTGCTCCCGGCGGTCACCGAGACGCCGTTCTTGCCGTTGCCGAGCGGGCTCGATCCGTCCCGGGCGACCCCGATGAAGTTGCCCTGGATGAGCTGGCCGTTCGACTGGGTGATGTTTATCCCGTTCCCGGTGTTGCCGGAGATCACGTTGCCGCCGCCCGCGCCGCCAACCTGGTTCAGTGCCGTGCAATCGATCAGCCGGACCCCCGACGCGTTCGGCACCGCCGCCGTCCCCGCCGCCGTGGTACCCACCAGGTTCTGGAATATCTTGTTCCCACCGGCGACCACGTCTCGAACGTCGATCCCGACACCCGTGTTGCCGGAGACGACGTTCCCCGCTCCGGAACTCGTGCCACCGATGGTGTTGCTATTGGCCGTGTCGATCAGAACACCCGTACCGTTCGGACGCGCCAGGGTGCCGCTCGCATCCGTGCCGATGTAGTTGCCCTGGATCTGATTCGACTGGGTCGTCGAGTCGCTGAGCCTGACGCCGACGCCGTTCCCGGAGATGACGTTGCGCCCCGTCGAGCTGCTCGCACCCACGCGGTTCGCCGTGGCACCCGTGTCGATGCGCACGCCGACGCTGGTGTTGCCGAGCACGGTGGAGCCGTCGGCGGCGAGCCCGACCACGTTGCCCTGGACCACGTTGCTCGTCGCGCCCTCGCCCTCGATGGCGATGCCGGTGCCGTTGCCCGAGACGACGTTGCCCCGGCCCGACCCTCCGATGACGTTCGCGTTGGAGTTCTTCACCCAGATTCCTCGCGAGGCCGTCTGGGTGGAGGGGACGTTGGTGACGTTGGGACCGACCACGCACTTCACCACCGTATTGTTGGGGGAATTGGCCGGCGCGTTGCCGACGAGCTCGATGCCGAAGCTGACGAAGTTGGTCACCACCAGCCCGCTCACCGTGCTGCCGCCACCGCCTCCCACCACCAGCGCACCGTCGAGCGTGCTCCCGCCGTCGATCCGGACCTGTCCCTGGGGGGTCTGGGTGGTGCCGTCGATGAAGACGGGACTCGTGATCTGCGGGAGGTCGCTTTCTAGGAAGATCGTGGGGACCGCCGACGCCGGGATGGCGAAGGTAATGGTGTCGAGACCAGGGTTGGTGGTCTCGTCCATGGCCTGCGTGAGGGCGTCGCGAAGGGTGCCCGGTCCGGCGTCCGCCGCGCTCGTCACCGAGAAGGACTTTGCGCGCACCGGGACCGGAAAGCTCAGCGCGACGGCGAAGGCCATGAGTGATGGGACGAGAGGGCGCATGGGAGGTTGGCCGCCGGGCGGGGCGACACGTCAGTGGGACGGTACGGCCCGGCGTGCTGGGCGCAAGAGCGACGTGCAGGACGCGCGGTGGCTGGCATCAGCTGGCCGGCTCGAGCGAGGCCTCGATGGTGGGCGTGCCGAGCCCTGACCAGTTCTCGAAGTACCCGCCGTCCTTGTTCTTCAGCTTGAACGCGTTGCCGAGCAACGCATCGGGACTGAAGATGCGCAGCGCATGCCCGAACGAGCGCACGGCGCCGACCGGATACTCGTAGAACGCGGCCTCGAGGAAGCGCACCGGAAGCGAGTGCTCCGACATGTCGTACGTGGGCAGCGCGCCCACCGCCTCACACGGACCGCACGCGACGGGCGCCCAGAGCCAGTCGTATGCGCTCACCACCTGCGTGGAGGCGAGCCTGTACCCGGGCTTCTCGAGCTCGATGCGGTAGTTGTTGTCGCGCCGGAGCCGCACGGTGGCGGGCGTGGTCACCGTCTGCTTCTCTTTGTCGACGAACAGCGGGCCGCGTTCGGAGAGCTGCGCGGTGACCGTCGCCTGGGCGCCCGGGGGATTCGAGTCGATCATGACGTCCTGATACGGTCCGTGCACCACCGTGGCGCACCCGCTGAACGCGGCGACGGCCACGGCAAGGAATGTCGCCTGCCGGATCATACGAAACCCCTTCCGTGTGAGCGGGGCATCCGAACGCCGCCCCGGCTTACAGCGCAGGGCCGCGCGATGACGATTACGCGGTCGCGCCGGCTGCTCGCGGCCTACTTGGCCTTGCCGAGCACCGATTCCTTGAACGTCTTGGCGACCGAGAACCCGACCTTCTTGCGAGCGGGAATCTTGATGGGCTCGCCCGTCTGAGGGTTGCGGCCCATGCGGGCCTTCATCTTGCGAAGCCGGAAGATGCCCAGCCCCGGGATCTTGACGGATTCGCCCTTCTTGACGCTCTTCACGACCGTCTCGGTCAGGAAATCGAGCATCTGATCGGCCTGCTTA
>JBKPQM010000182.1:0-8359 GCA_046734095.1 Actinomycetota bacterium | reverse complement strand
GCGGGCTACAAGACCGTGTACCAGTCGACCTCGCTCGTCTACACCGACGCGCCCACGTCCCTGCGCGGGCTGGTCAAACAGCAGCTCAGGTGGGCGCGGGGGTCGCAGTACAACACGCTGCGCATGATGCCGTGGATGGTGCGCGAGACCCCGCTGCTGGCGCTGTTCTACGCGGCCGACATCGTGGTGCCGTTCGTCCTCGTCGGCTCCTTCGTGGCCTGGGGCGTCGCCGTACTCCGCGGGCGGGAGACGCCGATGTACGACCAGCTTCCGCTGCCCGACCTGGCTTGGCAGTCGGTGCTGTTCATCGTCGGGCTCAGCCTATCCATGACGCTGCTGTCGTGCGCCATCAGGTTCGGCAGGCACTTCTCCTCCCGACCGAGGGACCTGGTCTACCTCCCCGCGTTGATGCTGATCAACGTCCTGGTCCTGATGCCGATCCGGGTGCTGGGCTTCGTGCGGATGGGCCACAACGCCAGCTGGGGCACCCGCTCGCACGCCTTCGGTGGCGCGTCCGGGAGAAACGTCCAGGCCGCGATCCCCTACCTGCTGGGAGGGGCGATGCTCGCTGGGGCGGTGCTTGTCAGTGTCTAGGCACACGCGACCTACGGCGCGTCGGGGGTCGGCGCTGTGGATCGCCGGCAACGCCACCGTTCTCGCCGCGCTTACGCTCTGGCTAGTCGCGCGGGTGTTCGTGAGCAGCCCGGCAGCCAGTTCGGGCTCCGGCCAGGGCCCGGGCCCGGACACAGCGACGGACGTGGCCGCCGCGTCGGCGACTGCCGGGTCGGCGAGCGCATCACCGGCCCCGCCGCCCGTGCCCAGCAGGGACCTGTTCCTGAAGCCGCCAGCAGCCTACTTTGGGCTGGCCACCCCTCAGGCACCCTGGTCCCGCAGCGAACTGAACGCCGTGTCTGCCAAGGCCGGAGCCCACCCGACGATGATCCAGTTCTTCGTCAAGTGGACCCAGGAGTTCCGGCCCGATGCGGTCTCCATGTGCTACAGCCAGCACGCGCTGCCGCTGCTGTCCTGGGAGCCGTGGGCCGGCGTGAAGCAAGGCGAGAGTCAACCCGCCTTCGCCCTGCGCCGCATCACGAGCGGAGCCTACGACGCCTACATCACAAGGTTCGCCCGCGGGATCCGCGACCAGAGGTGGCCGATCGTTCTCAGGTTCGCGCACGAGATGAACGGCAACTGGTACCCGTGGTCGGAGAGCCGGTCGGGTAACCGGCTGGGCGAGTACGTCCAAGCGTGGCGTCACGTGCACGACATCTTCACCAGGGTGCGCGCCACCAACGTCATCTGGGTATGGAGTCCCAACATCGTCCGCGCAGTCCCGCTGGTCAGCCTTGCCCACCTGTACCCGGGCGACTCTTACGTGGACTGGGCGGGCATGGTCGGCTACGACGCTGGGGAGCGGACGGCCGGAGAGGTCTTCGACCCCACTATCGCGCGGATTCGCACGTTCACCGACAAGCCCCTGCTCATCACCGAGACGGGAGCCGAACCCGGCCCGGCGAAGGCGCCGTGGACCGCGTCACTGTTTCCCTGGCTGCGGAAGCACCCCGACGTGGTTGGCTTCATCTGGTTCGAGCTGTCCAGGTCGGAAGGCGCGGGCGCGGACTGGCGGTTTAGCGCTGACCCCAGGACCCAAAGGGCCTTCCACGACGGGATCGTGGAGTCCAACCTCGCTCCTCCGATCGCCTATGGATGAACGGAGGCACGACCTCTCGATACCGACAGAGCAGCACCTGCCACGCGCGGTCCGCCGGGCCCTCGCCGTGTGCCTGGTGGTGGCTGCGGCAGTCGTCAGCTGTTCGGTCTTCCGCGGCGCGGAATCCCGGCGGGGGGCCGAGTTCCGGGCGGACAGCACGATCACCGTCTCCGCCGACAGGGTGCTCGGCAGGTTCGACAACCCGGCCTGGTACGGCAACCAGACCGGCCCCACCTCCCCGCTAGGTCCCCGCGACCTTCGGGCGCTCGACGCCCTCGATGTTCACGTCGCCCGCGTCTGGGTACTGCCGCGGGGGTACTACAACGCGACCACCCGTCGGTACGACTTCGACTTCGCCGCCGACGACGGATCAACGGCGTATCGCTACCTCGACCAGCCGGCCCGCTATGCCCAGAGGTTGCTCATCAACCTTGGCGAGTGCGCTCCCCAGATCCTGACGCTGTCCGCTCCAGGGACGTGTCGCGGGGCCCTGCACGACGGGCTCCTGGCCTACAAGAGGCGCTACCCGTCGATCGAGTACGTCGAGCTCTTCAACGAGCCGGACAAGACCTGGGTCGTGCCCAGCGGGCACTGGAAGGGTCTGACCGTCGCGGACTACTACCGGTGGTACCGCATCGGGTACTCCGTGGTCAACGAGGTGAACCACGATCTTCACCCAGCGACCCCGCTGAGGCTAGGCGGTCCCGCGACCGCCACCTTCGACGGGTCCTTCCTCCGTGGCTTCCTCGACCGGTACGCCCGCGACCACGACCCGGCCAAGCGACTCGACTTCGTCTCATACCACCAGTACAAGCACGGGGCCGAGCCAGCCCGGGTCGCGGCGGAGAAGCAGACCGTTCGACGCTGGCTGTCCCGCCGCGCGCTCGACCCGGACACTCCCGTGTTCGTGACCGAATACGGGCTCTTTCCCGGGGACACCACCGGGACGACGTTCAACGACGACCTGCTCACCCAGGCCGCAGCGATGGAGACCCTTGCGTACTACTACATCAACAGCGGGATGGACCTCGAGATGCACTGGGCGTACAGCCATCCCACCAACCCGCGCAAGTCCATGTTCGTCTCAGGTATCGACGGCGCCGTCTACCCGTACGGCAACCTGGTGACGATGCAGAGCATGATGAAGGACCAGCGGGTATCTGCGACCAGCGACATCCTCTCCCGGACCGGAATCGGGGTCAACGCCCTCGCCACGGTCGACAGCAACGGGGTGGCCGTCCTGACCACCAACTATCAGGCCATCCGCGGCGAAGCCAGCCACGTCGTGTCTCTCCACGTTGACCGGCTGCCACCCCGGCTAGCGCACCGTCGGCTGCAGCTCGACCGGTACCTCGTCGACTCGACGCACAGCAACTACGCGCACGACCCGTCGTCGTCCAGTCTCGAGTGCGTGGAACGGCGCATCGTTCGTGCCGACGACGGCATCGAGACAGCCTTCCGGCTGGAGCCCAACGCGGTCACCCTCGTCGTGATCTCGGCCCTCCGCCTCTGAGGGTGGGCCGGATGGGGACTGCGGCTGGCTCCCCGAGCGCACCCGCCCGCTGGGCATCCCCGCCGACCAGCTGCGGCAACGGCTTGCCGGCGTCCAGCTCCCACCCGCGTCGAGCATGCGGACTGGGAGTCGCAGAACCGATCGTCCCGAGCTGGCCACCGCCGCGATCGCGGTCTCGGGACCGGGCAGCAAGACCCGCACCCTCCTGCAAGCCGCCAACCACGTCCTGCTCTAAACCCTGCCCAGTCGCTACTGCCTGCTCGCCGTGCTGGACGACGAGGCGTCGCCACGGTTCGGCACGATGCCGCTGGGCCCAGCCACAGCAGTGCCCCAGTTGCCGCTGCTCCTGGTTGTGGCGATCAACGTGACCGTGGTCATTTCGCATTGGGCCTGCGCTCGTCCGATGGGTGTCCGCCATGGCTTGCGGTTCAGCGTCTTGCGAGCGGGATGCAGTCAACAATTGAAGATCATCTGTCCATGACATTTCATGGACAGGAGATCAACTTATCACCGGCACTGAAAACGTTCTCATGCCGATAGATACTGTGCGCGCCCGACAGGAATCGAACCTGCAACCTCTTGATCCGTAGTCAAGTGCTCTATCCGTTGAGCTACGGGCGCTAGTGCCGACGGCCGAGTCTACAGGGCTGGCACGTGGCGCCGAGACCACGGCGAGATCCAGCGCCAGTAGCCTCTGCGATGTGAGCGACGCGGACGTGGCGAGGGCTTGGGATCTCGTTGTGGAGGCGGTGTTCGCGACGCAGCGTCGCCTGCTCGCCAAGATTGAAAGCGATGGCCTGCCAGGCCCGTGGTTCCACGTGCTGCGCTTGCTGCTGAACGCAGATGAGAATCGGCTGCCGATGAGCGCCTTGGCTCGGCAGCTGCAGATGACGAATGGCGGGTTCACGAAGCTGGCGGACCGGATGGGCCGCGAGGGGCTGATCGATCGGCGCAGTTCGTCGGCCGACCGCCGCGTCGTCTACGCGGCGCTCACGGCGCGGGGCGCCCAGTTGGCGGAGGACAGCTCGGCCCTGTATCGGGCGGCATTGGATGAACACGTGCGTGGCGTGCTGTCGGCGGAGGGCCTGGCGCAGCTCGCCGATGCGGCCGTAACCCTGCGTGATGCACACGCCGCGGAACTGCCGAATGGTGGCGAGCACGTCCTGACAGAGCGGGACCCGGCCCTGCCCGAACGACGGGGGCGGCGCCGCGCGCCACGGGGATCGTGACCCGATTCGAGCGATTCAGCTGAGCTGTTCGGCCAGCGCGACGATGATGCCTTCCGGGCCGCGGACGTAGCAGAGCCGGTAGCTGTCCTCGTACTGCTCCAGCTCGCCGACGAGTTCGGCACCGTGGGCGCGCGGGCGGGTAACCACGTCCTCGATGTCATCGACGGCGAACATGATGCTGCGGATGCCGAGCGTGTTCGCGGGTGCGTTCGGCTCGGCGCTGACGGCCTTCGGCGTGTGGAACTTCGTCAGCTCAAGTCGGCCGTGGCCGTCCGGCGTCCGCACCATTGCGATGTCGACTCGGACGCCGTCGAGCCCGACGACGCGGTCCACCCACAGTCCCTCGACCGGTGCCTCGCCTTCCAGCTCCATACCGAGTTCGACGAAGAACGCGGTAGCGGCCGCGAGGTCGTCGACAACGACGCCGACGTGGTCCATCCGCTGGATCGCCATGCCCCAAGCGTAGGGATTTCGGCGGAGGCTCCGGGATTCGAACCCGGGATGGGCGGTTAACCCAAACCGCATTAGCAGTGCGGCGCCATAGACCAGACTAGGCGAAGCCTCCAAGCGGCCACCGACCAACGACCGGGCCACCGAGCCATCAGGGTACAAGACGCTAGACGCGCCCGACGAGCCGCTTGAGCACGTGCGGCCGCACGAGGAACGCCTCGGCCTCCAGGGCCGCGACGGCGATCCGGGGCAGGTCGCGAGTCGCGGGATAGGAAAGGAACCGCGGCTCCCAGGCCGGGCGGAACTTCAGGTTGAACCGGTACAGCGACTCGATCTGCCACCACCGCGAGGCGAACAGGAGCAAGCTCCGCCAAGCGCGCAGCACCGGGCCGGCGCCGATCTTCTCGCCGCGCTCGATCGCGTCTCGGAACACGGCGAAGTTGAGCGATAAGCGCTTCACGCCGAGGTCCGTGCAGGCCTCGACGACCTTGACGATCATCAGCTCGTTGAGGCCATTGTCGGCGGCTCGGTCGCGACGCATCACGTCCAGCGACAGACCGTCGGGACCCCACGGGACGAAGTGCAACATGCCGCGCAGCATGCCGTCCTGGTGTGCGGTGGCTACTACGCAATCGCCGTCAGCGGGATCGCCGAGCCGTGAGAGCGCCATCGAGAAGCCCCGTTCGACGGCGGCGCCGCGCCAAGCGGCGGCGGCCCGCAGCAACTCGGCGAACTCGCCCGGGTCGATGTCCTTCGCCCGGCGCACCCGTACAACGTAGCCGGCCCGGCCGACGCGGGTGCACGCCTGCCGGACGCCCCGCATGGGCCGTCCCTCGAGCGTGAAGCCGGCAACGTCCACGATCGCCTCGTCGCCGAGCTCGATCGCGGCCAGGCCGCATTCGCGCTTGAACACCGTGGCGCCGAGTTCGCCGCAGCCGATGACGGCCGGCGTCCAGCCGTACTCGCCGACCAGCTGCTGGTACGCATGCATGGCTCCGGGCCAGGCTTCCGGATCGCCGATCGGGTCGCCGCTCGCCAGAGCAACACCCTGCACGACGCGATAGGTGATCGCCGCCTTCCCCGTCGGCGACCACACCACCGACTTGTCGCGGCGCAGCGCGAAGTAGCCGAGCGAGTCGCGGGCGCCCTGGCGGCTCAGCAGGGAGCGCAGCCGGTTCTCATCGCTCGACGAGAGCCGGCAAGCCGGCTCAGACGCCCGCAACGCCAGCAGCGCCACGACGCAGACAATCAGCAAGCCGAAACCGAGCAAGGTTCCGTGGAAGATGTCGCTGAAGCGTTCGCCCACGGTTCGGACGGGTCCGTCGGCGCCCGCCAGTGCGTACAGAACCTCTTGCAGTCGTGCCGAGAACGACGGATTGCCGACGACATGGTTGTCGGAGTCGATATAAAGCATCGCGACGCCGTAGCCGACAGCGACCGCGAGGAACTGGAAGAAGACACGCACCGCGAACCACCGCGACGCCGGATCAGCCTTAGCCCGGTACTGCGAGCGGGCGGTGAGCAACATGATCAGCAGGGCGCAGGCAACCGCCGCTTCGCCGATCTTGTGGCCTTTGACGATGTGCGCGACGACCAAGATCGTGGTGACGATCACCGATGCCGTCCAGGCGACCCGCTTGCGTTTACGCAGGCTGGCGGCGAGGCGAAGAAGTAGCAAGCCGGCAACGGCGCTGACTGCGGCCGCGGCCGCGGTTGCCGGGATGCCCAGCGGGTCGGTGATCACGTGCACTCGATGGTGTTCGAACGGCACCAGCCCGCCCACCAGCGTGAGCAGGCCGACCAGGGCGGACAAGGCCCAAATGACGCGCGGTGCTCGTTGCAGGTAGCCCGTCCGGACGCGGTCCCACCGGGTGGGCGGTGCCGTCGTTCGTGGGACTACGTGCTCGCGGTGCAGCGTAGACAGCACCCTGCGGGGCTCCTATTCAGCTCGCCGAACGCGCACCGTGCGCGCGGGCCGCACCATGGTGCCGCATCAACATGGGCGGCGGCACCCACCCTTGGTCCAGAACCCGCGGCCGAAAGTTAGGCCGGACGCAGCAGCGGCATGAGGATCTCGTCGACGAGTCGCTCGAGATAGTCGTCCGGGACGCCCCGGTTCTGCACGATGAGCCGCGATGTGATCATCGCCGGCAACACCTCCGCGTGCAGCTCGGTCGCAGCATCGGCGCGGACCTCGCCCCGCGCCACGCCGCGCTGCAGCAACTCGACCATCGCCTCACGTTTCGGGCAGGCCACGCGCTCCTCGAGCGCCGTTGCGAGTTCGGGATCGCGGCTGATTTCGCGGGCGGCGGCGCGGAAGGCTTCACCGGCATCGCTGACCACCTCGGCCATGCGCCGGGCGACCTGCAGCAGCGCGTCGCGGGTGCTGACCGTGGCGTTAAGCGGAGGTTCGAGCAGGTCGAACGTCTCGCCGAACTTCCCACAGATGGCGTCGACGACGAGTTGCTGCTTGGTCGACCAGCGCCGGTAGATGCTCGCCTTGCCGGTATGTGCCCGGGAGGCCACCGATTCGATCGTGAAGCTGAGATATCCGACCTCGACGAGCTCCTCCAGGACGGCGTCGTGGATGGCGCGCTCGAGCGCGACGCCCCGCCGGCGATGCCGAACATCGCACTCGGCGCCGCAGCCGTCGCCTGCGTCCGGCTGATCTCTCACGCCTTCGGCGAAATCGACTGGCGCCACGGTCATAGTTGTCAGACCCTTCGTAGACGATGGCCTGCGAATTGACTAAGGCACATCACTAGGAAACGATAGCGTCTCTTACGGGTGACCGTTTAGGCTACACCCTGGAACGCTGCCGTCCTCTACGTGGAACTGCGGTCGATGTCTCGAACGGAGTATGCCCGTGGCCGGCCCTGACGTAGCTACGCCGACCCGCGCCCGCCGTGCAGCGCATCCAGCGTTGGTCCTGCTAATCATCGCTGGTGCGCAGTTGATGGTCGTCCTCGATGTCACGATCGTTAACATTGCGCTGCCGTCGATGGGCGCCTACTTCCATAAGAACCAGACGGACATGACGTGGGCGATCAACGCCTACACGCTGGCGTTCGGCGGATTGTTGCTGCTCGGCGGGCGCGCCGGTGACATCCTGGGCCGCCGCCGCATGTTCATCGTCGGCCTCGCCCTGTTCTCCCTGGGTAGTTTGCTCGGCGGTCTCGCCACCACATTCCCACTGCTGCTCGGCGGACGAGTCGTGCAGGGGGTCGGCGGCGCGATCGCGGCTCCGACCGCACTGTCGTTGATCACGGTCTCGTTTCCCGAGGGCAAGGAGCGCAACCGCGCATTCGCCGTGTACGCCGCGGTCTCCGGCGCCGGTGCTGCGCTCGGCCTGCTGCTCGGCGGCGTTCTGACCGAATACGCGACCTGGCGGTGGGTCCTCTTCGTGAACGTGCCGATCGGCGCGCTGCTCATCCTCGGCGCAGTCCTCTACCTGCA
>JBKPQM010000181.1:0-9848 GCA_046734095.1 Actinomycetota bacterium | reverse complement strand
ATCGTGATCCGGACTTCGTCGTGCTGGGCGAAACGCGCACCTACTCGTTCGAGGCGATCACGCAGGCGATCCGGCTCATCGTCGGCGGCGCTCGGTTCATCGCCACCAATCCGGACGTGAGCGGGCCGTCGGCTGAGGGACCGCTGCCCGCGACCGGCTCGGTCGCGGCCTTGATCACGGCGGCGACCGGCCAGCGTCCCTACTTCGTCGGCAAACCCAACCCGATGATGTTCCGCAGTGCGCTCAATCGGATCTCGGCGCATTCCGAGACGACCGTGATGATCGGCGACCGGATGGACACCGACATCGTCGCCGGCATCGAGGCGGGTCTCGACACGATCCTGGTGCTGTCCGGCGTGACGACGCCGGCCGACATCGAGCGGTTCCCGTACCGGCCCGGCCTCGTGCTGGAATCCATCGCCAACGCCGTCGAGTTGATCTGATCACCCCGCTGAGGGCCCCGTCGCGGGCCCGGCCGGGGTGAGCGGATATTGCGGTTCGTCGTCCGAGCGCGTGGGCGATACTGCTGGCATGGCACCCGTCCCGCCGGCCCGGCACTTGCTGCGCGGGAAGGACCTGGCCGACGCGCGGTACGCCGAGCCGCTGACCGTCGATGACATGGCCCGCGCGGCCGGTCTCTCCCGGGCGCACTTCAGCCGCGAGTTCCGCCGAGCGTTCGGCGAGTCGCCGCACGTCTATCTGCTTACCCGCCGCCTTGAGCGCGCGGCGTCGATGCTGCGAACGACGGACCGCTCCGTGGCCGACATCTGCGTGGCCGTCGGCCTGGACAGCGTCGGCTCGTTCACAACGAGCTTCAGCCGAATGTTCGGACGCACGCCCACCGCTTACCGCGCTGCCTTCCCGCCCGCCGCCGACCGGGCGCTGATCCCGGCCTGCGTGCTGCGCGCGTATGGGCGTCCGCAACACCGCACGTTTCGAGAAGACGACAGGCTCGCTGGCTGAATAACGTCGTGGGCGACATCACCCGATCACCCAGGAGGGAACGATGATGAGGATCGCCAACGCGCAGCTTTGGGTTCACGACCAGGACGAGGCGCTCGACTTCTACACCAAGAAACTGGGCTTTGAGGTCCGCTCCGATGTGACCGTGCCGGAGCTCGGCAACTTCCGCTGGCTCACGGTAAGCCCGCCCGGCCAGGAGGACGTCGCGATCACGCTGATGGCGATCCCGGGCCCACCGGTCATGGATGACGCGACGGCCGCACAAGTGCGCGACCTCATGGCGAAGGGGTTCGCCGGCACCGTGTTCTTCACCACCGACGACATCCAGGCGTCGTACGAGCAACTGTCGGCGCGCGGCGTCGAGTTCACCGAGAAGCCCGAGGAGCGCCCTTACGGCGTTGATTCCGGATTCCGTGACCCGTCCGGCAACAACTTCCGGCTGACCCAGGTCCGCGAGGGCTTCGGCGGCTGACCCGTACCGTCCGTTTCACGTCTGCTTCCGCCCCCAGCTCGGAAGCAGACGTGAAACGTCGGCACTGTCGGGGCGCTCACTGACGTCGCACGATCTGCTGCACCGACCACTCGTTGCCGTCCGGATCTGCGAAAAAGACGAAACGCCCCCAGCGAAACTCCTGAACGTCACTCACCTCGACCCCGCGGCTGGCGAGATCGGCGCGGGCAGCGTCGGCATCGGCCACCACGACCTGCAGCCCCTTCAGCGAACCGGGCTCCATCGCAGTCAGGCCCTGGCCGATGGCGATAGAGCAGGCCGAGCCCGGTGGAGTGAGCTGAACGAAGCGCAGGGACTCGTTCACACGGTGATCCTGGTCGGCGTTGAAGCCCGCCCGGTCGACGTAGAACGCCTTCGCCCGGTCGACATCGCTGACCGGTACCGGGACCAGTTCGAGTCTCATGTCCATGACTCCGGACACTAGACGGCGCTTCTGACAATCTCTTGGTTGTGCAGATCGTCGTCGGCGCCGCGATCGTTCGCCGCGGCCGCGTGCTGGCCGCCCGGCGAGCGGTGCCGGCCGATCTCGCCGGCCAGTGGGAGTTCCCGGGTGGCAAGGTCGAGCCGGGCGAGTCCGACGTCGACGGGCTGGCCCGCGAATGCCGCGAGGAGCTCGGCGTCCAGATCGCGGTCGGCGAGCTGCTCGGCTGCATCGAGTCGCCTGGCTTCGCACTGAGCGTCTACCTGGCGGAACTGATCGCCGGTGAGCCGCAGCCCCTTGCCGATCATGACGAGCTGCGCTGGCTCGGCGCCGCCGAACTCGAGGACGTCGCGTGGCTGCCGGCCGACCGGCCGCTGATCGCTGCGCTGCGGTCCCGGCTGTGCGCCTAAGCCCGGCTTGGTTGACCAACCTTGCGGGCTAGCCTTCCCGCATCGGGATCCTGAGGCCTCGCTGCGAGGCCACCTCCACTGCTGTGTCGTAACCCGCGTCGACGTGCCGAATCACGCCCAGACCGGGGTCGTTCGTCAGGACCCGCTCCAGCTTGGCGCCCCCGAGCGCAGTGCCGTCCGCGACAGTCACCTGCCCGGCGTGGATGGAGCGGCCCATCCCGACCCCACCGCCATGGTGGATCGACACCCAGGTCGCTCCGCTCGCCACGTTGACCATCGCGTTGAGCAACGGCCAGTCGGCGATGGCGTCCGAACCGTCGAGCATCGACTCGGTCTCGCGGTAGGGCGAAGCGACCGATCCGCTGTCGAGGTGATCGCGGCCGATCACGATGGGCGCGCTGATCTCCCCGTTCGCGACCAGCCGGTTGAACTCGAGGCCGGCGCGGTCGCGTTCGCCGTAGCCCAGCCAGCAGATGCGCGCCGGCAACCCCTGATAGTGCACCCGCTCGGCGGCGAGCCGGATCCATCGGGCCAGCGACTCGTTCGCCGGGAACAGGTCGAGGATCGCCCGGTCCGTCCGGGCGATGTCACGCGGATCGCCGGACAGTGCTACCCAGCGGAACGGCCCCTTTCCCTCGCAGAACAGTGGACGGATGTACGCCGGCACGAATCCGGGAAACGCGAACGCCCGGCCGAAGCCGGCGAGCTGAGCCTCGCCCCGGATCGAGTTGCCGTAGTCGAACACTTCGGCGCCACGATCCAGGAAGCCGACCATGGCCTCCACGTGCCGAGCCATGGACGCCCGCGCCCGTCCGGTGAACTCGTCCGGCTTCCGCGCCGCATAGTCGCGCCACTCGTCGAACTCGACTCCGATCGGCAGGTACGCGAGGGGATCGTGCGCCGAGGTCTGGTCGGTGACGACGTCGATCGGCGCGTCGTTGGCGAGGAAATGCGGGACAAGCGACGCCGCATTACCCAGCAGCCCGATTGAGAGCGGCTGGCGGGCATCGCGGGCCTGGACCGCCAAATGCAGCGCTTCGTCCACGGAGTCGACTGAGACGTCGAGGTAGCGATGCTCCCGCCGCCGGGCGATGCGCGACGGATCGCACTCGATACAGATCACCACCCCGCCGTTCATCGTGACGGCCAGCGGTTGCGCCCCGCCCATACCCCCCAGGCCGGCGGTCAGCGTGATCGTGCCGGCGAGCGAGCCACCGAAGCGCTTCGCGGCGACGGCCGCGAACGTCTCGTAGGTGCCCTGCAGGATGCCCTGGGTCCCGATGTAGATCCACGAGCCGGCTGTCATCTGCCCGTACATGATCAGGCCGAGGGCTTCCAGGCGGCGGAACTCGTCCCAGTTCGCCCAGTCGCCGACGAGGTTCGAGTTGGCGATCAGGACACGCGGCGCCCACTCGTGGGTGCGGAGCACGCCGACCGGCTTTCCGCTTTGCACGAGCAGCGTCTCGTCCAGTTCCAGCGTCGTCAGCGTCCGGACGATCGCTTCATACGATGCCCAGTCGCGGGCGGCCTTGCCCGTGCCGCCGTACACGACGAGCTGCTCAGGATGTTCGGCCACCTCGGCGTCGAGGTTGTTCTGCAGCATGCGCAAGGGGGCCTCGGTCGGCCAGCCCTTAGCGGTTAGCGTGGTTCCGCGGGGCGCGCGGATCTCGCGGATCATGGCGACATCCTCTCTCGCCGGCCCGTTGCGCGATATCCTCGGCCGCCGGTGTTGTGCGACTTTGCCCCTCGGCGACACGCTCAGGCCGTCCCGCGGCGTGCCGTCGGAGGGCAAAGTCGGATGTTTTAGCGGAGCGGCTCGGGTAGGACGGCGTCCGCGGCGGCCACTGCCTCGCCCGACGACACGAACTCGACAGCGGCCTCGATCTCTGGGGCCAGGAACCGATCGGGCCCCGGACCGTCCACTGTGGACCGCAGCGCGCCCGCCACCGCGTCCGTCGCGGGACCCGCCGCGAGTGGCGCGCGCAGGTCAAGGGCGCGCGCAGCCGTCAGCAATTCGATCGCCAGCACGCGGGTGAGTCCGTCCAGGCTGCGCCGCAACTTGCGAGCGGCCGACCAGCCCATCGAGACGTGATCTTCTTGCATCGCTGACGAGGGGATGGAATCGACGCTCGCCGGGAAGGCCAGCCGCTTCAGTTCCGAGACAAGGGCGGCCTGCGTGTACTGGGCGATCATCTGCCCGGAGTCGACGCCCGGGTCGGATGCCAGGAAGGGCGGCAACCCGCGCGAGCGGGCTACGTCGAGCATCCGGTCGGTGCGCCGCTCGCTCATGCTCGCCAGGTCGGCCGCCGCGATGGCCAGAAAGTCGAGCACGTAGCCCAGCGGCGCGCCGTGGAAATTGCCGTTGGATTCGACCCGGCCGTCGAGCGTGACGACGGGGTTGTCGACGGCCGCGGCCAACTCGTACGACGCGACCGTGCGGGCGTGGGCCAGCGTGTCGCGCGCCGCGCCAGCTACCTGAGGGGCGCACCGCATCGAATACGCATCCTGGACGTACGCGCGGTCCGGCGGGGCGTGCGAGGCGATGATCGGCGAATCCGCCAGCAACGCCCGCATGTTGGCCGCCGCGGCGGCTTGCCCCGGCTGCGGTCGCAGCGCGATGAGGTCGGCCGCGAAGACACGGCCGGTGCCAAGCAGGGCCTCGACGCTCATCGCCGCGGTGATGTCAGCCGTGCGCAACAGCAGATCGAGGTCCGTCGCCGCGAGCAGGAGCTGGCCGAGCATGCCGTCGGTGCCGTTGATCAGTGCGAGGCCCTCCTTCTCGGCCAGCTCGATCGGCTTTACGACGTCGGCGGCCGGACGCCGCACGCCTGAGCCGTCGCGCACCCATCCTTCGCCCATCAGCGCCAAGGCGACGTGGGCAAGCGGGGCCAGGTCACCGGAACAGCCCAGCGACCCGTACTCGTGGACCACTGGGGTGATGCCGGTGTCCAGCAGGGCGCCCAGCGCCGCGGCCGTCTCGGGGCGCACCCCCGTCCGGCCGGTGGCCAGCGTCGACAGGCGAAGCAGCATCATCGCCCGCACCACCTCGCGCTCGACCTCGGCCCCGGAACCGGCCGCGTGGGAGCGGATCAGGGACCGCTGCAGCGCCGCCCGCCGATCAGCAGGGATCTGCGTGGTCGCGAGCGCGCCGAATCCCGTCGATATGCCGTAGTGCGGCTCGACGTCGTGGGCCAGGTCCTCCACGGTCTTGCGCGATTCACTGATCGCCGCGACCGCGTCCGGCGCGAGTTCGACGCCGACGCCGTCGCGGGCGACGCGAACGACTTCGGCCTCGCTGAGCGGTCCGCGGCCCACCTGAATGCGTTCCATTCCGGCGACTCTAGGACGCCGCCGCCGACCCGTCGGCGGCAAGATGGTGCGCGTGCGCGCAATCGTGATCACCGAGCCCGGCGGACCTGACGTACTCCGAGTGTGTGAGGTTGAGGATCCGGTGCCGGGAACGGGCGAGGTGCTTATCGATGTCGCGGCCACGGCCGTCAATCGCGCCGACCTGCTCCAGCGAAGGGGCCACTATGCGCCCCCTCCGGGCACTTCGCCGTATCCGGGCCTGGAATGCTCCGGCCGGATCGCTCGGCTGGGCGACGGCGTGACGGGCTGGCAGGTCGGCGAGGAGGTCGGCGCGCTGCTCGCCGGTGGTGGCTACGCGGAGCGAGTGAGCGTGCCGGCGGGCCATTTGCTCCACGTTCCTCGGGGGGTGTCGGTTGTGGACAGCGCGGCACTGCCGGAGGTCACCTGCACGGTGTGGTCGATGGTGTTCGACATCGGGCGGCTACAGCCCGGCGAAACGCTCCTCGTGCACGGCGGAGCCAGTGGCGTCGGCACCATGGCCATCCAGCTCGCGCATCGATTCGGCGCACTGGTGATCGCCACAGCGGGCAGCGAGCGAAAGGTCGACGCGTGCGGCGAGCTCGGCGCCGACGTCGCGCTCAACTACCGCGAGCAGGACTTCGTCGAGGTGGCCCGGTCCTTAGGCGGCGCCGATGTCATCCTCGACAACATGGGCGCCGCCTACCTGGCCCGGAACGTGAGCGCGCTCGCGACCGGAGGGCGGCTCGTGGAGCTGGGCCTGCAGGCCGGAGCCAAGGCGGAGCTCGATCTCGGCCTCATGATGATGAAGCGGGTCAGCCTCCACGCGGCGACCCTGCGGGCCCGCCCGCTCGACCAGAAGGCCAAGATCGTCGCAGCAACGGAGGCGTTCGTCTGGCCCCTGATCGAATCCGGCGACGTGCAGCCGGTTATCGACCGAACGCTGCCTCTGGACGCGGCCGCGGAGGCGCATCGCATCGTCGAGGCCAGCGAGCACATCGGCAAGGTCGTCTTGACTATCTGACCCAGCGCGCGCAGCTCAGCTCGTAGGGCAACCGGGGAAGGGGACGCTGCCCAGGTCGGGGAAGCCACCCACCAGTTGCGATGCCGACGCTCCGTCGAGCTCGTAGTCGACGTTGAACCGGATGGGCAGCGGGGCCGGGCAGTGCACCAAGACGACCGCCGTCATGCTGATCCAGGCCGCCGCTGCCGGTCCGAGGCGGTAGCCCGCCACCTGCCGGGTTACGTTCTCGACGCACTGGTCGATCTGTGTGCTCAGTACGCGCAACCCGGAGAGTGGGAGCTCCACATGGATGGCGCGAAGCACGACCGGCTGCGACGCAGTATTGACGATCTCGACACCGAGGAGCAGACGGCGGTCGTGGCCGGGCACACCGGAGCACACGTTGCCCGTCGAGGCAAGAGCGAGCCCGGCGCTCGACGACGGCGCCGTCGATGCCGACGTGGGCGTCGGTGCGGCCGCGTGTCGCTCGCCGCGCCCGGCGAAGTAGCCGATGCCGACGCCGACCAGCAGGGCAAGGGCGAGCAGAAGGGCCAGCCACCGCGGACGGACGCTCCAGCGGGCGGGTGGACGAGGGCTACGGCCCCGGATGACGTCGCCGCTGGGCGCATCCGAGGCGGGAGTCGTCTCGACGAACTCCAGGTCCGATTCGTCGGAGCTCATACCAACGCTTCCAGTGCCCGGGCGAACCGCTCGATCTCCGCTCGCGTCGAATGCGGCATCAGGCCGGCCTGAACAGTTCCGCCGAGTTCGTCGGCGCCGAACGTGCGCATGAACAGGCTCATCCCGGTCGGGCCGGTCCATACCGAGATGCCGCGTGACTTCAGGAAGTCGCCGACCTCGAACGGCTTGCGGCCGTCGACGACGAACGACATGAGCGGCACGCGCGCAGCGGGCGATCCGAGCACGGTCACTCCCGGAATGGAGCGCAGGCGCGCGTCCATGACGGCGAACAGCCGCCGCTGATACTCGCCGGCGGCCTGCAGCGACGAGACCAGCCGCTGCCGCCGGGGCCCAGTTGCCCATTCGTCCAGGCTGGCCAGGTGATCGACTGCCGCGACCAACCCGTCGAGTAGCTCGATCGGCAGCGGCCCAAGCTCGTAGCGCTCCGGGACGGGATCGGTGGAATCCTCGTCCAGCTCGTAGAGCAGCCCGGCCCGCGCAATTGCGGCACCGACGGTCGGGCCGCCGAACCCCTCGACAGCCACCCCGATCAGGTCGCAGCCCAGCTCGTTGAGATCAAGTGGCATGTGCGGCAAGGCGGCGCCGGCGTCGAGCACCACCAGCGCGCCCACCGAGTGGGCCAGGTCGGCAATGTGACGCACGTTCGGAATAGCCCCGGTTGCCACATTGGCCAGCGGCACCGTCACGAGCCGGGTGCGGCGGTTGATGAGCCGGTCGTACTGCCACTCTGGCAGCTCGCCCGTTTCGACGTCGAGCTCGGCCCACCGCACGATTGCCCCCACCGACCGGGCCGCGCCGAGCCACGGCCGGGCCATGGCGTCGTGGTCGAGACGGCTGATCACGATCTCGTCGCCGAGCCGCCAGTCACGAGCGATGGGCGCCGCGAACTGCTCGATCAGCACGCTGACGTTGGCGCCGAGGACGACGCAGTCGGGCGACGCGCCGACGAGGTCGCCGATCGCCCGACGCGCGTTCTCGACGGAGGCCGCCGCGCGTTGCGAGCGCGCGGACTGTGACCCTGGTTGCGAGGGCGACGATCGAAGTGTCGTGATGATCGCGCGGATGACCGTCTCAGGCTGCAGCGCGCTGAAGTTGCCGTCCAGATAGGCGATTCCGCCGCCCAGCGTCGGGTAGAGGCCGCGGACCCGTGCAACGTCGTAGGTCATGGCGATATCCATCGCTCCGGGCGCTCAACGACGGGGGCCGACGCGACCGGCTGACTCACGCTGCCAACCTCGCTTCCGCTGTTGCGGGCACGGGTGCCCGGGTGAAGGGGTACACGCCGTCAGGCTTGCGCAAGACTGGGGGCATGACGGACGACACCCAGCCCACCGGCCAGCCCCAGCGCGGTGCTCAACCCGAGGCTGCCGACGCCGTTGTCGCAGCTCCGGATCGTGCCCACGCTGGTGACGACGGTGACGAGATTACGACCCTGGTCGAGCAGCCGGCGAAGGTGATGCGGATCGGGACCATGATCAAGCAGCTGCTCGAGGAAGTTCGGGCCGCGCCGCTGGACGAAGCGGGGCGCCAACGGCTGCGCGAGATCCACGAACAGTCGATCCACGAGCTCGAGGACGGCCTGGCGCCGGAGCTGCGCGAGGAGCTGGAACGCTTCACCCTGCCGTTCGGAGAGGACACCCCGTCCGAGGCCGAGCTGCGGATCGCTCAGGCGCAGCTGGTCGGATGGCTCGAGGGGCTGTTCCACGGCATCCAGACCGCCCTGATCGCCCAGCAGATGGCGGCCCGGGCGCAGCTGGAGGAGATACGCCGGCGAGCGCTCCCCGGCGCCCCCGGTGTCGGGCCGGGCGGTCCGGTGATCCTGGGCCCGGGCGGCCAGATCATCCCCGGCCAGCGCGTTTCCCCGCGTCCCGAGGAGCACGATCGCGGCACCGGCCAGTATTTGTAATATCCCACCGTGTGGCCCCCTATGCTCGATGATCTTGGGTTTCTGGCTGACCAGCCACCACAAGTCCAAGATCACGGCCGCGAGGCGGCGTCCCGGGAGCTCTCAGCCGGCCCGATTCGCGTTGTTAAGTAGCGAGTCGATCAGCGAGGCGACGCCGTCATCGTCGTTCGAGGGCAGCACGTCGTCGGCGACCGCGAGCACCGACGGGTGCGCGTTAGCTACGGCGTAGGCACGCCCGGCCCATTCGAGCATCGGCACGTCGTTGGGCATATCGCCGACCGCCACCACGTTGTCCCGGTGTATGCCGTGGCTGCGAGCCAGCTCGGCCAGGCCACTGGCCTTGGTGACGCCCGGGGCCGCGATCTCGAGCAGCCCGGTGCGCGAGGACGTCGTGACCGTCGCTTGATCGCCGACGACGCGAGCGGCATCCAGCAGGAACCGATCAGGGTCAGCCGCCAGGTCCTTCGCCAGTAGCTTCACGGCCGGTTGCGTGATGATCTCGGGCAGCTCGGCGACGCGTGGCGGCGCGATGGGGTTGCCGCGATGGTCGCGGCTCGGGCTGATCTCCCAGTCATGCCGGTAACCCGGCTCATAGCCGAAGTTCA
>JBKPQM010000180.1:0-9351 GCA_046734095.1 Actinomycetota bacterium | reverse complement strand
CGATGGGGCAGTGGAATCCCGGCATGATCAAGACGATGGGGGTGATCTTCGACCGTGCCGTGGCGCAGGGCGTGGTGCCCGAGCGGGCGGTGCGCCGCTGGCAGGTCGACTGGTATCACCAGTTCATCCTCGCGGGCGCCTACCGCCGGCTGCGGGTCCACCGGCGGGCGGAGGCCCGCGAGGTTCTCTGCCTTTTCAACCTGCCTGAGGTTCGCCGGATGGGCATCTCGCCGAAGTGGCTGCCGGTGCGCGTTGCCTTCACCGCAGCCACGATTGGCGCCCGCCGGAACGAAGGCAAGTGAGAACGGATTCTGGTCGGCCGGCTATTCGACCCGCTCCAGCCAGATCTCCCGCCAGTAGGGATAGATGCCGCGCGGGCACTGACGGTGGTAGCCCGCGACACAGGTCACGTCCTCCAGGACGATGCACGCGTTCTTGAACCTCAGCATCGTGCCCGTCGCCTCGTCGATGATCTGCTCGACCCGTCGCAGCACGCGGAACTCCCGACCGCAGTAGCGCACCATCTCACCGTCGAAAGACATGCCACGGTTGGCGTTGTTGACGTCCAGGGTGGCGACGATCTCCTCCAGGCTCTTGACGCGCACCAGCTCCCCCGGCTGCAGGTCGAGTGTCCGCTCAGGGGTCTTGTTGCGCCTGCCCTCGATGAACGGGTAGCGCCGGCCGCGGCGCAGTCGCAGCGGCGCTGGCAGTAGCCGCCGGCTCGCATCCTGGTACTCGTTGAACAGACCGATAGCGATCGTGTGGGTCATGGCCAGCGCGCCGGCGTTGCCGCTGCGGATGTCGCGCAGGTACTGCCGGGCGTCCCACGACGGAATTCGTTCGGGCGCCGCCCGAAGCAGCTCGGTCGCCTGGCAGGAATACAGCTTCTCGCCGGGGTAGGCGGGGTCGGGTGGCTTGCGCGTCGCCGCTGACACCATCGCCAGCGTGCAGCGCGGGGTGGGCGGCGCCGACTCCGGCTCGCCGACCGGGACCCGACGCAGCCATGCCTCCTTCCAGTAGATGTTGCAGCCCGCCTGACAACCGTCGTGCGCCTGACCGTCGCAACGCGAACCTTCGAGGTGGACGGCGTTGCGCATGCGGTACATCCCGGTCCAGGTGATCGTGTCGCAGAGCTTGAGCGCCAGCTTCGCCACCCTTAGCCGCCGGCCGCACCAGGCCAGCATTTCGGGCATGAACGGCAAGCCGTCCAGCTCACCGTTCTCGTCGAGCGTCGTCAGGATCTCCTCGGCGCTGCGCACCTCGACGAGTTCGCCGATGCGCAGGTTGAGCGGCTGGCGTTCTGGCGGGCTCGGGGCAGAGGCCGGTCGGTGGCCGTTGCCGCGCGCCAGCGCGATCGCACGCGTGATCGCGTCGGCGCCCGCGGCCGGTGTGAGCGCTGCGCTCGTCCGCTGGACCCCCTCCCGCAGTGCTCGGGCGATTGCCGGGTCGGCGGCCCGGTGCATCGCCTCCGCCAACGCGTGTGGATCCCGCGGGTCGACCACGATGCCGTTCACGCCGTCCTGCACGATCGTCTCGACCGCCCCGGTCATAGGTGACGCCACCACCGGCGTGCCGGCCGTGAGCGACTCCACCGCGACGCGGCCGATGAAGTCCCGCAGGGTCGGGAACACCAGAGCCTGGGACGCCTGCAGCGCGGCCTTGAGGCCGGCGTGATCCACTGGCCCCAAGAACGCCACCGAGTCGTCGACTTGCCGCCGGCGCGCGACCTCGGCCAGAGCGGATCGTTCGGGCCCTTCGCCCAGCACCCAGAGCCGGCACGGGCCGAACTCCCGCCGGTAGACCGCAACCGCCTCGATCAGCAGGTCGACTCCTTTGGGGGGGATGAGCCGACCGGCGTACACGAACAATGGCACCCCATCGGGGACCACCGCGGCGCCCGGCGGAAGCACGGGTCGAAGGTCGGGCGGCAGGCCCGCCAGCCACCAGCCGACCACGATCTTGCGCTCGGGAACTCCCAGTGTGCCGACCAGGTAGCGGCGCGCCAGCTCGTTGTTGGCCACGAACGCATCGACCAGCCGGGCGGCGAGCCGCCGCACCGGTAGCTTGAAGGCCGCCGTGCCCGTGCGGCCGAGGTGCCGGTAATCGCCCTCGATCAGCGACACAACCGTGTGCCGCCGCAGCAGCTTCGACAGGCCGGCGTACAACCCGACCAGGCCGAGCTCATACACGATGATGGCGTCCTCGCGGGCCCGGGCGAACTTCATGAACAAGCGGGGCCCGACGACCTTGAGCGTGATCGGGTGCTCCCGACGGTTCCCTCGACCGCGGAACGTGACGATCCGACCGAGCGGTCGCCGACCGTTTTCAGGAAGCGCCCAGCGCACCTCCCGGACAGTGACGCCGGCGCGGCGGCAGGACTCCACCAGGTACGGGTGCGGCGAGGTGTCGTCCCTGGTCGCCCACAGGATGCTGGGTGCGGTCTCGCCGCGCCCCGGCCGGCTGGATCGCATCCGGGCCATACCTTCCCGTTCCTGGTCGAGCATTCGATAGCGAACGGCTCCGCTCAGCCGTCCGACGTATTCGGCGGCGACCGAGATCCACTGCCCGCGACGGCGGCGCGAGCCGGCCAGATACGGGAGCCGGGTCACGAGCCAGGCGGCCCGTCCGAGTGCGCGCCGCGACGCACCGCGGGCCCCTCGCCGCTGGCCGGTAGAGACATCACCGCGCTGATCGCCGTTACGGAGGAACCCGAAATCGCCGAGGATCCGCTCGCTGTTGACGCCAGTCGCGTACGCCTGACGAGCCATTTGCCGAATCCCTGTGCGGTATCGGTAATACACCACAGCCGCGGGGGCGAAGCCAAGTCGGTAGCCGGCCAGTTGGGCTCGCCACGAGAGCTCGGTGTCCTCGCCGCCTGCCTCGTAGTCGGCCGACCACCCGCCCAGATCGGCCAGGACGTCGGCCCAGATAGCGAAGTTCGCGCTGACCGCGCACGGCAGCAGCCAGGATCGAAGCCGGTCCCGCGGCCACGGCTGGTGCCACGACTGGGTCGCCTCGTCGTTCAGTGGACGCGCGTCGAGCCATCCGCCGACGAGGTCGTACTGGGGAGCCGCGTCGACCATCGCCTGCAGCCAGCTTGGAGCGACGACATCATCGGCGTCGCAGTACACCAGCAGTTCGCCCCGGGCGGCCTGCGCGCCGGCATTGCGTGGGGCGGAGTGCCCACGCCGCGACCCGGCGTCGACGACGGTGATCGCCTTGAACTGCGCGGCATAGCGGCTCGCGAGGTTGGCGGTGCCATCCGTGGACCCGTTGTCGACGACCACTACCTCCCAGTCGCCCTCGTACTGCTGGCGGGCGAGCGCCTCGAGCTGCTCGCCGAGGGTCGCCCTCGCGTTGTACGCCGGAATCACCACGCTGACGGTCCGTGGCCGCGGTCGCTCGGACCGCTCGGTGTCGGGGCGCACGGCGGTGGTCACCGCCTACCGTTGCCGGCCGGTGCCAGGACGCGGTCCGCGGCTCCTGCCGTCGGGGCCACGCGCCGGCGGGCGGCCTGTCCGGCCGCGATTGCGACCGCGATGCCGGTGACGATGCCCTGCTCGCTGCCAGGTATCCACGTCAGGAACCAGACGATCTGCATGGCCAGCAGGGCGGGAACTATCCCCGGCCCGAGCAGCCCGTCGTCGCGAGCCGGCGTGCGCCACAGCGCCCGTAGCAACCCGATGGACACCGCGATGAGGGCGAACAGGCCCGCGACACCGGTACGGATCATCGTCTCGATATAGAAGTCGTGCGGATGGGAATCAATCTCGACACCCCCGATCAGGCGCGCGAAGCCGCTGCCGAACGGCTCGCCGACGAACCAGTCCGCGGGTTTGTGCGCCCAGGCTGTGACCAGCTCCGACCAGCCCTGTACCCGCCAGCTGAAGTTGCCCGCGCTGGACTTGACCAGCGGCTCGTTCCCCTCCTTGAGACCCCCGAACGAGACGAACGCGACGGCCGTCAGCGCAACGCCGGCGATCACGAGCATGGCCGCGCGGCGCCCGAGCCGCGGGTCGCGCAGCATCACGACGGCGACCCCGACCACAATCGCCAGCCAGACGGTCCGGCGGTCGAGGACCAGTACGAACAGCAGCAGCAGGATGCTGAGCCTTCGGATCCAGACTGCCCGCTCTCCCCGGATCGAGGTCCAGGCGGGGATCGTCAGCACGAAGGCGTGCGCCAGAAAAAAAGTGAAGGGCCCGTCGATCACCCGGATGGCAGCGTCCGCGCCGTTCTTCTCCGCCGGTACCCCTAGGTTGATCCCGGCAAAGACGGCCAACCAGCGGACGGATACGAGCGCCATCATGGGGATGGTCATGATGAGCCAGATGCGTCCGATGCGGTCGTAAAGCTTGGCCGACACCGGGAAGGTCGCAAAATAGAGCGCCACCCCGGTAAAGAACAGGTACTGGCGAACGTCGGCGATGCTCGCCTGTAGCCCGAATGCCGCCACTCCCCGCACGAGCGATATCAGCACCACCACACCGAGAAGCAGTAGCCAGCGGTGGTAACGATCAAAGCGGCGTAGCCGTAGTAGCCGGGCCAGCGCCGCCCCCAGAACTAGCGTGGACACCATGTCGGTGAGGTAAACCTTGGTCCCCCCGGGCAGCACGAGCGACGGCACGCGGTCCACGTAGTAGGCCTGCACGACAACCGAGCCGAGCACCAAGGCAGCCGCGATGTCGGCTCTCCTGATGAGCAGGTCGAGCAGGGCGACGCCCACCGCGGCTGCGACCAGCAGGGCCAGAGCGAGCAGCAGCGTGGTCACGACCGTCCCTCCGGCACCGTCGCCGAGGCCCGCGGGCCGAGTACCAGCGAGGGCAGGCGCCTTCGCAGCCCGCCGGTCTCACCCAGCACGCCGGCGGCGGCGAGGCGCATCCAGAGCTCCTCACGCATGGCCGGCAGGGGGCAGAGCCGGATGCTAAGCGCCAGCGCGAGCGTCCCGGCGACAGCCTCGGCGCCGAACACGACCAGCGTCGTGGCGTGGCCGGAAAGCGACCACCGGGCCGCGGCGACAGCCAGGGCGACGCTAGCGCTGGCGAAAGCCGCAGGGAGGTGCGCCTGCCAAACCCGCTTCCACGGCAGCACAAGCACACGCCGCGCGAGCGCGAGGTAACCGGCATAGCGGAGCACCTCCGCGGCTGCGACTGCGGCAGCAATCACCCACACGCCGTGCGACCGGAACGGAAGTACGAGCAGGATCAGAGCCGTCAACACCACGATGTAGACCGTTTGGACGGCCAGCGACCGGTTCAGCTCCGCGCGTGCGTCTGCGAGCAACTGAGCGAGCTGCGAGGCGACGTGACAGCCGCCGGCGAGCGCGAACCACGGGACCAGCCCGACCGCCAGGTTCCACTGGGGGCCCAGCACGAGCTGGACCAGCTGCGGTGCCGCTACCGCGATGCCGGCGCAGGCTGGGAACAGCATCAGATTCCCGAGCGACAAGACGCTGTGATAGGCACGGCGCAGGCGGCTCAGGTCCTCCTGGATACGGCTAAGGGTCGAGAACAGCACGTTCGTCAACGCTTGGGCCAGGTAGTTGCTGAGCGGCTGGAAGACCAGGTAGTACGCCCGGGTGTACTGGCCGAGTACCGACGTGCTCGCAATGCGGGTGACCGTGAACGTGTCGAGGTTGCCGCCGACGTAATCCAACAGGTAGGCACCGGACAGGCGAGCGCCGTAACTGCATACCTCCCGGTACGGTTCCCAGCGAAGCACGGGTCGCATCGGGTGCCGGACGAGCGCATATTGCCAAATCGCCTGGATCGCCGTGGACGTCACCGACGCCGCGACGAGGCTCCACGCGCCGGCGCCGAGCAAGGCCAGGCCGACGCCAACGACTAGATAGGCGAACACGTACGTGCCTATCGAGATTAGCGACAGCGTGCGGAAGCGGAGCTCGCGGCGCAACAGGCCCAGTCCGGTCATGGACCAGCCCATGAACACGAACGAGACGCCCATCCCACGCAGGATTGGCACGACCGCCGGTTGCCGAAACAGTGCAGCGAACGCCGGGGCCAGGATCCAGACCAGCACGAAGCAGACCAGGCCGATAACGATGCCGGCAGTAGAGCTGGCCCGGATCTCGTCCTTTGAAAGATCCGGCTTTTGCACCAACGCTGATGCCAGTCCCATCCGGGCGAAGAATTGAGTAAACAGCACGACCAGGTTGGCTATGGCCACAAGCCCGAAGGCGGCCGGCGCCAGTAGCCGCGAAATGGTCGCGGTGTACGCGAGGTTGGCGACCATAAGGGCCATCGTGGACAGGTAGAACCAGCGCAGGCCGTACGCGGTCTGCGCGGTCATGTTCGTAGGTGTCGGACCCGGCTGGGCCGAGTCGGCACGTACGTGCTTCGGCCTGTACATCTCCAAGCACGAGTTCGTCAGGCGTCAGGCCCGGGGCCGGCCGGGGCGGAGGGTGTGCTCCCTGCGGTTTTGCGCCGTCGACGCGCTGGCACTCGTTGTGGCGGCCCAAGCTTGTCCAATTCCAATCCCCCCTCGCGGACGCCTACTGAGTCCGGACTAGTGACGGTCTCCGGGGTCTCGGGCACGCCTTCGCCGCGTCGAAGCCGCCGGGAGCCTGCCGCCAGGCGCTGCCGGGCACGCTTCCATAGGCTCCGAAGGCCACCGCGGCGCGGCCGGACGTACACATAGCCGAGTAGCGGGGTGTCGACGAAGGCCAGACGTGCCTTGGCATCGCGCAGTTGGCTGAGCAAAACCTCGTGGTTCACCACGAGCACGACGCCGTCGGCCTGGCCCGCAACACTCAAAGCGTCCGACGCCGCCAGGAGCGGCGGCGCGTCGATCAGTACCAGATCGAACGGCTTCCCAATCGACAACAAGGCCTGGCGCAGTTGCGGGGCGCGCATGGGGGTTGACGGGCGGCCGTACGCGCTCCCGTTGGGCGTGGCTGGCAGCACGGTCCCGCTGCGCGTGAGCAAAAGACGGTGTCCGTACCCCTCGGCATGGACGGGCCCATCAGCCTTGATCGGCCGCGACTCCTGCCCGTTGCGGTCACCTGGCTCGTCGTCGAAGGCGCCGCAGAGCTGCGACAGCCGCCGGTCGCGGTCGTCCGCGTCGATCAGCAAGACCTTGCGTTCCGCTTCCAACGCAGCGCTCGCAATCTGCAGCGTGGTCGACGTCTTGTGGTCACCAGGGGTCACGCTGGTCACAACGACGGCCGAGCCACCGACATCAGCCAGCTGGTGGGCCAGCGATGTGACGACGCAGCGGTATGCATCCGTAGCCGCTGGTGTGACTTCCGGCGGCGGTGCGGACAACGGCGTGGCCTCGAACTGCGGAACCTCTCCTAGTAACGGCGCGCCCAAGATTCGAGCCGGGTCAGCGCGGCCTTCGGCACGCGGGTTACGCGCTCCCTTCCACCACGCCCACGCCCCGGCACCGAGTAGGCCGACCAATGCGCCCAGCAATGCGTATAGCTTCGGCTTGGGCTGTGTGGGGGACGTGGGGGCCACGGCCCGCTCGAAGAGCTCGACACCGGATGCGTAAACGCTCGCCTGGGTGGCGATGTCCTCCTCGCGTTGCTGCAGATCGGTAATCTGGCCGGCCAGTTGCTGTTGCCGCGTGGTCAAACTGCCGTCTGGGAGCTTCGGGCTGGCGTCGAGTTCGTTCTGGAGCCGGGCCTTGATCTTCTCCATGCTGGCGATCGCCCGTTGGGCGTTCTGAGTGGCGCGTTCGGCCGTGACCTGCTCATAGGCAGTGCCGACCGCATTGGCCAATGCTGCCGCCGACCCGGGGTCACTGTCGGTCGCACGGATCGAGATGCTTGCCAGGTCCTTGGAGGGCACGGCGTTCACGTCGTGCCGGAGGTCGCTGATCGACTGCTGGCGCTGAAGCAGCTCCAGGGCACGCCCGAGGACGACGCTGGAGGTCATAAGATCCGCCTGCTTGGCGAGGTAGACCTGGCGATTGGTGTCGGATATGGAGCCGCTTGCCCCGCCAAGGAGCGAAGAATCACCGGGGTCGGACATGATCAGCTCGGCCTTTGCCTCGTAGCGGGCAGCCTGAGCTTGCGCGATACCGTAGCCGGCCAGCGCGCCCAGCAGGATCGCCGCGACGACGATCAGGCGGTATCGCAGCAGCGACGCCGCGATCCCAGGGCGGTCGGCCCGCGGCTCGTCCGGCTCAGCCGGCCAAGGATCGTGGGACGTCGCATCGGCCGGTCTTTCGGTCACCCCCGGGTCCCCCTTGTCCGATCAACGCCAGCCGGCGACAGGACGCCGCTATTGTCGCACCCGCAACGGCTTTGAGCACCTCGTGATCGTAAGCTTGCCGCGGGCAGCCGTCATCGACAGACCAATGGCGCGCCCAGGGGGGTTGGAGCCGATGCTGTCGGACGCGGCGGAGCTTGCGAGCGACCAGGAAATCCAGACCAATGTCTGCATCGTCGGGGCAGGGCCCGCAGGGATCAGCGTTGCCAACGAGCTATTGGGCACCGACATCGGCGTATGCGTGCTCGAGAGCGGCGGGCGCGACGTGGAGCGCCGCGCCCAGCGGCTGAACCATGGACGGAGCGTGGGCTATCCAATCCACCGGCTGCATCAGTCGCGGGTGCGGGCGTTCGGCGGCACAACCCGGCGGTGGTTCTCGCCGGGTGACGAGACGTGGGCGGCCCGACCGCTGGACCCGATCGACTTCGAGGTCCGTCCGGGCATCCACTACTCCGGCTGGCCGTTCGACCGTGCCCATCTTGATCCCTACTACGAGTATGCCCAGGACATGTGCCGGCTCGGGCCGTTCGTCTACGACCCGCTTTACTGGGACAGCGAGGCCGGCAGTACTGAGCTGCCGACGCAGCTCGGCGACCTGGAAACCACGCTGTTCCAGCACGGCCGATCCGACTTCAACGGCCACTACGACAGGCTCGTCCGCGCGCCGAATGTGACCTTGGTGCTGCACGCCCCCGTGGTCGACCTGGCCACTGACGAGCACCCTGGCCGGGTGGATCGCGTCGAGGTCCGGCGGCCGGACGGCTCGAGCTGCTTCGTGCGAGCAGGGGTGGTGGTGCTGGCCGCCGGCGGCATCGAGAACCCACGCCTGCTGCTGCTCAGCCGCCGGGTGCACCAACGCGGGCTGGGCAACGACCAGGACCTAGTCGGGCGCTTCTTCGCCGAGCGGCTGTCGGCCCGCACCGGGTACGTCGTCCCGGCAACGCCCGGCCTCGCCGGCCGGAACGGGTTCTCTGCGGTCCACGCCGCACCCGAGTCACTGGTGCAGCGGGCCTTGCGGGTCACCGACGCGGTCCAGCGCGAGCAGCAGCTCCTCAACTGCGCCTTCTTCCTGATGGCGCGGAACGCGTCCATGACGGCCGAAGCAGTCCGCTCGCTC
>JBKPQM010000179.1:0-11274 GCA_046734095.1 Actinomycetota bacterium | reverse complement strand
GTCGCCCGGCGCGCTCACCGTCGCCTCATCGGCCACACCCTGGATCACCGGCACCTGGACTGAGAAGTCCTGGCCGTAGTGCCTATACCGAACTGCTCGGCCGCCATTAGCCCTGCCGTCTCATCATCCCGAGCAGGAGGTATCCGCGGCCAAGCATCAGGCAGTCACCGTTGGCGGCGAGCAATCGCAATTCGTGACCCGCTGCGGCCCGCCGTTCTTCCAATTCCATACCGGATCCAGTCCGCGCTCCGCGCACAGCAAACGCACCAACACCTCGAGCTGATCCGCATCAAGGCCGCGGGCCTTCAGCGCATCGGGCGAGATCCCGCGGCCGGAGACGCTCGGGCCGAAGGTCTTGAGCAGGTCGGTCGCGCAGCGCACGCCGACCCGCCGCAACGCGAGGCGGGTAGCAGCGCCGTTACCGCCGGCTTCGCCATGCCCGGTTCGGGCGCTCGCGAGCTCGGAGCGGTCCGCGGGCTCGAGGTGGATCAGTAGGAACGCCTGATCGACCCAGTCGATCAGGCGACCGACAGGCGCGCGGGTGTGCAGGATGACATCGACGAGATTCATGGTGGTGAGGTTCTGCATGTCCTCGACGCCCTCCTCGGCCAAGCGCGCCTCATACCAGATGTTGAGCCCATCGAGTTGGTCGAGTGGATAGTCGGGCGCGAGTTGCGGGACGAACACGTGCAGCAGCTTGGCGGCGGCCCGCTGCAGCGCCTGCAGCCCGACCAGTGGGAAGAAGCCGACCACGAACGCAACGACCAGCTCGGATTTCCCGGCAATCGAACTGCCTGAGGAGGTGACCGCGAACAGCTGGTGCAGTGCGGTGACGAACAGCAGCACCAGCACGATGCGCAGTACGACCGTCGCATACGCGCTGGGACGAAGGTCGCTCTGGTAGAACCGGCGCACGAGCATCGAGACGGCAAAAGCGTAGGCGCCGAGGAATCCGAATTCCAGCACCGGCCACGGCCCGGACGGATCGACGACACCGGCCGGCTGCCAGAGCACGATCGTCCACGCCACTGCGAGGACGCTGGTGCACAGGAAGACCGGAAACATGGTCTCCACATTGACCGTGAAGTCCTCGCCCCGGGCCGACTTCTCCGACACCTGTCGGCCGTAGTAGGCGTCGAACTTCTGCCGGTATATGTTGTCGGCCCGGGCACCCCCGTGCTCAGCGCCAACGAGTTCGATGAATCGGGAATCCTTCGGTGGCGACGGCAGGTACTTCGCGTCATCCCAGCCGAGCCGGTACAGGTTGAGTACGTATTCGTTCCACAGCGCACCGGCGCGCAGCCCGAGGAAGCGCACGTACAGCCAGCCCGGGAGAAACGAAAGCAGCCACACCGCGAACAGGGTGAGGGCCCGAAGAGCCCAACTTGGTCCCGAATCGGCCAGTCCGTCCGGCACAAGTCCGACCGTCAAGGTGGCAACGACAACGACCACGCCGATCAGCGCGTTCATCCAGATCACCGCGGTGGCGCGCCGTACCCAACCGTGAGGCAGCCACGCGGGTCGCCAGACGAGGCGGCGCGCGCGGCCGCGCCGGCCCTCGCTCACGAACGAGATCGCGGAGACACTCTGCATTCTGGTCATGGACAACTACCCCCGCCCGCCGTGCACGGATCGTCTACATGCCTAGAGTCGCCCGAGCGCGCACTGATACATCAGCCCCAGCTAGACCGCCGAGGGAGCTGGACCACACGCCGCGCAGCCGAGGTCGGATGGAATGCCGCGCTCGCGCTTCGCAGACGCGCCCATCATCGGAGGAGACAAGTGATTGACGCGTCAGCCACATGCCCTCATATGATTGACGCATCAATCAGCCTGAGTGCGATGCCGCACGATGGGATGGCTCAGCCGGCAGTTGCCGACCGAGCCGGAGCCGGCATCTGGCGCGCACTCATCGAGACCACCGAGCGCCGCAAACGCCCGCGCTCGGGAAAGGACATGGACAGTGACCACGACGGACACAGCCGAGCGGTTCACCGCGCTGCCGGACGATCAGACACTTGCCGCAACGGTTGTTGCGCTGGAGGAACATGGGTTCGGAGTCGAGGTCGTCGACGACCTGGACACTGCCCGCAAGACTGTGCTGGCGCGCATTCCGGAAGGTTCGTCGGTAATGACGAACACGTCAGTCACGCTTGAGGAGACCGGTCTCGCCGACGCGATCAACGGCGGCGGGCCGTACGAGTCGATGCGCAACAAGATGATGGCGCTCGACTTCGCCACCCAGGCGCAGCAGATGAAGGCGATCGCCGGACAACCCGACTACGCGCTCGGCAGCGTCCACGCGGTCACGCAGGACGGTGCGCTGTTCATCGTGTCGTTTTCTGGCAGTCAGCTCGCGTCCTACGTCTGGGGTGCCGCCAACGTCATCTTCGTTGTCGGCGCCCAGAAGCTCGTCCCTACCCCCGACGCCGCCCGCGAACGGATCTTCCAGCACAGCCTGCCACTCGAGGACGCTCGCGCACTGGCCGCGTACGGGCAGAACAGCGCCGTCGGCAAGATCCTCGAGATCCACCAAGAACTACCCGGCCGCATCCACGTCGTCCTGATCAGGCAAGCGGTCGGCTTCTGACGGCGGGGTCACGCGGTCAGCGAGAGCTGCGCTGGTCATCGCGCAGACTCGAGCGACGTGGCGAACGACGAGGATGCCCGAACTGACTGGGTGATCATCTCGAGTCCGGCCTGAAGCTTTTCGAGGGGCTCGTATCCGAACCCAAGGCGGAAGACGTTCGCGTCGTCGCCGAACCAGTCGCCTGGTGCAACCAGAGTGTGGCGGTCGCCGAGGTGGGCATAGAAGCGTTCGACGCGATCGGCGGGAAACGCGCCGGGGTCCAGTTGGATGCAACAAAAGGCGCCGGCGTCGGGGCGGACCCAGCGCAACTCACCCGCGTGCGCAGCGAACCAGCTGGCAACGATCTCAACCGCGTTCGCAAGATGCGCTCGGCGGGGCGTGAGGATCGCGTCGATGCGTTGCAAGAGGCGAAACGCCAGCACCTCGTCAAGCGTGCCGCAGGAGACGGCCGTATTGAATCGGGCCAGGCGAAGCTGCTCGTAGAGCCCAGCGTTGCGTACAGTCAGCCAGCCGATTCGCAGCCCGGGAGCCCCGTGCGCCTTCGACAGCGAGCTGGACGTAATCACTCTCGGCGACACCGAGGCCGCTGACGGAGGGATCGGTGCCTGTCCATGGACAGCTTCGCTGTATATCTCGTCGATGAGCAGGAACGCGTCGGGACAGATCCGGTCCATTGTCGCCAGCGTCCGCTCGATGTCCGGACGGCCGACGGCGACACCGGACGGATTGTGGGGCGAGGCCAGCATCACAAGGCGGGTGTCGGCGGTCAGGACGTCACTGAGCACCGCCGGGTCGAACCGGTAACCGTCCGCGAAGCGAAGGCGCATCGTTGCAATCCGGGCGTTGATCCCCCGCAGCGCGTCCAGCATGGGCGGGAAGGATGGCCGCACAACTACGATGTCGCCGTCGGCGTCGCCGAACAGCAACCCGAGTAGGAACAGCGCCGACGCCGCCCCCGTGGTGAGCAGGACTTCGTCGCGGGCCACACCCACCCGGGCGGCGATCAGCTCACGCAGGTCGGGCGCGCCGGCCGAGCTTCCATAGCCGAGCGGGACGTGGACCAGGTCGGCCAGCTCATCCGTCCCGAGCAGCTCACCTAATGTGAGCTCGCGACAGTAGCTCTCGGCCAGGTCATAGTCGGCGGCCTCATCGACCAGTGCCGTGATCGGACTCGCGGGGAATCGACGCATGCCATCGATTCTCGCCAGCCCCCTCGGGCGGCGCGAGCGCATTTCTCTCCGACGGATGAGAGCCTGGTTCAGGCCGGCACCGGTTCGGGTACGGCGTCGACGGGCTGGGCGAGCCGCACGTTGCGCACCTCGGGCACGAGCGTGGGTACCGACATGGTGATCATGACGAGGACGGCGGCGCCGACCAGTGGCCACGTGAAGCCGACCGTGCCGGCGAGGACGGGGCCGAGGACGTAGCCGAGCGGCATCGCGCCAAGTGAGACCAGCCAGTCGTAGGCCTCCACCCTCCCGAGAACGTGTGCCGGGACCTGTTGCTGCACCACGGTCTCCCACAGTGGGTTCAGGAACCCGAGGCAGGCCAGCGCGAGCCCGTACGTGCCCACGGCCAGCCACGCCGGTGCGGTGAACGCAAACATCAGCAGCGGCACCGCGTAGCTGAGCAACGCCAGGTTGCCGACCAGGATTGGGTACTCAACGCGGGTACGCCCGGCGATGATCGAGCCGAGCAGGTACCCGATCGCCGATGCCTGAAGCGCGGCCAGCCAGACACCGCGCCCACCCAGTTGGTTCACCGCGATGATCGGGCCGAGGGTGGCGAGTACGCCGGCGGCGAGGTTCCACGACGCGTGCCCGATCAGACTGGTCCAGTACCAGGTACGCGCCCGCACCTCGACCCAGCCGGCGATCAGGTCCTCGCGCAGCGACTGGCGTGGGACGTCAACGTGGCGCACTCGGATCAGCAGCAATGTGCAGGCGCTGAACCCGAACGTGGCCGCGTCCACGACGAACGCCCAGCCGGCGCCGGTGGTGAAGATGAGCGCGCCGGCGAGAGCAGGTCCGGTCAGCCGGGCGGCACTCGCGGCGATGCCGAGCAGCGAGTTCGCGCTTTGCCGCGCATCGTCGTCAACCGTGCCGGTTACCAGCCGCCCGGTCGTAGGGATGCCGAACGCGGACGCCGCCCCGCCGACGGCAGCTGCCACGGCGATATGGGCGAGCCGGATGTCTCCAGCGAACAACTGCACGCCGACGAACAGCTGGGTGCCAGCGCGGACGAGGTCCGCCACCAGCGCCACGCGCCGCGGCTGCAGCCGGTCGACGACGACGCCACCGACTGGCAGCAGGGCCAGCCGTGGCAACAGCGTCGCGGTGAGCACGGTCGCCACCGCAGCGGCCGAGCCAGTCGCCTGCACTACCGCCAGGATCAGCGCCGGCGGCGTTACCGCATCGCCGAGCTCATCCACAACCCGACCCACGAATAGGAGCCGGAAGTTCCGAAGGCGGAGTGGGTTGGCCATGTTTCGAGAGGTTATTTCGGTACCGAAAGATCTGTCAACGAAAAATCTGGCGACGAAGTAGACTTCCACCATGCAACAGGATTCCGTCGACCGGCACATCGAGCACTGGATCAAGGAGATCCCAGACCTCGACCCGCTCGTGGAGGGCGTCACCACGCGGATGCAACTGATCGTCAAGCACCTTCGACATCAGCGGGAGTCGACCATCGAGGCCCAGGGGCTGGAGCGCTTCGAGTTCGAGACGCTGCACATGCTGGGCGGCTCCGGTCCCGACAATCGCGCCACGCCGACCCAGATCGCGACGTGGCTGCACATGTCTCCCGCCGCGATCACCGGCCGGATCGACGCCTTGGAGAAGCGCGGGTTCGTCCGCCGCATGCCGTCTCCGGACGACCGGCGCAAGGTGATCGTCGAACTCACGCCGGCCGGACGCCGAATCTGGCAGGCAACCGGCGGCGAGCAGGGGGCGGAAGAGGCGCGGCTGCTCGCCGCTCTGACTCCGCAAGAACAGCAGCGACTGGCGAGCTACCTGCGCAAGATGCTGCTCGTCGTAGACCAGCCAGAACTGCTGAAGCTGCCGAAGGAACCCGCCAAGCGCCGGAGCACGTAGCGCCATCGCGCGTCGACGTCTTGCGTGGGTATCTTGTCTCACGGCGTGAGCCCGGCGGCCTGGGAGGACCGGATGAAGGCGATGACACGCACCGAGTACGGCCCAGCTGATGTGCTGGAGTTCGTCGAGGTCGAGGTGCCGGTGCCCGCTGAGGACGAAGTGCAGATCCGGGTGCGCGCGGCCGGCGTCGGCCCCGAGGTGTGGCATGTGATGACCGGGCGGCCGTACCTTGTCCGGATCATGGGATTCGGACTGCGGAAGCCGAAGAACCCTCTCCTCGGGGTCGATGTGGCCGGCGTCGTCGAGGCGGTAGGGAGGAACGTAACGCAGGTTCGGCCGGGCGATGAAGTCTTCGGCACCTGTGACGGTTCGCTGGCCGAGTATGCGTGCGCACGACCCGACAAGATGGCGCCCAAACCGAATAGCTTCACCTTGGAGCAGGCGGCAGCCCTACCCACGTCAGGATGCACGGCCTTGCAGGGACTCCGCGATGTAGGCCGGGTTGCCGCGGGCCAGTCCGTGCTGATCATCGGCGCCTCGGGCGGTGTGGGCACCTTCGCGGTGCAGATTGCGAAAGCGTTCGGGGCCGAGGTCACCGGCGTGTGCCGGACGAACGCTGTCGGGCTCGTGCGGTCCATCGGCGCCGACCACGTGGTCGACTACACGCGGGAGGACTTCGCCGACGGGGAGCGCCGGTACGACCTGATCCTCGACACCGCGGGCCGGCGGTCACTGACGCATCTGCGCCGGGCTCTGGCCCCGCGCGGGACGCTCGTGATCGTCGGCGGCGAAGGCGGCGGGAAGTGGACCGGCGGGTTTGAGCGACAAGTCCTGCGGGCCACCCTGATGTCCCCCATCGTGCGGCAGCGGATGCGCCCACTGACTTCAACTGCGCGCCGCGAAGACCTGCTCGCCTTGAAAGAACTCGCCGAAGCGGGCCGGCTGACCCCAGTTATCAGCAAGACCTGCGGCCTGAGCGAGGCTGCGTCCGTTCTCAGCGACGCCCAGGAGGGACACGGTCGAGGCAAGACGATAGTCACCACCTGACGCGAAGACGGCTGACTCGCGGCCTCGTCGGCGAGGTCGATAAGCGCCGGGCCAGGTCACGGCCTATGTACGGATGGCGGCAACAACCTGACCGCGACATCAGTCGTGAGGAACGCGGCAGCTCTCGGCGGTGTGGCGATCTCGGAACCGGGACCGCTTGTCGACAGCGTGATCACGGTCAACCACGCCGGCGCCGTACAGGCTCGCGACTGCGGGCGATGTCGGCTACTCGCGCAACGAGCAGGCCAGCCTCGATAGCGCCTGGCTCGCTGTCGGCCACTGGGGGTACTACCCCGTACTGGTCGCCCGGCCCCGATCTCAGCTACGGCGAGAGGGTGCAGGTCTGGTATTACCGCGATCACGCCACGCTGCAGGAAGCCCTCCAGGCCAATCTCGGCCGTTGGGCGCACGCGGCCGTGATCACCGGTGACGTGTGGTTCGCCGAGCTCGACGCCGGGAGCTCCGGACGCCTGGGCGTCGACGGGCCGACACCGACGGGTGTCGCCGAAGCTGCGCGGCCAGGTGGCGAAAGTCTGGCCCTGAGACTGCGCCCGGTAGATCCGCGGCCTTCATGCCGCGAATCTGGGATTGAACCAGTCAAGTCCACCGCTGGCGTAACTGTGTGATCCTCGGATCCCCTGCGACGAATCCCCTTGTTTTGTTGGATAATCCGGACAGATCCCTGCGCGGGCGGCGCCGCGCAAGGGCTGCGCCGGCGCGGCGCGCCGTGTGCGGTTCCGCGTGCGTTAGCTCGCTGCCCAGGTACAAGAGGCCGGGTGCGACTCCAGGGCTTCGGTTCATGCGCCGCTATGCGGTTTCCAATCACGGGTGGCGGCGGAGCCGGGGCCACCAGGCTGGGACGGTCCGCCGGTACTGCTCGTAGGCGGTGCCGTGCCTGCCGGCCCGTCCTAGCCGCCATGGCGATCGAGATCGGCCACTCCAACCCGGCCCGGCAACGGTGTCCGGGGAGCTGGTCAAGCCGTGGGCGACATGGGTTCGTGGATCAACACGCTCATGAGCTATCGGCCGCGCCCTGCCAGGCGAGTTCGGCGAAGCTGAATAGCCGCTGCGGGGTCATCCGCAACCAAGCCGTCGCCCAGCCCAGGCTGCCGCCGCCGTTGCGCAGCTCGGTGGTGCGCCGGACGTCCTCCGGAACGCTCGCCAGCACCTCGGCCCGGCCCTCGGTGAGCACCGCGGCGTGCGTGTCATGCTCGCCCTCGATGATGGACATCGCGAGCCACGGATGGACCCGGACGTTGGCGAGCCTGGCCGCGCCGCTGACTGTGGGGAGCCAGAACGCCTCCGCGTGTATGGAGAACAGCGTCGGCGCCGCGTGCGCACGGCCGTCGGGCCGGGTGGAGGACGCAAGCGCGTAGGTCCGGCGCTGCAGGTACCCGACCAGCTGGGGTCCGGTCATCCGACGCTGCGGCGGGTAGGCCGTGCGCAGCGCCTGGCCGGCGCGGTTGAAGGACGCCTCCTGTAGCCGGCCCAGCCAGGCCGCCAGCGCCGGGTCGCCCGCACCCGGCACAAGCTCTACTTGGCGGCTACTCGGCATAGGGCTGATTCTTTCCCCGGGCGCTGTATCCGCTGTCCCAGATGTAGCCGTCCGGGTCGGCAAACGAACCGCCGTACCCGCCCCATTGTTTGGTGGCGGCGGGCTTGAGGATGGTGGCGCCGGCCTTCTTGACCTCCTCGATGATCTCGTCGACCGGCGCCTTCGCTGCGGACGACGTGCGCGCTTTCACGCCTTGCCTCTTCTGATGATGGGGGGTGATGCACATGACAGTCACGCTACGTACGGCTCGGTAACCGGCGCTTCTTCATTCCTGATCGGTTTGGCCAACCTGCCTCGCCACCCCACGCCATCCCACAATCCCTTCGCGGCGTGCCATCCGGACATCAATTCCGCGAAACGCGAGCTGTGCCGCCGGTGGAGGATGGAAACGTCGCTAGTGGCTGCCTCGCGCAGATACCCCGGCGTTTGAGCCCAGGCAACTTGGCGGCTAGACGCTTCCATCGCGCTCAGGAGCGCCGACCGGTGGTGCGTTCGCCGTGCGAGGTCGCGACGGGTCGTGCGGTGTCGTGTTTGCGCCACGCGCGGCGGCTGAAGCGTAGATGGCTGATCATGTCCGGTTGGGGTACCGCGAGGACCGGACAGCGGGCATGGGCCAGGCAATACCGCCTGACCGATCCCCTGCGCAGGCGCGCCAGGCGTCCTCGTCGGCCGGCGCCGAGGACGAGTAGATCACCCGGGCGCGAGGCCTCGCTCACGAGGACAGAACCGGCGAAGCCACGCGCGATGATCGACCTGATCGGCACGTCAGGTGGCGGGCCGCCGAACGCGTCTGCGAACGCGCCCATGAGCGTGTTCAGCCCCTGCTGCGCCCACCGCTTCGGCACCGGCGTGCCGGCCGCCCGGGGGTAGATGAATTCGCCGCCGACCGGGGTCCAGGCCAGGACTGCGACCAGCTGCGCATCGGTTCGCTGCGCGTGCGCGACCGCAGCATGCAAGGCCGCCAGGTTGCCGATACTCCCGCTGATTCCCACCACGACTCTGTCTACCCGCGCTACGCTCACGGCTCCTCCAGTCCTGTGCCGTCGTTGTCCATAGGACGCTACGATCAAGCCGCCCGTGCGTGTTCAGGGACCTCTCACGCTCCGCCAAGTCGTGACTGCTCAACCACAGCAGCGCCAGTGTGGTAGGCGCGACGCCACGTGTCACGGGGGGAAGTGCGTTGCTTGATGAAACGCACCCTAACGATGCCACGTTGCTTGACGCAACTATTTATCGCCCTACGGTGGACACATGCTCAAGCGGACTTACGAGGGTCAAAACTGCTCGATCGCTCGGGCGCTCGAGCTGGTCGGCGAGCGATGGACGCTGCTGATCGTGAGAGATGCGCTCCTCGGCCTGCGTCGCTTCGACGAGTTCCAGGAGAGCCTCGGGGTGGCGCGCAACGTCCTCACCGACCGGCTGAATCGCCTCGTCGACGGCGATATCCTCCAGCGATACACCTACAGTCAGCGCCCGCCACGGTTCGAGTACCGGCTGACCAGGAAAGGGCGCGAGTTGGCGGTTCCGCTGCTCGCGCTCATGCAATGGGGCGACCGGCACGTCTCCCCGAAACCGCCGCGGATCGCCCGCCGCAGCAGCGACCACCGCCGAGTCAGGGCCGCCCTGGTCGCCTCCGACGACACGGTCGTCAGCCCCGCCGCGATCGAGCTCGTCACCGGCCCCGGATTCGCTACCGCGGCCCGGCGATCTACCGCCAGTCGCTGAGCTCGCGGAGATCTCCCGAGACACAGGACTGCGCCCGTTCGCCGGCATACGGTCGGGCAGCAACGGCATCACGGCGATCAGAGACCAGGACGCCGAGGACGGCCCGGGCTGGTCGACCGCACAGCGGCCGGCGGCCTTGACGTAGGTCTCGTCGACAACCACCGGACACCCGCGGGGACAACGCCACATCTGGTGTCACCACGCGAGCCCCACCGGTGCCTATAGGCTGCTTGCCGAGATGTCGGACGGCTCCGCTCACGTGGTGTTCGGTGCGACCGGCGCTATCGGCGGCGCCGTGGTCGCGGAACTGCTGCGTCGCGGGCACGCCGTGCGCGCGGTCAGCCGAGGCGGTCACGCACCGGACGGCGTCCAGGGAGCGGCCGCCGACGCGGCCGACCCAACCCAGGCTGCCGCCGCCGCGGCGGGGGCCGCGGTCATATACCACTGCGCCAGTCCCCCGTACACGAAATGGCCCGAACTCTTCCCCGCGCTGACCCGCTCCATCCTTAGCGCCGCCGAGTCCAGCGGGGCCAAGCTCGTCTTCGCCGACAATCTGTACGCGTACGGGCCTGTCGACGGCCCACTGCGCGAGGACTTGCCGGCCCTCGCCCGCGGCCGCAAGGGCCGGACCCGTGTGCAGATGGCCGCCGAGATCCTCGACGCGCAGCGCGAAAACCGGGCGCGGGTCGTGATCGGAAGAGCCTCCGACTACTACGGCCCGCACGGCACCGCCTCGACCGCCGGCGAGACGCTGTTCGGGCGCATCGTCGCAGGCAAGCGGCCGCTATGGACGGGAAAGCTCGACCAGCCGCACACCTTCCACTACCTGCCCGACCTTGCTCGCGGGCTGATCGTTCTCGCCAGCCGCCCGGATGCCGACGGGCAGGTCTGGCACCTGCCCGCGGCCAAGCCGCTTACGGCGCAGCAGTTCTTTGACCTCGTCTCGACAGCTGCGGGCCGGCCGTCGCCCACCAAGGCCAGCGTCGCGGGACCGGCACTGCTTGCCGTCGCCGGCCTCTTCTCGCCAATGCTCCGCGAGTTGCGCGAGACCACCTATCAGTTCCGCGCGCCGTTCGTGCTCGACTCATCCAAGTTCGAAGCCGCCTTCGGCCCGCTCGAATCAACGCCGCATCCTGAAGCGGTGGCGCACACCCTCGCCTGGTACCGCTCCCGCTGACCAGCACACCAGCCAGCCCCGCAGCAGGCGGCCGCGACCCGGTAGTCCGCTCTCTGACGGCCGACCGGATGGCCCCTTGTCGTAC
>JBKPQM010000178.1:0-4980 GCA_046734095.1 Actinomycetota bacterium | reverse complement strand
TTACTTCCGGACGCTCGACTTCTCGCTCGGCCCCCGGCAGATGCAAGGCCTGGTCGAGTTCGCCCGGCGGGCGGCGGCCTGGCGCGCCGTGCCCGCCCCGGTGGAACCAACTTTTGCCGACATCTGAGCACCGGCTCAGCCGGGGTGTGACGTCGACACAGATTCAGCGGCGCCGCCGCGGCGAGATCACCGCCCCCGTACGGCTCGCTCGCCCGGAGCACACCGCCCCGGCGACCCCGTTTCGCTGCGCACCTCGACGTGCGGCCCGGCCGGGCGCGCGTTCGGACGCTCGGCGACACACGCAGTCGTCCCGTGCGGCACCGTCACGACGGCAGCTGCAACGGGCAGCCTCGAGGACTTGCACGTGTCCGACACGTGGATCTCCCTGATCGGATCGCGCACCTTCGACACGGGGCAAGCTGGAACTCGATGCAGCCGAGCTTGATCGACTGCCACTGCCGGGCCGTGTTGTGGGAGGTACCCGGCTGGCCCAGCTTCGGCACCTTCGTCGCCACAGCTGCGGCGGACGTCTGAGACACGTGTGACGGCGGCGTCGTCGGGCTGCTGCGCTTCGCTGGGCCCTTGGATGTCGTACAGCCCGTGAGCACGACGGCGATCAACAATGCGGACGCAGTCAGGGCGCGATGGCGCGTCATTGTCGTCACGCGCCTAGATTGTGGCGACGCGCGGGGCCCCAGGGGCAGGCCGGGGCGTCGAAGTTCACCCAGTCACTGTGCGGCGCGTCACTTTCGCGTTGCGTACGCTCAAACTTCTGCCCGGCCGGACAGCCGGGGAAGGCGGCCGTCGCGCTGATCCGCAACGTCGACGGCGGGCCGCCCGGTCCGTGGGGCGGGAGAATGGCGCGCCCTGCCCGCGAAACCTTTCTTCGCAGCAGTCGTGACGCCGGATCGGGCCGTCGGGAGACTATGTCGGTGGACCTGCTCGGGGCCTACGACTCCCAGGTGCGCACGTCTCTGGCGAGCCGCCCGCCCGCCGGCGTGACGTGCGACTGGGACGGGCCACTGCTGCGCTGCGTCGGCCTGCACCGCGGGTTCGTCAGCTACCGCAGCCTCGCGGGCGTCGCCGATGTCGATGCTCTGATCACCCGTACCGTAGCTTTCTTCGCCGGCCGGGCCGAGCCGTTCGAGTGGAAGACGCACGGGCACGACCAGCCGTCCGACCTGCCCGATCTCCTGCTCGCACACGGTTTCGTGCCCGAAGACGTCGAGACGGTCATGATCGGCGAGGCGGCGCGGATGGCCCGCGATCCGGTGCTGCCGGCCGGAGTGACGCTCCGCGAGGTCAGTGTCCGGGCCGAGCTCGAACGGATCGCGGCGATGGCGTCTGAGGTTTGGAACCAGGACTGGTCCTGGCTCGCCGACGACCTGGCCGGGCGGATGGCCGCCGACCCCGGCGCCATCGCCGTCCTGATCGCCGAAGCTGGGGCCGAGCTGGTCAGCGCCGCCTGGCTCGTCTTCACCCCCGGAACCGAGTTCGCCGGATTGTGGGGCGGCTCGACCCGCACCGGCTGGCGCGGCCGCGGAATCTACCGCGCGCTGGTGGCCCGTCGCGCACAGCTCGCTGTGGCGCGAGGGGTGAAGTATCTGCAGGTGGACGCCTCCGACGACAGCCGGCCGATCCTGGAACGGCTCGGGTTCGTCGCTGTGACCACCACTACGCCGTATGTGTGGACGCCGCCTCGCTGAGCAGCCGCAGGATTATCGCCCAACCCAGGTCGTAGCTCTCGCGCTTGTCGCCGATGAGTTCGAGCTCGGTGTCGCTGAGTTTCTCCCAACCCCGGTGTTCGACCTCGACGCGGGTGAGCGAAGGCGCCAGCTCGCGGAAGGTCAGCTCCACCTCGGTGACGCGCGGCTGGATGATGTCCCATGTCAGGACGAAGCGTTGCGGCGGATCCCAGGCGAGCAGCGTGCCCCAGGTACGCGTCTCGCCGTCCTGCCACGTCTCGTAGACGCGCCCGCCGGCCCGTCGCTCGACGGTCACGCTGGCGACGCGCTCCTTGCCCTGGGAGTGCGTGCGCAGGGGCCACCACTGGTCGAGCTTGTCGACGAAGACCTCGAAGGTGTGCTCGACGCTGCTGCGCACCATCGTCGATTGACGGATGGGTGGCCGTTGCATCGGGATGACTGTCATCCGGCGCGGGCCTCCCGATCATCGACTGCTGCGTCAGCTTCGACGAGCCGGCGGGCTACCTCGAGCGACGACGCCCATAACTCATCGAGCATCTCACGAACCGCCTGCAGCCCGGACGGCTCGCCGCGGTACAGCCGCCGCGTGCCTTCACGGCGCTCAGTGATCAGCCCGGCGTTCTTGAGCACCGTGAGGTGCTGGCTGACCGCCGGGCGAGTCACGTCGAACGCCGCGGCGATGTCGCCCGCGGACATCTCGTCGTGCGCGACTAGTTGCAAGATGGCCCGCCGCCGCGGCTCGGCCAGCGCGCGCAGGGCGTCGTCGGTGTTCACCGGCCTCGCCCCTTCCCGTCGAGTGGCGCGTTATCGCTCGAGTGGTGCGCTGCAACGCGCCACTCGACGAGAAACGCACCACCCAACGGACAGGCTAGAGGCTTACTGCCACAGGCCAATACGGTTCCCGTCCGGGTCGGTGAATGTGGCGACGGTGCCCCAGTTGTCCGGCAGCTGCACCGGCTCGCCGACCCGCTTCCCGCCGAGCTGCTCGGCGCGGGCCAGGTAGGCCTGCAGGTCGTCGACCTTCATGTAGATCTTGACGCCGATTGGGTCGTCTGGCCCCGCGGAAGGACCGATGCCTCCGCCGACGGCGTCCTCGCCCGCTCGGGTGTCGACGATGCCGTAGCCACCCATGTTCGGATCGACATTGATCGTCCAGCCGAACAGCTCGGCGTAGAACTTGTGTGCCCGCTCGTGGTCAGTACACGTCACCTCGAACCACGCGACCGGTGCTCCCATGGCCGTACTCCCTTCGTGTGATGGACGGAACGGCCCGACGTTAGCAATGACTTACGTTAGTGTCAACTAACGCTTAGGGTTGCCATCCGGGGCAGGATGGGGGCTGCACACGGAGGGCTATCCGCAAGGGGAAGTCACTATGGATCGCGTCGCGCACTTCGAGATCGCCGTGGACGACAAGGACAAGGCGAAGGAGTTCTACAGCAGCGTGTTCGGCTGGCAGACCATGGACGTGCCCATGCAGGTGGCGGGTGACACGGCCTCGTACACGCTGGCCATCACGACGCCCACGGATCCGCAGACCCAGATGCCGACGGAGCCCGGCGGAATCAACGGCGCGATCGTGGAGCGCACCGGCGCGATCACCGGGCCTGTTGTCACCATCTACGTCGAGTCCATCTACGACTGCCTGGAGAAGGTCACCGCCGCCGGCGGCACCATCGTCGCCGGCCGGCAGGAAATCCAGGGCATGGGCGCCTACGCCTATGTCACCGACATCTCCGGCAACATCGTCGGCCTGTGGGAGTCGCTGTAACATCCCGCCGATTGCGAACCGCGCCCCCACCACTCGCTGTTCTTATCCCGCCCACGCGGATCCGTGTTTGCACCACTCGCTGACGCTCGGGTGCATCCCCGGCTCCGCACCGCGCCTTCGGCGCGGGCCGCGTGGCGGCGGCGGGGCTCTTCGCGCGAGCGCTCATCGTCGCTCGGGTGCATCCCCGGCTCCGCACCGCGCCTTCGGCGCGGGCCGCGTGGCGGCGGCGGGGCTCTTCGCGCGAGCGCTCATCGCTACCCTGGCGTCATGACGCGCGCGATTTCCGACATCCTGGACCGTGCCGCTGCGGGCGGGCGTATCACTCCGGACGAGGCGCTGCTGCTCTACACCGACGCGCCGCTGCACGCCTTGGGAGAAGCTGCTGATGCCGTGCGGCGCCGCCGCTATCCGGACAACATCGCCACGTACATCATCGACCGCAACATCAACTACACGAACGTGTGTGTGACGGCCTGCAAGTTCTGCGCGTTCTACCGCCCGCCCAAGCACGAGGAGGGCTGGACGCACAGCGACGAGGAGATCCTGCGCCGCTGCGGTGAGGCAGTCGAGCTGGGTGCCACTCAGATCATGCTGCAGGGCGGCCATTCGCCGGACCTCGGCATCGAGTGGTACGAGCGGATCTTCGCTGCCATCAAGCGTTCGTATCCGCAGTTGGTGCTGCACTCGCTGGGCGGCTCCGAGGTCGTGCACATCGCGCGGACGTCGGGGCTCGACTTTCCGACGGTGATCCGCCGCCTGCACGTCGCCGGGCTCGACTCGTTCGCCGGAGCGGGCGCCGAGATCCTGGTGGCCCGCCCCAGAAGGGCCATCGCGCCGCTGAAAGAGTCGGGCGAGACGTGGCTCGAGGTTATGGAGAGCGCGCACCGGGTCGGCGTCGAGTCGACCGCGACGTTCATGATGGGTACGGGCGAGACGAATGCTGAGCGCATCGAGCACCTGCGCATGGTCCGCGACGTTCAGGATCGCACCGGCGGATTCCGCAGCTTCATCCCCTGGACGTACCAGCCGGAGAACAACCACCTACGCGGGCGAACCCAAGCCACTTCGCTCGAGTACCTGCGCCTGATCGCCGTCGCCCGCCTGTTCTTCGACAACGTGGCGCATCTGCAGGGTTCCTGGCTGACCACCGGCAAGGACATCGGCCAGCTGACCCTGCACTTCGGGGCCGACGACCTGGGTTCGGTCATGCTCGAGGAGAACGTCGTCTCCTCGGCCGGAGCGCGACACCGGTCCAATCGGACGGAGTTGATCGACCTGATCCGCGGAGCCGGCCGTATCCCCGCCCAGCGCGACACGCTCTACAACCACATCGTCGTGCACGACGACCCCGCGAACGACCCGGTCGACCCCCGGGTGCACTCGCACTTCGCGTCCACCGCACTGCAGGCCGGCTGACGAGCCTGCCGGCGGCAGTGCTCCAGGCTGCTCTCCGCTTCCCGGCTGAGACAACGAGATTCTCCCCCGAAATCGGGTGATCTCGGC
>JBKPQM010000177.1:0-11239 GCA_046734095.1 Actinomycetota bacterium | reverse complement strand
GCGCGCACCTCTCTGCAAACGCCACCGTCGAGAGCGCGATCTACGTGCTGGAGGACGTCCTCTAGTTCACGTCCCGGTTGGCTCCAGGACGAAGACGGGAATCTGACGGTCGGTTCTGTTCTGGTAGTCGGCGTAGGGCGGATACGCCGCGACAGCCCGCTCCCACCACACGGCCCTCTCCTCGCCCTTCGCCTCACGGGCCGTCATTTCCTGGCGTCGGGGCCCGTCCTGGAGGTCCACCGTGGGATGCTGCGTGACGTTGTAGTACCACACGGGATGCTTGGGCGCTCCGCCGTCCGAGGCCACCACGGCGTAGCGGCCCTCGTACTCGACCCGCATCAGCGGAGTCTTTCGGATCTTGCCACTCGTAGCGCCCAGGCTGGTGAGGATAATCACCGGCCGGCCAGTGTTCATGAAGGTCGTGCCCTGCGTGCCGCCGGAACTCTCGTACAACTCAACCTGGTCCCGTACCCACGGCGCCGGACTTGGTTCGTAATCGCCGTCAAGAGGCATTGCATCCGTCCCATCGTCGCGCATAGCCGCAGCCACACCGTCCGACCATGCGATTGACGAGTCAACACCGACCGCGCACGGATTCATCCGGGGCACGTGGTCGAGTGCGTGATCCACGTGATGGAGAACGCCCTCTAGTCAGCTCTCCAGGGCGGCGGCGAGGGCGTTGAGGTGACGCAACGTGCGGTGCTGAGCCAATGCGGCGTCACCGGAGATGATCGCGTCGGCGATCGCCTCGTGCACCCGGTGCACCTCCTCGACCTCTTTCGAGGACGAAACGCTGCGCGCGGCGCGCTTGTCGAACATGGCAGTTGTCCCCAGGAAGCTAGCCGCGCTGAGCTGTGTCAGCACGTTGATGAAAAGGTGCAGCGCCGGGTTGCCACTCAACTCGGCGACGACGACGTGGAAGTCGTGGATCGTCGCATCGGACTCGCCGCCGACGAACTCGGCTTCGTGTTCGAGCGCGGCGCGCAGCTTGACGATGCCGGCTTCGTCGATGTTCTCGGCCGCACCTCGCGCCGCCGCCATCTCGAGCGCGAGCCTCGCCTCGAACAGATCGTGCGGATTCACCTTCCGGAAGCTCAAATAGACCGCGGCGGCATGGGCCATCGCATCCGGGTCGGGCTCGGCGACGACCAGCCCACCGCCCGGACCGCGCCGCATGTAGGCCACGTTGTGGTGCTCGAGTAGGCGGATGGCCTCACGGAGCGCAGCGCGGCTGACGCCGTACTCGGCCAGCAGGTCGGCCTCCGATCCGATGACCTTGCCGACCGGCCAACCCATTTCGATGATGCCCATCTCGATCTTCTCCGAGGTGAGCTCAGCCAGCTTTCGCGTATGGCTGCCGTTGAGCACCGCCGCTGTCGGGGCGTGAGCGCGCGCCGGCTTCACCTTCGCGACCTTGGTCGCCATACAGTCTCCTAACCCTCCCTGCTCCAGCGGCCTGTGCAAATCAGGCCCCTGATCTTTGATCGTAATTCGAGGATACCAGCGCAGAGCCCCGGCCATGCTGCGGAAGAGTGTGCTCTCTCGGCGTGCCGTCCGGTTTGTGATATCCAAGAGCGGCAGCGTTCTCCGCGGTCATGTGCACCGATTTGAGTTCGACGAACGCCTCGAGCCCTTCTGGCCCGTTCTGCCGCCCGATACCCGAGGACTTGTACCCGCCGAACGGAATGTGTGAATCGAGGATGTAGCCGTTCAGGGTGAAGGTCCCAGTGCGGATCCGTCGGGCGACCGCCATGCCACGGTCGAGGTCGGCGCTGAAGACCGCACCGGACAGCCCATATTCGCTGTCGTTGGCGACATCGACCGCCTCGTCGACGGTGTCATACGGGATCACGCAGGTGACCGGTCCGAAGATCTCTTCGCGCGCGATTCGCATTCCGTTGTCGACGTCGGCGAACACCGTCGGCGATATGTAGTGACCACGGTCCAGGCCCGGCGCGCGCCCACCGCCGGCTACGACCCGCGCCCCCTCGCTTCGGCCGAGCTCCAAATAGCCGAGCACGCGCTCGTATTGGCGTTTGCTCGTCATCGGGCCGAGGTCGGACGCGGCGTCGTAGGGATCGCCGACGCGGGTGGCCTCAGCCGCGGCGGCCAGGGCGTCGACGATTTCCCCATATCGCTCGCGCGGCACCAGCGTCCGGGACAGCGCCGCGCACGCCTGCCCGTTGTTGAGAAGGAAGCCAGCGAGCGTACCGGCCACGGCCTGCTCGAGCGGCGCGTCGTCGAGAATGATCGACGCTGACTTGCCGCCCAGTTCCAAGTGCACGCGCGCCAGGCGGTCAGCGCAGACCTGCATGATCCGCTTCCCGGCCCGGAGGCTGCCGGTGAGGCTGACGCTGTCCACATCCGGATGGCTGACCAGGTGATCTCCGACCGTGGCATCCGCCGGAACGATGTTGACCACGCCGTCCGGCACGCCGACGTCGCGCAGGATCTCGGCAAGTGCGTATGTGTCGAGAGGCGTCTCGGGAGCCGGCTTGGCAATCACCGTGCACCCCGCAAGCAACGCCGGCGCCAGCTTCACCATCAACAGCCCGAGCGGCGCATTCCACGGCACGACCAACGCGGCGACGCCGGCCGGCTCGCGACGCACGAGCGCCGGCCCCGTGACGCCGTAACGCATCTCCTCCCATTCGACGTCGGCCGACAGCCCCGCGTAGTAATTGCAGAAGCCGTGCCCGACGGTGTGAACCGCAAGTTTGTACAGCGCGCCGTTCTCGTCGGTGATCAGCCGAGCCAGCTCGTCGTTGCCATCTTCGAGACGCTTCCCGATGGCGCGCAGCAGGTCGGCGCGCTCGGCGTGCGGGAGTTGCGGCCAGTCGGTCGTGTCGAAGGCTCGCCGCGCGGCCGCGACTGCCCGGTCCATATCGGCCTCGACGGCGCGCGGGACGCTGCCGAGCATCTCTTCGGTCGCTGGGTTGATCACGTCCAGGCGCTCTGCGCCCTGTGGCGGGATGAAGTCGCCGTCGATGAAGAATCGGTGCTGGTCGATGGTCATGGACTTCTCCAAAGTCTGCTAGGGACGGACGCCGTAGCGGGGTTTGGGGCCGACGTCGTGTGCCATGCGCGGAATGGCGACTTCGAGGTAGCGGATCAGCAGCGGACGTGTGTCCCGCGGGTCGATGAGGTCCTCGACCCCGAACGCCTCGGCGATCGGGAACACGCTGCGCATCAGGTTGAGCCGCGCCTCGAGCTCCTTGCGCGCGCTGTCCGGGTCGGTCGCATCGGCGATCAGCCGGCGGTAGGCGGTCTCGACGCCGCCCTCGATCGGCAGCGAACCCCACTCGCCGGAGGGCCAGCCCAAGCGCAGGCCGAGGTGCGCGGGCGTGCTCGTGGCGGTGCCGGCCATCCCGAAACACCGCCGCACGTGGACCGCGATCGACGGCACGGTGATCTGATGCGCGAGCCACAACGTGCGCATGCCGGCGCGCAGGGTTCCCGCTGCCTCGGCCTCCGGACCGATCATGAAGCCGGGCACGTCGACGAAGTGGACGATCGGGATGTGGAAGGTGTCGCACAGTTCCATGAAGTGCGTGGTCTTGTCAGCGCCGGCCGCATCGACCGCGCCCGCCTGCCACATCGGGTCGTTCGCGACAACGCCCACTACATGCCCGTTCAGCCGGGCCAGCACAGTGATGATGCACCGCCCGAAGAACGGCTTGACCTCGAAGATCGAACCCTCGTCCACGACCAGTTCGATCAGCCGACGCATGTCGTACCCGCGCCGCGAGTCGTGCGGAACGATCGTCAGCAGTTCGTCCTCGCGGCGATCCGGCCGGTCGTCCTGCTCGACGTATGGCGGCAGCTCCCAGACGTTCTGCGGCAGGTAGGAGAGGAAAGCGGCCATCTGCTCGAAGCAGTCGGCCTCGTCAACGGCTTCGTTGTCGGCGATGCCGCTGACGTGCACGTGCACATTGGTGCCCCCGAGATCCTGCTTCGTGACGTCGGTGCCGAGCGCGCGCTTGACGATCGACGGACCGGCCGCGAACAACTCGGCGCCCTGGACCATGCACGTCCAGTGCGTGAGCAGCGCATATGCCGCGACGCCGCCGGCGACCGCGCCCATGATGCCGCCGAGCATCGGCACCTGGCCCAGCAACTGGAGTGGGTCGGTCCAGTCCTTGCTGTTCGGGATGTACGAGCGGCCGAGACTCTCCATCGTCCGGATGCTCGCACCCGCGCCATCCAGGAATTGGATCATCGGGATGCGGTACTCCTTCGCCATCGCGAAGGCCATGTCCCGCTTGCTGCGTCCGACCGGTCCGCCGCCGGAACCGCCCCGGACCGTGAAGTCCTCGCCGGCGACAACGACGTCGCGGCCGCCGAGAGTCGCCAGCCCGGCTACGTAGGGCGTTGCGACGAACGAGCTCACCGTCCCGCCCTCGTCGTAGGTCGCGGTTCCGACCAGCTGCCCGATCTCGAGGAACGATCCGGGATCGATCAGGCCGTCGAGGCGCTCACGAACGGTCATCCGGCCCATCTCGTGCTGCCGCGCGACCCGCTCGGGGCCACCCATCGCGAGTGCGAGGTTGCGGCGACGGCGGATGTCTTCGACCTCGTCGCGCCATGTCATGTCGGGCTCCGGAACGACACGAGCGCGTCGAGCGCTTCGACGCGTCCGGCCTCACCGGCCCGCAGTGGATTGATTTCGAGCCCCTCGAGCTGGTCGCCCAACTGCCAGGCGGCGGCAGCGATCCGGTTGATCGTCGCGACGAGCGCCGGCCGGTCCACGCCGAGCGCGCCGCGTACCCCGTCGAGCAGCCGTCGGTACCGCAGCTCACCAAGCATCTCTGCGACGTCCTGCTCCGACACCGGGAGCAGCCGCAATACGACGTCCTGCAGTACTTCCACGAGCGTGCCGCCGAGCCCGACCGCGAGCACCGGCCCCCACAGCGGGTCACGCGACACGCCGACCAACAGCTCCACGCCGCCGCGCCGCATCGCAGACACCTGGACCCCCTCGACGCGGGCGCCACTCCCCTGCCCTTGCGCCGCAGCTTGCACCGCCGCGAAGGCATCCCGCACGTCATGCTGGGCGACGTCCAAACGAACCGCCCCGATGTCGGTCTTGTGCATGACGTCGGGCGAAACGAGTTTGAGCACGACGTTCCCGCCGAACCGGGCTGCCGCCTCAACGGCCTCGTCCGCGGTCCGCGCCAGCGCCGCCGGGACGAACGGAACGCCAAGCGGCTCGAGCAACTCCCGCGCCGTCCACTCGGATATCGCCGCAGTGGAGCGCACACCGGTCGACGCCCGAGGCTGAGGCGCGTGCCGTGATGGCGTCGCCGACCACGCCGCGAGGTTGGCTAGTGCGGCGACGCCGATGGCGAGCCCGGGCAGCGCGGTCACGCCGGCAGCTGTCGCGGACCTACGGCCGACGGCGTTCAGGTGCGCCACAGTTTGCGACAGCAGGAAGCCCGGCAGGGTGATCGAGTCGAGACCGCGGCCGATGGTGTCAAGCAGCCCGTCGATCGTCGCGTTCTTGCACGACTCGTACGCGGGCACGTTGCACAACACCGCGACCGCGCCGAAGTCGTCCTGCCGGTCCACGACCTTGAGCACCCGCTCGAACTCGTCGCCGAGCGCGCCCCCGGTCAGATCCAGCGGGTTCTGGACGGTGGCGAAGCCGGGGACGACCGTGCGAAGGTCCTGCGCCGACGCTTCATCGAACTGCGGCATATCGAGCCTGAGCCGGGCCGCCTCGTCGGCGACGACGTCCACCGACCCTCCGCTGATCGAGACGACCGCGACTCCCCTCGCGCGAAGCACCCCGGCGTGCGCGCTCACCGCAGCCGTGACGATGAGCTCTTCGAGCGACCTGACCCGGATCGCGCCGACCTGCCGCAACGCTGCCTCGACGACCCGGTCGTCTCCGACGATGCTGCCGGTGTGCGAGACGGCGTTGCGCGCCGCGATCTCACTACTGCCCGCCTTGAGTACGACGATCGACTTGCCGAGATCCCGGGCCCGGGCCGTGGCAGCGAGGAATCGTGGCGGCGACGCGATCGCTTCGGCGAATATCGCAATGCTGCGCGTGTGCGGGTCGTTCACAAGGTGCTCGAGGACGTCGGTAATGCTGAGCATTGCCTCGTTGCCAGTCGTGACCACTTGGCTCAGCCCGATGCCGTACTCCGCGGCGAGGTCGGCCACCGCGTTGCCGATGCCGCCGCTCTGCGACACGACGGCCACCGGCCCGGGCACAAGGTTCGGCGGGACGCTCGCGGTCCATGCGCCGCTGCGCGCGGTGACGTTCATGAAGCCGAGGCAGTTAGGCCCGACGAGCGTCACGCCGAGTGCATGAGCGCGGTCGGCGAGCGCCTGCTGCGCGGCTACTCCCTCGGGCCCGGTCTCGGCCCATCCGCTGGAGAGCACGACGGCGGTGCTCGCACCCGCTTCGGCGACATCGGCGAGCACGTCGACAACCGCGGATCGAGGCACCAGTAGCACGGCAGCGTCGATGGGCGCACCAAGCTGCGCACAAGACGCCGCCGTCGGCAGGCCGTGCGCCGGCTGGGCGCTCCGGTTCACCGCGAACAGCGGGCCGCGGAAGCCGAGTCGGGTGAGCGCCTCGACCACCCCGTAGGACGTCGGTGACGCGTCCTTGGCGCCGACGATCGCGACACTGCTCGGCGCCAGCACCCTTGCGAGATCGGTGCGCATCAGCTTTCCCCGCGCGCCCGGTCTCGGCGGGGGAGGGTGACGACCACGGTGCCCGGACCGACTGAAACGCCGTGCCGGTTGCTCGACCACATGCGCAACTCGGCAAACCCGATATCCGCGTGCAGCCACAGCCGCTCGACCCGACCCTGAACGGTCACCGCGTCCCCCGCGGTGTTGAACGAACCCATCCGGAAGCCCGCGAGCTGCCGGATCGTGCCACGCACTCCGATGAACTCGCGCGCGCACCGCTCCCACATGCCCTGGAGGAACAGCACGTTCGCGTACATCTCGGGGGCGCCGGTCGCACGCGCCCACTCGCTGTTGTGGTGTATCGAGTTGAAGTCGCGGGTGCCGGCCGCGGCCATGACCAGCCGGTAGACCGGAAGCGGGAAGCGGATAGCCGGGACGGGGTCGCCGGCCGCGAGATCCTCCCACCAGCGCGGGCGATCCCAGTCAACTGGCGCCGTTTCGGTGAGGGCGTTTGCGGGCGGCGGCTCGGGCGTCGCGTGTAGCGGCGCGACCTCCTCGCGCGGGGTGTAGAGATACGCGGTGTTGCGCAGCCGGGCCACCAGTTCGTCACGCTGGTTGTGCATCTCGGACTGCCAGGTCACGAACGCGCCGCGCCCCACCCTCGTCTGCTTGGGCACGCACGCCACGAGAACGTTGCCGCGGCGCCATACCCGGTCGCCGACCACGATCGGCGCGAGGTAGTCGGCGGCTGACTCGGCGGCGAAGTACGCCGACGTCGGCGGTTCCAGACCGGTGAACCGCGGTGTGGTACCCGATCGGGCCGGCTGGGCGTCGCGGTACGAGTCGGTGAAGATCGGCCCGTCGCCCACTCTCCAGACCGGCGCGACGGTGAACGTCATGAAGCTGCTGACCGGCACCGGCACGTCGCGGTAGCCGAGCCCGGTCGCGAGCGCGTGGTCATAGTGGAGCGGACACCCGAACTCGAGCGGCTCGAGGAACCGGCGGATTGCGCCCAGCTCGACGGCGTCCGGGCCGATCCGCTCGACGTCGGCTTCGAAATCGGTGCCGATGGCATCGATCATCGGCCGCCAGTCGCGCGCCCAGTCGAGCGCTTGTGCGCTGCTCACCACATCGTCCAGCCGCCGTTGGCCGCGACGGTCTGGCCGGTGACCCACGCCGAGTCCGGGCCGCACAGGAAGGCGACGACCGGGGCGACGTCGGTCAGCGAGTCGCCGGGCCGCTTGAGAGCGAGTTCCTCTTCGAGGTGGTGGGCCACCTGCTCCGGGTTGTATCGCCGCCAGTTCTGCCAGGACGGGGTTACCGCGGACGGCCAGATAGTGTTGACGCAGATGTTGTAGACCCCCCACTCACGTGCCAATGCCTTGGTCAGTGACCGCACGGCGCCTTTGGACGCTGCGTAAACCACGCGCTCGGGCCGCGGGTTCTCGCTGAGCTCGGACCCGAAGTTGACGATTCGCCCGCCGCCTGCAGCCTTCATGTGCGGGAAACCGCACGTGCGAGCCGGAACATCGCCAGCGGACCGGCCGCGAACGCGCGGTGCCAGTGCTCCAACTCGATCTCTTCCGCTCGCGCCGGCGGCACCGGGTAGTTGGCGACGTTGACGAGGATCTCCGGCGCGCCGAACGTGTCGGCCGCCGCCTCGACCACCTGCTCGCACCCGTGGTCGTCTGCGACGTCCGCGGCCAACGCCCGCGCTTCGGCGCCCAGGCCACCGGCCTCGTCAGCGGTGTTCGCGGCACTGGCCGGATCAATGTCCACCAAGAGCTGCTGGGCGCCGTCGCGGGCCAGCCGGAGGGCAACGGCGCGGCCGAGCCCGCGACCGGCTCCGGTCACGATGGCGACCTTCCCGGCGAGCCGTTTGCTAGTGCAGCTTGAAGAGCTCACGCGCGTTGGTTTCGACGATCTTGCGGACCTCCTCGGTCGGCACGTCGGCGAAGACCTTCTGCGCGTTCGTGCGGCTGTTCGGCCAGAGCGAGTCGGAGTGCGGGTAGTCGGATTCCCATAGCAGCCGCTCGATGCCGATGTTGTGGCGCAGGCCGACGCCGACCGGGTCGTCGATGAAGCACGAGTAGATGTGGTGACGGACGACGTCCGACGGGCGCCGATCAGGGTCGACATTGTTCTCCAGCGGGTAATGCCGGTAGTCCTCCCACACCTGGTCCATTCGCATCAGCGCGTAGGGGACCCAGCCGATGCCGCCTTCCGCGTAGCAGACCTTGAGATTCGGGTGCTTCTTGAACACCGTCGACATCACCATCTCGGTCATCGAGTTGAACAGCGTGATGCCGAACAGCGCAGTGATGGCCGCCTGCGGCGCGTCGGGCGCGACGAATGGGATGATCTTCGAGCCGCCGAAGTGCATGAGCAGCGGAACGTCTGCGGCTTCCGCGGCCGAGAACGTCGCATCCCAAGCCCCACTGCTGAACGTGGGCAGGCCGAGCCCGGCCGGGTTGTCGGGAAAGGTGATCGCGCGCGCACCCTTCGCGACGCAGCGCTCGACCTCCTTCGCGCTCAGCTCCTGATCCCACAGCGGCAGCATGATGATCGAGATGTAGCGGTCGGGTGCCGTCGGGCACCACTCATCAAGCAGGAAGTCGTTGTACGCCTGGACGCAGAGGTGGGCCAGTTCCCTGTCCTTCGCGAAGACGAACTTGTTCCCGCAGAAGCCGGGGAAGCTCGGGAACGGCGCCTGCGCCCACACGCCGTCCTCGTCCATGTCGGCGAGGCGGGCGACCGGATCCCACGTGCCGCGACGCATCTGGTCGAAGCGGACCGGGCTGAAGTTGCGGTCCTTGACGTCGAGACCGGCGGTCGCAGTGAGCCCGACGTTCGGTTCGAGGACTTCCTCGTAGCGCCAGACCTGCATGCCCTTCTTGAGGTGGACTTCCTTCGCGTAGAACGGCTCGACGCGATCCTCCTGGATCTCCTCGACGTGCGGGCAGCGATCGTGGTACTTGGCCGGTATCCGGTCGACCCATACGTTCGGCGGCTCGATGAGGTGGTCGTCCATCGAGATCATCTTGATGTCGTCGGTCAGCGGCATGTCGCGCTCCTACCTCTTAGCTTGCGGGTATCGGTGAGCCGAGCACGATCCGTTCGACGATGTGCATCTGCTCGTTCGCGTCGGCGGGGAGGTCGAACTCGTCGAGGTCGAACGCCTCGGCGACGTGGTCGCGCACCTGCTCGGGCGTCAGCGGCGCCTGGCCGGACTTCCAGCCGCGGGCCTGCCCGATGAACCCTAGAGCGAAGTGGGTGCCGCCGGCGTGGACAATCTCGCCGCTGACTGAGCACTCGTCACTGAGCAGGTAGGCGACGACCGCGGCCACGTTCTCCGGGTCGATCAGGTTTCCCCACGCCTGCTTGGCTTCCGGCCGGGCGAGCCGCGTGCCGGCCAGCGGCGCGATCGCGTTGACCTTGATGTCAAGTTCCTTGTTGCGGGCCTCGTGCGCCAGGGACTTGGTGAGGCCGATGATCCCGGTCTTCGCCGCCGAGTACGCCGGCTGCCGGAAGTGGCCGAACTGCGCCATAGAGGTGGTGAGGACGATCCGCCCGTAGCCGCGCTTCTCCATGTCCCGCCACGCCGGTTGCCCGACGTGCCAGGCGCCGAGGAGGTGGACGTTCAGCGTCGCGAGTACTTCGTCCATCGGCTGGTCGGCGAACGTGGATGCGTTCACCACGCCGGCGTTGTGCACCAGCAGGTCGACCTGCCCGAACGCGTTGAGCGCGGCGTCGACGATCGCCGCGCCGCCTTCGGGCGTGGCCACGGAGTCCACGCTGGCGACTGCCCGACCGCCCGCGGCCTCGATCTCCCGTACGACCTCGGCCGCGACGGAGGCATCCGGGTTGTCGCCTCGCGGCTGGACGCCCGGATCGTTGATGACGACTGCCGCGCCGCGCTCGGCGAGCACCCGCGCGTAGGCCCGGCCCATCCCGCGCCCGCCACCGGTTACGACCGCTACCTTGTCGGTGAAATCAAGGCCGGGCATCGACTCTCCTCGTCAGCGAGCGGAAATTGACTGTATCCCTATTCCTTACACTCTTCAAGGAAATGGCGGTCGCGATCAGACCGTCCATTTGGGCTCGCGCTTGGCCATGAACGCGGCTGGGCCTTCGGTTGCGTCAGGGTGGTCGAGATGCGCTTGCAGCAGTGCGTAGCCGCGCCTCAGTCCCTCGTCCAAACCCAGGTCGAGGCTCTCCCAGATCGCGCGAAGCGAGGTCTTCACCGTCTGCGGCGACGCGCTGGCGATGATGTGCCCGATCGCGATGGCCCGCCCTCGCAACTGGTCTGGCGGCACGACCTCGCTCACCAGTCCGATCTCCAGTGCCCGTTGCGCGTCGATCCGATACGCCTTGCCCATCGTCACCATGCGCAGTACCTCCCCAAGCGGGATGCGCCGGCTCAGCCCGATCGGCTCGAGCGCGCTGACCTGGCCGACGTGCACGTGAGTGTCGAAGAAGGTCGCGTTTTCGCTGCAGATGACGATGTCTGCGTCGGCCACAAAGTGCAGGCCGGCCGAGGCGCACAGCCCATTCACCGCCGTGATGGTGGGGAGGTAGACGCCGGCCTGCC
>JBKPQM010000176.1:0-7898 GCA_046734095.1 Actinomycetota bacterium | reverse complement strand
GATCAGGTCCTCGGCGAAGACGTCCGCCGGCAGCGCGGCGAGCAGGCTCAACGCGGTCCGGATCGCCTCGGCGACCGCGATAGCATCCGCCGCGACGCGGATGCGGGTGGGGATGGCGCCGGCGGCGGCGAGCTCGTCGGCGGCGAGCAGGCACTGCAGCGCCACCCCGGCGTCGAGGGCGTCATCGCCACTGCGGGCGGCCGCGAGCAGCAGCCCGGCGGCGCGGTCGACGTCGGCGCCGACGCCGCCGGTTATCGGTGTGGTCATGGTCGTTCTCCCCCTATCCGAACAAGGAGATCGTCGAGCCAGCGGGCGCGCTGGGGAGGCGGCCTCCATCGTCACGCCGTCGGCGATCGCGGCCCAGCCGACGCCGTGCTCCGGGTCGCGTGGCTGGTCGGGGTCCAGGTTCGTCATCGCTCATCTCCGTTCGACCGGTCGATGGGTCGCACCGCGCTCAATGCGGTGCGGCCGGTGCGGCTCGGTGGCGGCGGGGGCTGGGGGCTGGGCCGGCGGCCGGTGTCGAGGGCGTAGCGGTCGAGGCGCCTGCGGACCGCGCTGTCGGATTCGTAGTCGACGTAGCGGCTGGCGGCCGGCCACCTCTTGTGTTCGCCGGGCGGGCACGGGGCACCGGCCAGGCGTGCGCTTAAGCGGTCGACGAACGCCGGCAGCGCGTAGCGGTGCCAGTCCTCCAAGGCGTCCGCGGTCAAGGCGTGCCCTGCCGCATAGCGCAGGCAGGCGATGACCGCCACCTCGTGGACCAGGTGCGGGTGGGCGGGCCAGCAGGCCGGGATCGCCTGGTCGGGGCGCCAGGTGTATTCGTGGTTGATCCAGGCCACCACCCGGTCCAGCCAGATCCACAGGTCATCGCGCAGCGTGGGCGGGCAGCTTGGCGGGTCCCAGGGGCGGGGCAGCGCTGAGATCGGCCCCAGCTCGTTCCTGGCGTCCTCGTCGTCGCTGCGGGCGATCAGCAGCTCGGCGAACGCGCTGACCAGCACCTTCGACGGTGCCGGGAACTCCCGCACGATGGGGGTGATCACCAGCTACTCCCGTGCGGGTCGTGGGCGGGCCGCTCGTCGGTGGCGTGGATGGCCATTCGGTGTGCCGTGGCCACCGCCTGGCGGGTCCGGTCGGTCAGGCTGGCACCGGCTTGCCGGGCCGCGGCGACCCGGTCCCTGGCCGCGGCCTGAGTAGCTAGCAGCCGCCTGCCGGCTGGGCCGTCGATGCACCGGCGCAGCTTGGCGATCAACGGTCGCGCGTTCTCCGCGACTACCAGCGCCTGTCGGTCGGGCAGCTGCCGGATCTCCTCCGGGCGCAGGATCGCCACGTCCTCCCCGGCCCGGGTCGTGCCCCAGCCGCCGCGGCCGCTGCTGTAGGTGGTGCGGGTGACCCGGGCGGTGCCGATCAACTCCGAGATCTCCCGGTAGAAGTGCCCGTCCTTGCCGCCGCCGAAGATCACGATGTTGTTGGTCAGCCCGAACATGGCCCGGGCCTCGTCCTCGCCGTAACAGATCACCAGCTGCCGCCAGGTCTGCGCGGCGTAGATGAACCAGATCCCCAACGCGCGTTCGTTCGCCATCCGGGTACGCAGCGTCGGCAACGGGGTCGTCGAGGGCAGCTCGTCCAGGCAGGCCAGAAACGACGGGCACAACCGGCCGTGCGGCGAGACGGTCGCCAGGTGCAGCGCAGTGTCCAGCACGTGCTCGGCGATCGCGGTCATCAGCGGCGACGCCGACGCGTACGGGTCATCGCGGCCCAGCAGATACACCGTGCCGCCCCGGCTAATCAGGTCCGCGACGTCGGTGGCTAGCCGACCCGGCCCCGGAACACACCGCTGCCGAATCGGCTCCTGGAAGAACAACGCCATCGACTGCTGCAGCGTGGTCGCCGTGTTGCCCGCCGTGCGGTCATCACCGTGCAGCGCGCCGCGCAGCAGCCCGTCCCAAAACGATGCGGCCTGCGGATGGGTGCGCAGGATCTCCTCGGGCTCGGTGGCGTGCTTGGGGTCTGCGACCCACGCCAGCACGTGATCCAGCGTGCGGCCGGTCAACGCCGCGGCATGAAAGAACGCCTGCAGCACCTTCGCACCCTCAGCCGCGTAGAACCGCGCCGCGTCGTCCCGCGCGCCGCCGGCGACCGCGCCGCGCACCGTGCCCGCGGTGAACGCCTTCGCCCGCCGCTCGGCCAGCATCGAATCCACGCAGCCCGCCACCGGATCCCACACCAGCTCCGGCACCCCCGGGGCGATCCCGAACGGGTCCAGCACCGCGACCGGCCGCCCGCCGCTGCGGCGTTCATCCAAGGTCAGCAGCAAATCGTCAAGCTTCGTCAGCGTCACCAACGCGGCGCCCGGAGCCGCGAGCAGCGCCGGGGTTAACAGGTCCAGCGTCTTACCCGACCCCTGCGGCCCGTACACCCCGGCGGTGCGGTCATACGGCACCCACAACTCCACCCCCGGCGGGGACTGCGACCGGCCCAGCCGCCAGCCCACATCGGTCGGCCGGAACCGTCTCACGCCCGCACCGACTTACCCGCGCCGAACAGGTCAGGGCGGATCACCTTCCGGCGCCGACGCAGATTCGACAGACCCAGCACCCGCTCCACCTCGCCCCGGCGGGCCGTGCCCTGCAGCGCGCCAGGACCCAGCAGCCGCCACCACAACACGCCCAGCCACACCGCCACCGCCAGCGCCACCAGCTCCACCAACGCGATCAGGACGTAGATCCAGGCACTCGACGCCAGGTCGGCCACCGACCGCACCGCCACACCGCGACCCGGACGCCCCGCCAGCAATCCCCCGACGCTGGCCAGCAACGATTCGTGCGGCCACACGAACCCGCCGCCGAACACCCAACTCGCCACCCCTTGACCAACCGGCAGCAGCAGCACCGCCGCCCCCAGCCAGCACAGCCCGCCGGCTGCCGGAAGCTCCCAGCCGATCGGCGCCACGTCGGTTCGCCACCCTGGCCGGCGCATCAGCCCGCCGCTCCGTAACGGTCGCGGCCGCCGATGGCGGCCCGTGCTATCCAGCGGATCCGCGCCGCCGAGGGCAGCAGCTGTCGGGAACCCATGCCACCTATACGTGCGGCCCCGACCCGCTCAGGGACAGCAACATCGAAAGAATGCGTACAACGCCGGGGTCTATTTAGGTGTTCTTCGGTCCGCCAGCCGTGCCCGCTCGGAGAGGAGACCGTCGTCGCCGAGGCCGCCCGGAATCCCGACCCGCCAGGTGCTGCATCGGGCGAGGCGGCGCGGCTCCTCCGACTTGGTGTTGACAGCGCCACACGTAAAGCCCGGCACCCGGCTCAGCGCTGCTCTGGCGGACTCATCCGCAACCTGGACCTGTCGCACGCGCGGCTCGCGGCCCGCGAAGGGGCCGACCTATTGCTTAAGGTCGTTCCCCGGCGTAGGTGACCAACTCAGTGCCTTCTCCACGGGCGGCGTCCGCGGCGCCCAGCGATCGCTTCGGCACCCAGCAGACGAGTCGCAGATGCCTCCTTGCTGCACCACTGATCAGGTCGCCCACTTGTGCTGAGGGGAATCCCGGCGTTCCCGCGTGTCCACGAACACGCCCGCCACGCCCGCCCAATCGAGGCGTTCCTGCACTGCGTTGAGCTCACCCCGAGTTCCAGTGCAGCGCGAGCGTCACGGCCCTGCGCGGGGTGGCGCGGCTGAACGGTTGCCCGACGATGTCCCATTCGAGGCGGCGGAACCGTCAAAGGAGCCCCGTGGGGTGTACGCCAATGCCGGCGGCCGGCGGCCGGCGGCGGTGAGGCTGGGGTACGCCATCGCCTGCCGGAACCTGCGTAGCCGCTGCCAGCCTTGTTGTGAGATCGATCTTGTCAGCCGCGCCGAACCACGCGGACATGCCGAATGGCGTGCGTTGCGACAGTGCATGGAGATCCGCCTGACGGCATGTTCCTTCGACATGGACAGGCCGAAGTCCGTGCGGAATGCGCGTCGGGAGCCGCACGGATCGCCGATTACGTACCTACGTCGGCCATGTAGTCATCGCCGCGCCGGGCGCGATATGTGCGCAATCGCGAGGCGCTGACGCCTTGAAACGCGGCTACGACGCGCCAGATGGACGGGGCGGCGACGTAGCGTTCGCGTGAGACGACGTGACTAACTGCGGTGCGCACCGATGATCATCTCGTTTCGGGTGAGAAGCGCATCGGGGACAGGCCACGCCGAGGCATCAACGCCTGCGCGGGCACCACCAAGGGCGTCATCGGGTCGGCGCGCGGGCTGGTCGAAATTCAGAGCCAGGGGATCTTCACCCTGTTGCGGTACGCGTCCCAGGCGGCGCCGAAGGTGGCCGACAGTGACGTTTCCTCGGCCGGGGCGTACCGCCGAGAGCCGAGATAGAGGACGAGCCCGATCGCGACGCCCAGCCACGTGTTCAGCAGTACGCCGATCGAGGGCAGGATGAGCAGCGCCACCGCCGTGTACAGCGGGTGCTTCACCAGCGCGTACGGGCCGCTGGTGACCAGCTCGCCGCTGCGCACCTTGGTCATGACCAACACGACCGACCAGGCCCAGATCGTGACACCGACGCCCGGCACGACGATTGCGGCCAGGCGCAGCGCTGAGGAGGGCCCACCGACGCCGAACACCGACGGAAAGGCGAGGTTCAAGATCACGCCGGTAATCACGAACGGCGCTGCGAACAGGGCGATCTTGTCACAGCTGCCGACCAAGGCACTCAGGCGCAGTCTCTGTCCCCGACCCGAACGATCCGGCGTCGATCCACGCTGGACGGCCGCGGACGGCGGGTCGTGCGGTCCCACGAGCCTTCCGGTGGCCATGACGACCCCCTTCTCGAGACCTCTTATCCATCGTCGTCGACCGGCCACCGCGTCGGCAGTGCCATCGGACCCACGTCGTCCTTGAACCGGAGTGACGCAAGCGGCCGGCGCCGGCACACACCGTGATCGCCTCGTAACGGTGGACACCGTCGCCGACAGGCCGCTGTCATCCCGGGCCGCATCAGGTCTTCCTGAACGCTCGGCACGGAGCCAACCGCGGAACAGTCAGTACGCATGCTTCCTAGGCCTTTCGACCCTGCTGCCAGGGCCGTGACGCGTGGTGCGCTGTAACTAGCAGGTACCTCTCCCGAGCCTGTCAGACGTGTCAGCAATCGAGGAGATCGACGATGCCTGAGTTGCTGTCGTCGGCGGCCGCGTTCCCTTCGCCCGCCGCAAGGAGACGCCTGGTTCTGGACACGTTGGGTGCAGTCCCGATCTGGGCGGTCACTCCTGTGCTGAGGCCGTGGCACATGCGGTGGGGAGCGACCAAGACCGAGGTCGCCGCGCGGATGCCGGGTGACGACGTCGTTCCACGAGCGCAATTCAACGCGACGCGGGCGATCACCGTGGCCGTTCCGCGGCAGCAGGTGTGGCCGTGGATCGTGCAACTCGGCTACCGCCGCGCAGGCTTCTACACCTACGACCTCGTTGACAACGCAGCTGAGCGCAGCGCAGACCGGATCATCGACAAGTACCAACACATCAAGGTTGGCGACCTGATACCGATGTTCCACGAGTCGCACGGACTCGCGATCGCGTACGAGGTCGACTCCTTCGAGAGCAACGACTGGATGCTATGGGTGCATCGCCCGCACGCAGACGAGCCGGCTGACAGCACGTGGAGTTGGCGGCTCACGTCGTTGCCCGACGGCCGCACGCGCCTCGTCACCCGGATGAAGCAGGACTACCGATGGAAGACGCCGAGGCTGGCGGTGTTCAATGTGATCTTGATGGAGTTCGGCGACTTTGCTATGGAACGCCGGATGCTGAAGGGCATCAAGGCGAGAGCAGAGTCGACCGGCTGACAGGTCACGGCTTACGTCCGAGAATTGCGCCGCGGCCCGGATTGGCCTGCGGCGGATCCGCTGGTTGCGATCAAGCGTGCGCCGCGAGTTCCTGGCGAGCGGCAGTATTCACCCGGGCTGCGGTGACGTGAGTGCCGTGGCGGTGTGCAGCAGCTGCCGCAGATCGGCGCCGAACCGGGTGGCTGGTGCGCCGTCGACGATGTTGTGGTCGATGGTGACGGTGAGGTCGAGTACCTCCCGGACTTCGATGCGGTCGCCGACGGCGCAGGGGCGTTTGCTGAGTCCGCCGACAACGACGACGAGGGAGGCGAGGGTGGGCGGGGCGATGGCGAAGCCGCCGCCGTCGGCGAACATGCCGACTGCGGTGACCTGCACTGTGCCGGTGGCGAGGTGGACGCGGCGGGAACGGTTCATCGCGGCATACATTCCCCGATATAGGCCGGGAATGTGCCCGGCGGCGGGGGCCAGCGTGTTCAGCAGGCGCCCGGTTGTCGTGGCGGCGGCATCGGTCTTGACCGCCCGTAGTTCGGCGCTGATCTCGGCCACGCTGCGGAGGTCGGCGTCCCGCACGACATGCACCAGCCCGAACGGCCCCTGGCTGGCGGGCACTTCGATCAGCGTCTGAACGTCGACGTGTCGGTGTTCGACCAGCCGACCGCGCCAGTCGCGGTAGGCGTGCACCCGCGGGTGCATCGCGGCCGCCCTGCCGACCGACGCGACCACGAACGCAGTCAGCGACAGCGGCGGGTCCACCTCTGCGAGCAGGCGTCTCGCGGTGGTGACGTCGACGTCGAACAGGCCGTGCATCGGCATGATCCGGCGCCCGGAGCGGACCGCCGCAGTTACCAGGCGGCGGCTTGACGGGAACGGCCGTACGGTGACCCCGCGCTCGCGGTCAGAAGCCGGGCCGACGCCGAGGACGTGGTCCTGGCCGCCGCCGTCTCGTCCGGTGACTTCAGATGGGCTCATGTCGGTCCTCCCGCTGCCTGCTGTTGGAGGCGGCCACCGCGAACAGCCTCGCGGGCGAACACGCCGCGCCATTCGATGTTTGCAGCGCTCCCGCGGTCGGCGCACTCACGCCTGCTCGAGGTCGTCCCAAGCTCCCTTCCTACTGAGAGCGCTCAAGAGGTCGCCTCGCTGCCTTCCAGCGTCGCCTTGATGGCGGCGATGTCGCGCTCGAGCTCGCGCTGCATCCGCCGGCGCACCCGGGGCAGCGCCAACCCCAATGGCCCGCGGAGCTGGATTTCCATTCGGAGGACCAGGTGGGCGCGGCCGCCGCTGGGCGTCACGAGGCCCTCGAAGCTGGAACGCAGGATCTTCGACCCGCCGCGCAGCTGCCAGCTGCTGGGGCGTTCAAAGCGCACTACCTCGCTCGTGGCCGCGGGACCCGCGGTGAACTCCATCCGGTACCGGGAGCCGACACCGACCGGGCAACCGGTCAGGTTTTCCACGCGTGTCAGCCTCATGTTCCACTGTGGCTCGTTCGCGGGGTCGCTGGCGTAATCGAAGACGTCTTCCAGCGACCTGCGGATGTCCGCCTCGACCTCGATCACCGCGACACGACCGTGCCGAGGCACGATCACCGCCGTCTCCACGGCGTGTTCCTCCGGCGAGTGTCGAGCATCTTCCTCACCTCGCCCTCAACCACCTGCATCGCAGGTGCGGCTGCCGTCAGTCCGCTCGTCTTTTCGAGCGGAGCGTAAGCCAGCGGTACGTCCGAGCGGTCACCCCGCTGCCACTGCTGCCCGCACGTACTAACAATCAATACGGCGGTCAAGTCCTGAGCGCCGTGTAAATTGATGGCCTGTTGATCATGCGGCGACGCTTCTGCGTCGGTCGTTCTTGCGGTGGCTGGTTGTCGCCGGCGGTGGGTCGAGCCCGAGCTCGGCGCGTAGCAGCTTGAGTTGGTGGCGTTCTAGGTCGCTGATCGAGACGCGGCACCAGCGTTCGGCGGCGCGGATCATGGTGGCGAAGACCAGCTTCATTGCCGCGTGCTCGTCGCCGAAGCGGCCGATGACCTTGGTGCGGCGGCGTTCTTCGACGAAGGAGCGCTCGGCTAGGTTCGTGG
>JBKPQM010000175.1:0-11385 GCA_046734095.1 Actinomycetota bacterium | reverse complement strand
GGCGTATCGCCAACGGGTGATGCGATCCAGTATCCGGCCTGTCGCTCGATCCCCTGAAGCCCCCGGCCCCGGCCTTGCGCAGGCGGGGGTTGGGCAAGCCCGTCAATGACGATCTTGGAGATCGTGAGCGACCTCCTAGTGTCCCGGGCGCTGGTCGGATCCGGTCAGCTCGGCATGATCTGCACGCTCGAGTTCGTCGAGTGCGGCTTGTATCTCCGGACGCTCTCGCACCGGGTAGAAGAAGCCTCGCACCCGGTTGAGCGGTCCGGTTCCGAGCCGGTTCATCCGCTTCGGGACCGCCGCGCCGGCGTAGGACAACGTGCCGTGTCCATGATCGTCGACCGGGCCGAGGGGTTGATGGACCTCGATGAACTCGCCGGTGGGCAGCCGTTTGATGATGCCGGTCTCGACGCCGTGCTCGAGCACCTCGCGATCGTGACGCTGCAAACCCAAGCAGAGCCGATAGGTGGCGACATACGCGAGCGGCGGCAACACGACCAGCGCGATGCGCCCGCCCCACGTCATAGCGTTCAGCGAGATGTCGAATGCCTTGGCGATGAGATCGTTCCCGCCGGAGATGAACAGCACGACGGTGAACGTGACCGCCATCGCGCCGAGGCTGGTGCGGACCGGGACGTCGCGCGGCCGCTGCAGCAGGTTGTGGTGCAGGCGATCACGCGTGAGCCTCGCCTCCAGGAACGGATATACGAAAGCCAAGCCGAGCATGAGCGTGGGCACGACTACGGCGGGCCAGAACGTTGCCGGCACGGTGTGGCCCCACAGGCGGATCTCCCAGGACGGGAACAGCCGCATGGCGCCCTCAGGCACGCCCATGTACCAGTCCGGCTGCGAGCCCGACGATACCTGCGCCGGGTTGTACGGCCCGTACAGCCACACGGGGTTGATCTGCGCCAGCCCGCCGAGCGCAGCTAGCACGCCGAAGATGATGAAGAAGAGTCCGGTGGTCTTCGCCGCGAACGTGGGTAAGAACCGGCTCCCGCTCACGGTCTGCTCGGTCTTTCCCGGACCCGGGAAGTCGGTGTGTTTCTGCCGGAACATGATCGCCAGGTGGGCGGCGATCAGCACCGCGAGGATGGCTGGGATCAGCAGTACGTGGACGATGTAGAACCGGAAGATGATCTCGGTGCCGGGGAACTCGCCGCCAAACACGAGGAACGAGATCCAGGTGCCGATGATCGGGACCGATAGCATGATCGCGTCGGCGATCCGCAACCCGGTGCCCGACAGCAGATCGTCCGGCATCGAATAGCCGACGAAGCCTTCGAGGACGCCGAGCAGCAGCATCGTCAGGCCGATCAGCCAGTTGACCTCACGCGGTTTGCGGAACGCCCCGGTGAAGAAGATCCGCAGCAGGTGCACGACCATCGCGGCCACGAAGAGCAACGCGGACCAGTGGTGGATCTGGCGGATGACCAGACCGCCCCTCACGTCGAAGGAGATGCTCAACGTCGACGCGTACGCCCGCGACATCTCCACGCCCCTCAGTGGGACGTAGCTGCCGTTGTACCTGACGTCGCCCATGGACGGGTCGAAGAAGAAGGACAGGAAGGTGCCCGTCAAGATCAGGATGACGAACGAGTACAGGGCGATCTCGCCCAGCATGTAGGACCAGTTGTCGGGGTAGACCTTGTTCAGAAACCTGCGGGTCGGCGTCGCGATCTTGAACCGCTCGTCGACCCACAGCGCGGATTTCCCGGCGAGAGTATTCGGTCTGCGCCGGCGCGCTGTCGCCGTTGTCGGTGAACCGTCGCCTGATGACCAGGTCACCGCAGCCTCCATCCGGACGGATCGGGCCTACCGGTTGAGCTGAAGGCTAACGTGTTCGGCCAGCCAGACCAAGCACGGCACCGCCGGTTCGAACCGACGCTCGCGGTGGCCGCGTAATGTGACATCGCATGCATACCGACGTCACCTTGCACGTCGATGGGCAGACGTACCTGCTGCCGCTGGACACGCGGACGACCTTGCTCGACGCGTTGCGCGACCACCTGGGCGTGATGTCGGCGAAGAAGGGCTGCGACCACGGGCAGTGCGGCGCCTGCACCGTGCTGCTCGATGGCCGCCGGGCCACGACGTGCTTGGCCCTCGCGGTCGCCCACGATGGCGCCGACATCACGACCGCCGCCGGGCTCGGCGCCGACAACGCGTTGCAACGGGCCTTCATCGACTTCGACGCGTTCCAGTGCGGCTACTGCACGCCCGGGCAGATCTGCTCGGCGACCGGCATGCTTGCCGAAGTCGCCGGTGGGCAGCCCAGCCACGTCACACGTGATCTCGTCGGGCCGATCGAGTTGACCGACGACGAAATCCGCGAGCGCATGAGCGGCAACCTGTGCCGATGCGGGGCGTACGTCAACATCGTCGCCGCCATCCTCCGGAGTGCGACGTGAAGCCCTTCGAATACCGGCGCGCGGTGGACGCCACCTCGGCCGTCGCCACCGTGACCGGCCACCCGGCAGCGGTTTTCCTCGGCGGCGGCACCAATCTCGTCGACCACATGAAGCTCGGGGTAGCGCGTCCCGACCTCGTGGTGGACGTGAGCCGGCTGCCGTTCGATCACATCCGCGATGCCGACGACGGCGGCCTCCGCATCGGCGCCACGGTGCGCAACAGTGACCTGGCGGCGCACCCGGCCGTCCGCACGCGGTACCCGATGCTCGCCCGGGCGCTGCTCGCCGGCGCGTCCGGGCAGCTGCGTAATCTTGCGACGACGGCCGGCAACCTGCTGCAGCGCACCCGCTGCGTCTACTTCCAGGACGTCACGACGCCATGCAACAAACGCGATCCGGGAAGCGGCTGTTCGGCCGTAGGGGGTTACACGCGGTATCACGCGATCCTCGGCGCGTCGCCCCAATGCGTAGCCGTGCACCCGTCGGACATGGCGGTGGCGATGACCGCACTGGACGCCGCCGTCGTCGTCCTCGGGTTCGCGGACGAATACGCCATACCCATCGGCGACTTCTACCGGCTGCCGGGCGCCGAGCCGCAACGCGACACGACGCTCGACCACGGCGACCTGATCACCGAGGTCTACCTGCCGCCGCTGCCGTTGGCCCGCAATTCGACATACCGCAAGGTACGTGATCGCGCCTCCTACGCGTTTGCCCTTGTCTCGGTCGCCGCGGCGCTGGACGTCTCGGACGGCGTGGTCCGGGATGTTCGGATCGCGCTCGGTGGGGTGGCGCACAAGCCGTGGCGAGCGACTCGCGCGGAGTCGTTGCTGCGCGCCGAACCCGCTACCGAGGCAGCCTTCCGTGCCGCAGCTGAAGCCGAGTTGGCGAGCGCCGAACCTTCCCGCGACAACGAGTTCAAGGTGCCTCTGGCCATCCGCACGATGGTGGCGGTGCTCCGCGAACTCGGAGCGCAGCCATGACCGACGTACTGCGCGCAGAGGCGATCGGCCGTCCGATGACGCGACTAGAGGGTCCGGCCAAGGTCACTGGCACCGCTCCGTACGCGTATGAGCACCCGGTCGACAATCCCCTGTACCTGTATGCCATCCAGGCCAGCATTGCGCGAGGGAAGGTGCGCACCATCGACATCTCCGCGACGGCGGATATCGATGGCGTCATCGCCGTGCTCACCCACGAGAACGCGCCGCCCTTGCCGGGACGGCACGATGCGGAGCTGGCGATCCTCCAGTCGGTCGAAGTGGCCTTCCGGGGCCAGTTCCTCGGCGGAGTGATCGCCGAGACGCCAGAGACCGCCCGCGAGGCCGCGGCATTGGTCAACATCGAGTACGACATCGCCGCGCACGATGTCGAGCTGCGCGCCGACCACCCGGACCTCTACAAGCCGGAGAAGGTCAACCCGTCGTATCCGACCGATACCGAGGACGGCGATCTGGACGCGGCCCTGGCCGACGCGGCGGTGCGCGTCGACCGCACCTATTCGACGCCGTGGCAGAACAACAATCCGATGGAGCCGCACACCGTCGTCGCGCGCTGGCAGGACGGCCTGCTCGTACTGCACGACTCGTCGCAGGGCGTGCATCGTGTCCGCAGCGCCGTGGCCGAGGTGTTGGGCCTCGACCCGGAGCGGGTCCGCGTGATCTCACCGCATGTCGGCGGCGGCTTCGGCTCGAAGGGGCTGCCGCACGCGCATGTCGTGCTCGCCGCGCTGGCGGCGCAGCTCGTTCCCGGTCGCGCGGTGAAGTTCCCCCTTACCCGGCAGCAGATGTTCGCTATCACGGGCTACCGGACGCCGACGATCCAACGCCTGCGGCTGGGCGCCGACGCCGAGGGCCACCTGGTCGCCGTCGGGCATGACGTCATCGAACAGACCTCACGGATCAAGGAGTTCGCCGAGCAGACCGCACTCGCGAGCCGCACCATGTACCGCGCGGCGTCCCGGCGCACGACTCACCGGCTGGCCGCACTCGACGTCCCGGTGCCGTCGTGGATGCGGGCGCCCGGCGAGACCCCTGGCATGTACGCGGTCGAGGCGGCGATGGACGAACTGGCCGAGGCCTGCGGGTTGGACCCGATCGAATTGCGGGCGCGCAACGAGCCGGACGTCGATCCCGATACCGGGCGGCCGTTCTCGCAGCGCAACCTGGTCGGTTGCCTGCGCGAGGGGGCGCAGCGCTTCGGTTGGTCGGACCGGCGTCCGCCCCGAACCCGCCGCGAGGGGAGGACGTGGGTCGGCATCGGCGTTGCCGCGTCGACGTACCCGGCCCGAATCAATCCGGCCTCGACCGCCGCGATTCGCTACGGCGCAGACGGCCGATACCGCGTCGAGATCGGCGCTGCCGACATCGGCACCGGCACCTGGACCACCCTTACCCAGATCGCCGCCGACGCCCTGCAGGTACCGGTTGACGCCATCGACCTCGACATCGGCGACACCGCGCTGCCGCGGGCCGGCATCGCCGGCGGCTCGATGGGACTCGGCTCCTGGGGCGCAACGATCTTCGCCGCGGCCCGAGTGTTCCGCGACGAGCACGGGGCGCATCCCACGACCGGTGCGCAGGCTCAGGCTGACACGCCGGAGGACACCGCGGACGCCCGCTACGCGCTGCACTCCTTCGGCGCGCAGTTCGCCGAGGTCCACGTCGACCCGGACACCGACGAGATCCGGGTGTCGCGCATGCTCGGCGTGTTCTCCGTGGGACGGATCGTCAACCCGATCACGGCGCGCTCGCAGCTTGTCGGCGGCATGATCATGGGGCTGTCCATGGCCCTGCACGAACAAAGCGTCCTCGACCCGCGCTTCGGGCACATCGTCAACCACGACTTCGCCGAGTACCACATCCCCACCAACGCCGATGTGCACGACATCGAGGCCATCTGGCTGGACGAACACGACGAGCATGCCAACCCGATGGGTACGCACGGCATCGGGGAGATCGGCACCGTCGGTGCGGCCGCCGCCGTGGCCAATGCCGTCTACAACGCGACCGGCATCCGGGTTCGCGACCTGCCGATCACCGCCGACAAGCTCCTCGGGTAGGCGAATTTCGCCGCGAAGGTTGACGCGCTGCGCACACTGTGAGTGCCTAGACGCCGACCAAGAGGGAGGTCGCGGTGAACGAAGGTGTTACGAACCGGGCGAACTGCGTCTTGCACGTGATGCCGCAGTACGAGACGAATGCCCCGCCGTACCGGTGGAACGTCTACCAGCTGAGTGACGTATCCCCCCGGATCATGTTGGTCGGCAGTGTCGGCTCCTGCGATGAGGCCCGCCGACTCGCCTCTCGGGAGCGGCCGCTACGCATCGCCGAAGGCGCCTGGCGGCAGATGCTCGCCGTAGGCGCCGCGCCCCGGAAAACACCGAAGGACGTTACGATCAGCTGATTGGCCGCTCACCGTGACGCCAGCAGAAGCGCGACAGCGAGCAGCGGAACGGTGGCCGAGAGCGCCTGCAGTGTGCCCTCGAGCGGAGCGAGCAAGCGCTCGCGCCCGCACGTCGTCCGGCTTCCGTCCGGCCGGGTCGCGGTTACCGTCACGTCGGTGAGCCGGCGGCGGATCAAGCGGGCGGGTGTGCTGAGCCGGCGTTGCGCCAAGGACAAAGTGATCGCAGCCAGGACCGCCGCGGCGGCCGCGAAGCTGGTCGCATGCAGGAGGCCCGGCCGTTGGGCGAGGAAGCCGACGGCGACCGGGAATCCACCCCAGCAAATGGCGAATCCCAGATCGGTGTGCAGCCCTCCGCCGAAGAGTTCGAGGTTGTAGCCGAGGACGAATACCACCCCGGCCACGATGCAGACGATGAGTACCGGCCCGGAGTAGGGCACTGCGAGTGCGCCGATGAGAGCGGCGCCCGCCAGGCTCAGCGCCGAGGCGACCCAGAGGGTCGAGGTGCTGATCCCGGTCCCGAGTGGCCGACCGCTCAGCTCGTCGAGCGCGTGGGCCGATACCCCGACGGCCAGGAAGAACGCGGCGACCGTGGCGCCGAGCATGGCCCAATTCAGCTTCGGTACAAGCGCGGCGCCGATGACGACATAGCTCAGGTTCCAGAGGGTGTAGGGCGGGTGGAGCAACGTCCACCAGTCCGCTGCCCGGCCGCCGCGCCGCCCGTAGAAGGCGGGCGCGGTCGCGGAGGGCTGCTCCGCGGTCATGCCTTGGTTCCCCACATGACCAGCCCACTTCCGAGGCTCATCGGGCGGACGGTGACGCCGGCGATTCCCGCACGTTCCCACGAACCGCGTATCCACCCGACCGGGTAGCTGCTGTAGTACGTGCTGATCGACGGTCCGAGGAAACGTCCCACCTGCAACCACTCCCGCCCCCCGAGGGCCAGGCCGGCGACCGGGAGCAGCGTCCGCGTGTAGCCGAACCAGCCGGCCCGCCACACTTCGTTCGAAGGAACGGCGAACTCGAGGCTGGCGATGCGACCGCCGGGCCGCAGCACGCGTGCCAGTTCGCGGATTGTGGCAGCCGGATCGGCCACGTAGCGCATGAGGTAGGTGAAGGTGACCGCGTCGAAGGTGCTGTCCGGGAACGGAAGCTGCTCGGCTCGTCCTAGCACCAGCCGGATGCGGTCGGCGAAACCGCTTCGGCGGACCCGCTCACGACCCCGACCCAGCATGCTTGCGGTCAGATCGACTCCGGTGATCGCCGCACCGGTACGCTCGGCGAGCATGAGCGCCACGCCTGCGGTTCCGGTGGCGACGTCCAGAAGCCGCCGTGGCTCAGGTCGCATCGCCGCGACGGCGTCGACCATTGCCGCCCGCCAGCGGCCGTTCTGGCCGAACGACAACACCTCGGCCAGCAGGTCGTACCGAGCGGGCAGTCCGTCAAATAGGTCGCGCGCGAAGCGGTTGGGCTCGCTGCGCGACCGGGTCACGAGCCGGTCCATATGCGTAGTCTGCTCCAGGGACGCAGATGGTGCGGCGATGTGACGTCGCGGTGGTCGGCGCTGGGCCCGCCGGTGCGATCGCCGCGTTGTGTCTTGCCCGCGCCGGCGCCCACGTCGCGCTGATCGACAAGCGCGCCTTTCCCCGGGACAAAGCCTGCGGAGACTTGGTCGGCCCGCGCGGTGTCCGATTGCTCGCCGACCTCGGCATCACGGTGCCCGGTGCCCGCAGGGTCGGCGACATGATCGTCGTCGGGCCCAACGGCTGGCGCGCTCGGCTGCCGGCCGTGCCCGGCGTCGACTATCCCGGCTACGCGCTGGCCGCCGAGCGCCGGACGTTCGACGCGACCTTGGTCGAGGCGGCCGTCGACGCAGGCGCACACCTGGTCTGCGACCGGGTCACCGGTCTGGTCGGCGACCGACGTACGCCCGACGGCGTGCGCCTGCGCGCCGGCGAGCTTCGCGCCGACGTCGTAGTCGGCGCCGACGGTGCCACCAGCCTTATCGCCTCGGAGGCCGGCCTGTTGGATCAGCACCGGACGCTGTGGGGCTTTGCACTTCGCAGCTACGTCGACGTCCCGGTCGAGCTTCCGTACATCGTGCTGTGGGAGCCGCTCCCGTGGCGAACCTTTCCCGGCTACGGCTGGGTGTTCCCCACGGCCGACGGTACGGCCAACGTGGGACTCGGACTTGCTGTCGCGGCCGACCGGGCCGCTTCCCGCCGCGCTTCCGCGCAGTTCACGGATTTCCTGCACTATCTTGCGCGGCGCGAGCTCCTACCCCGGCCGGCTACCGCCAGCGTGCTCGGTGGCTGGCTACGAATGGGCGCCGTCGGCGTCATCGCGGCACGCGGCAACGTACTGCTGGCCGGCGATGCCGCCGCATTGGTCAATCCCCTGCAGGGCGAGGGCATCGCCCAAGCCATGGCGAGCGGCCGCGCCTGCGCCGAGGCGATCATCACGTGTGGACCGGCTGACGCAGCGGATCACTATCGAGCGACGCTGCACACGATGACCGTCCATCAGCGCGAGAACGCGCCGGTCCAGATCGGCATGATCAATCACCCGAGCGTCGTGTCGGCCTCGGCCCGGCTGCTCACTGCCCCGTTGGTTCGCACAGCGGCGGCCGGAGCATGGGCGCTGTATTGGAACGACCTGGTGGCGGGCGCCCGGCCGACCGGTCATCGCCGCGTCGCGGCCGGGCTGGCCAGGTTGGTCCGCCGGGTCACCTCAGTCGACCGCTAGAGAGGCCCCGGTTCGCGCTGCCGCGGGACGGAGCCTGCCTCGCTGCTATCCGTTCATAACGGAAGCACGATTCCGTTTTCGGGGGAGGGCCGTGACGCTCAGCGGGCGGCGGCCCCACTACCAGGTGACGTTCGCTGTGCTGTCGGCCGGCGTCGGCACGTTCGCCCTGTTGCAGTCGCTGGTGATCCCGGTATTGACGAGGGTGCAGCACGAACTGCACACCTCCCAAGCCGGCGTCACGTGGGTGCTGACCGCCTACCTGCTCTCGGCGTCGGTGATGACGCCGATCTTGGGACGCGTCGGTGACATGTTCGGCAAGGAGCGGGTTTTCGTCGGCACGCTGGTTGCCTTGGCACTCGGATCACTGCTTGCCGCAGTCGCTGCGTCTCTCGAGGTCATGATCATCGCTCGGGTGATCCAGGGTGCCGCCGGTGGGCTCCTGCCGGTCGCCTTCGGGATCATCCGGGACGAGTTCCCGGCGGAGAGGGTGGCCGCGGCAGTCGGTGCGATTGCCGCGTTGACGGGGGTGGCGGCCGGCCTGGGGACGGTGCTCGCAGGCCCGATCGTCGACACACTTGGCTACCACTGGTTGTTCTGGTTGCCGCTCGGTCTCGCGGTGCTCGCCGCGGTCTGCGCTGTGCTGTTCGTTCCCGAGTCGCCGGTGCGTAGCCCCGGTCGTATCAGTTGGCTGCCGGCCGCGCTGCTGTCCGCGTGGTTGGTGGCGCTGCTGGTCGCGTTGAGCGAGGCGCCGGACTGGGGCTGGGACTCGGCCGCGGTTGTCGGTCTGCTGGTCGCGGCAGTCGGGCTGGGCCTCGCGTGGGTGATCACCGAGATGCGGGCCGTTACTCCACTGATCGACATGCGGATGATGCGCCGCACCGCGGTGTGGGCGAACAACACAGTCGCCCTGCTCATCGGGATGGGGATGTACGCGACGTTCGCGTTCCTGCCGGAGTTCGTGCAGACGCCGTCGACCGCCGGATACGGCTTCGGGGCGAGCATCACGCGGTCGGGGCTCATGCTGCTGCCCTCGGCGGTGACCATGTGTCTGGTCGGCCTCTGCGCCGGCAAGCTGACCCGCCGGCTCGGCGGAAAGACGCTCGTGGTCGCGGGTTGCCTGATCGGGTGCGTAGCGATGGCGATCCTCGCTTTCGCGCACGAGCATCCGTGGGAGATCTACGTGTCCAACGCCATCATGGGCGTGGGATTCGGGCTCGCCTTCTCGGCGATGTCCGCCTTGGTGGTCGCCGCCGTACCCGTGGAACAAACCGGAGTCGCGAGCGGCATGAACGCCAACATCCGCACGATCGGTGGCAGCGTCGGCGCGGCGGTCATGGCCAGCATCGTCACGTCCCGGTTGCTGCCGTCCGGATTACCGGAAGAGGCCGGCTATACGATCGGCTTCGCGGTCATGGCCGGCGCGCTGGTGCTCGCCACACTTGCCGGCCTGCTCATCCCGTCTGAGCGTCTGCGGCCGGCAGAGCGGCACCTCGAGCACCCCGAAATGGCTCTGGTGTCCGGCGGTTCGGTCGTCGAAGATCGGAGCGAGTAGGTCGCGGCCCGCTTGGACTCGACCCAGGAGCAGGACGTGCAGACTCAGCGATCCCGGGAATCCGAGCCGCCCGGTGGCCCGCCGACGGGACGGCGCGACGCGATACGCAATTACCATCGAATCCTCGCCGCGGCCCGCGATGTCCTGGGAGAGGAGGGAGCCGAGGCCAGCATCGAGGACATCGCCGTGCGAGCCGGTGTGGGCGTCGGCACCGTGTATCGACGCTTCGCCAGCAAGGAAGCCTTGATCGACGAACTGCTGCGGCTCGTCCTCGACGACCTGCTGGTGGCGGCCGACCGTGCGCTGACCCGTACCGAAGGGGACGGACTCGAAGAGTTCCTGCGGGCTATCGGCGGCTCGTTCGGTGAGCACGCTCGCTACGCCAACCTCCTTCTCCAACGTCCGACCGATCCCGCCGTCGCTCGTCGCATCCGGGCCGCCATCGACACCCTCACCACCCGCGCCATCGCGGCCGGCACACTGAGTCCGGACGCGACGACCGGCGACGTCCTGGCTCTCATCTGGAGCATGCGGGGTCTGGTCCAAGCGACTGGCGAAGTCGCGCCCGAATCCTGGCAACGGTTCCTCGACATCCACCTGACGGGCCTGCGAGCCGACGGACCACTCAGCCGCACACCAGCCCTCTCCGCGCGGCAGCTGTCAAGACTGGCCCCGGGGCGAGGAGCCTGAGCGGGCGGCGCGCTGAACGCTTGCGCGAAGAGCCGGCCGGCCGCGCGGCGGCGCGGCCGACAGACTCATCCGGCGGATGAGACAAGGGGGTACCGTCAAGCAATGTCTTCGCCGAGCAGTGGCGATTCCCCGACCGCGCCGCGCGGCTCGCCCCCGCGTGGGCCGCAACGGCCTTCGTTTCGCCCGCGACTCGGGTGGATCGTCTTCTTCGTCGTGGTATTGGCGCTCAACATCTTTCTGAGCATGCGCGCTGCCGAACCGGCGTCGCGCGTGCGCATTCCTTATAGCCCGTTCTTCTTAAATCAGGTCAGTGCCGGGCACGTCTCGTCTATCACGTCGAAGGGGACGGCGATCCAGGGCACATTCACCACGCCCATCAAGTACGGCGATTCGAAACCCACTGAGTCGTTCCGGACCGAGATCCCGGCGTTCGCGAACACCGATGCGCTGTCGAACCTGCTGCAGCAGAAGAAGGTCACGGTGAACGCGCAGCCGCTCGATACCGGGTCGCCGTGGTGGCAAAGCCTGCTGCTGGGACTCGTCCCGACGATCCTCTTCGTGCTCTTGCTCTTCTGGCTGCTGCGC
>JBKPQM010000174.1:0-8256 GCA_046734095.1 Actinomycetota bacterium | reverse complement strand
AGTTCCACAGCTCGGCGTGTATCAGAGCATGATCATGCGACAGATCCGGCGTTCATATCGTCCCGCCCGGATTGACTTGCGACCAGAGCCGTGGTCTTGCCACGCCGGCAGTCAGATCGTCTAGCGGTCGGAGTCGACCGTTCTCCTGTAGCACCTCGTGCAAACCCGGCGCAGGATCGTGTCCACGTGTCTTCCACTCGACCCGCCTGATCTCGGGATGTGCCTGATAGTGGGCGATCGCCTCCGGAACGGGCCGCCGAACGTGTCAGCGCCCGCGACGCGACCCGCCCTGCGACGCCCTGCATGCCGGCGCACAAGCCCGTATACAACGCACCTTGACAGGAAACCATTTGGTTTCCTATTGTCGCGGTGTGGAGACGGTGTTCCGGGCGCTCGCAGACCCGACTCGCCGCGCGCTTCTCGACGCGCTGTTCGAGCGGGACGGCCAAACCTTGGTGGCACTGGCTGCGCGACACGACATGACGAGGATCGCGGTGGCGAAGCATCTGCGGCTGCTCGAAGATGCGGGCCTGGTGGTGAGCCGGCGCCGGGGTCGGGAGAAGCTGCATTACCTGAACACGGTGCCCATCCGTCTCATCCACGACCGGTGGGTGAGCAAGTACGCCGCGCGGTGGACCGCCGGTCTGGCTTTCCTGAAGAGTGAACTGGAGCGCCCGATGGAAAAGGTCTTTGAGATCTACATCCGCACGACCCCCGAACGTCTGTGGGAAGCGATCACCGATCCGACGATCCGGGCCAAGTACCACTTCGGTGGCGGCATCGAGTCCGACTGGACGCCGGGATCGCGCTACGCGCTGACCCATCCCGGCGCTGACGGCCCACTCGCCGACGGCGAGAACCTCGTCGTGGAGCCACCGCGACGGCTCGTGCAGACCATGCACGCCTTGTGGAGCGAAGACGCCGATCGCGAAGCCACGTCGCGAGTGACGTGGGAGATCGAGCCCGTCGGCGACTCGTGCCGGCTGACCGTCATCCACGACCAGCTCAGCGACACAGCACCCCCTGAGCTGTACGGCGGGTGGCCGATGATCCTGTCCGGGTTGAAGACCTGGCTCGAAACCGGCCAGACCCTCACCACGCCGGGCTCCCTGATGTACGGCGAGTCCTGAACGAACCGGAGGACACTTACTATGCAACCGACCAGCATCACTGATGTGCGCACGATCGGGATCAACGTCACCAACCAAGAGGACGCCGTAGCGTTCTACGTCGACACCCTCGGCTTTGAAAAGCGGCTGGACGCCCCGATCAGCCCCACGATGCGATGGATCGAGGTCGCACCCCCACATGCGACCACCTCGATCGCGCTCAACGCCGACGACGGCACCACGGCCGTCACCACAGACACCGGCATTCGGTTCACAGTGCCCGACGCCGAAGCCGAGCACGCCGCAATGCGCAAGCGCGGTGTGAACGTCGGCGACGTCATGCGCTGGGACGGTGTCCCGCCGATGTACACCTTCCACGACCCCGACGGCAACCAGTTCTACATCGTCGAGGAATCCCAATGACAGCCACCGCTGATCGCAGCCTGCTCGACAAGACCTTCGCTGCAGCCTTGCAGAAAAGCCCTGCCAAAGGCGGCTGGACCTTCGTCGTGACCGACTGGACCGCCGAGTTCTTCGGCACCCGCGGCCTCGTCAAGGTCGCCGGAACCGTCGACGGACACCCCTTCCGCAGCTCCTTCATGGCCCTCGGCGACGGCACCCACAAGTTGCCCATCAAGGCGGACCTACGCCACCTGATCAACAAGAACGAAGGCGACACCGTCACTATCCATCTCACCGAACGACACGGATGAGACGTCCGAACCCGATGTCACCTGCGCAACTGAACAGCGCTGCCCTCGACCCTGCTCCCCTCCGCGACGACGGTGGTCTCCTCTACCATCGCAGCCCACGGGCGAGAACGATGACCCGATCTCCCTAGCAACGCGTTGTCGCCGTGCCGTCGGGAGAAGGTCGCAGGTGTGCGCGACAGGTCAGCGTCGAGGCGCCAGCACAGCGTGCGCCGCACGTTGCCGGGCACCGATGTCGGGTCGACAACACCGGCCGTCGTCGCGGAGCTCCTAGTCACTTCTGTTAGCTGACTGGCGGGGCGTGATCGCGCCGGGGTCTGTTGCGTTGATCGGTCGATCGCACGCCCAAGATCGTTGCTGCTTTTGAGGCCTTCTCTATAGGGCGGCGGCGAGTTCGTCGAAGGCGATGCGGACCCGCTCGTGCGGCCGGTGCTCGGCGCCCAGTTGGTAATGCCAACGGCGAAAGTTCGACGCCGCGCATGTCCTGCCCGGCACACCGCTCGTGCCGAACTGCTCGATCGGATCGAGAAGGAGTCAGTTATGGCCGTCCACAGGTCCTCGATGTCGGTGTCGTATCGGTCCTGAATGCGGACGACGCCCGCACCCTCCGCGGAGCGGAGGGGGATGCCAAGGATGCGGCTACCGGGACGCGGTGTGCTGGTCATCTGGGGCTCTTTCGTTCGCGTTTCCCTCGGGCTATCTCGGTGTGTAAGGCGTCCAGCCGCCGTCCCACGGGGTCCGGTAGCGGTCGAGCCACTCGTCGACGTCAGCCAGCGGCTCGGGTCGGCGAGCGCGCCTTGACAGCGGCTTCCATAGAGCAAGATGTACCAAAGACGTTACGTAACTATCAAGGTACATACTCATCGAGGAGCTGAACCGCACATGGGCAGATCAGTGCACATCTGAGCGCGCGGCCGCCACGCGGTTCTGCCGGGCTGGTCTGCGCGGCTCCGCGCGGACCCTTGCCGCCTTACCCTTCGACTTTGCCTTGCTGCCCTTAGCCTTCCCGGCGGTCTTCGCGGCACTGCGGCCAGCCGTCGCTGCAGTCTTGCGGGTGGCGGCTGCGGCTGGCGCGAGCTGTGACACGCGCTGCGCTGAGACACCGAGAACTGCCAGTCCGATGCGTGCTCCCGGATGCGTTCGGCGAGGTCCGTAATGTCGAATGTCACCGCGACACCCCTGCAGACCTTATGAACGTCCGCATCTGCCGCGACGAGCGCGCGTCTGGTCGGGATTGGTCGTTCGGCACAGGTCTACGTGGGTCGATGCCAGGCGTCGAGGATTGCCTTGTCGTGGTCTAGCTGGTCGTCGGTATCCATCAGGCGGAACTCAGCCCGAATGAGGGTCCGTTGCGATGCGACGTTGTCCAAGTCGTGTCGCCGATCACCCTGCACAGTCCGTGGCTGGCGGCAATGACCAGCAGGGCGGCGGCCGCCTCTGCGGCGTAGCCCTGGCCGCGGGCCGACGGAATCAGGCCGTAGCCGATCTCGACCCATCCGCCGGCTGGCCGGCCTTTGAAGCCAACTCCGCCGACGGCGCGACCGTCGGCCAGGTGGGTGATCCGGTAGTAGCTGAACGGGCGTTGATCTCCGTGCGCGGCAGTGGCGCGAAGGAAGCCCGCACAGCTCCAAGGTCACCCTCGAAGGGGAGATCGTCCGCCCAAACATCGGCGGGTCCCGCACGTCGAGCGAGGGTCCGTTCTCCCTCTGCGACATCGATCGGGTGCAGCTGCAGGCGCGAGGTTCGAACGTCGGTCCACGGCGCCAGCGAAGCAGCCTCCGCCGTTAGGGACCAGCCGGGGGGTTCGACATGGCACCGTCAGCCGTTCTAGTCGATGACCAGCCTGTGTTGCCGGGCCGCAGTGCGAGCGGTGTGCGGGTTCAGGACCCGATGTGGGGCGCAGGCTCGTAGCGTCGCAGGCGGGTGGCGCGGGTCCTCGGCAGTCCCGGTACTCCGGGTACCTCGGGTGCGAGAACGTCGACCTCGGCGAGATCGACTGGGTGCGAGCCGGTGTCGGGCGAGCCGACCAGGCCGGTCTCGTCGGCCTCAACGCCGGTGTGCGGGCCGGGCGCATCGGCGTCGCTGTAGCCGACGTTGTAGTGGGCGAACAGGGTCTGCTCCTGGTCGGCGGTAAGCGCGACGTGAGGATCGTGATGCGGGGCGAGGACCAGGTCGTCCTTGCTGTACGGGACGAAGAGCCGCTCCTCGATGAATCGGGCCTGGGCCAGCGGCACCAGGCAGTGGTGAGTGCCAAAGAGGCCGCTGTGCACGGAGACCCAGGTGGGTATCCCCGTCTCGTCGTCGATGAACAACCCACCGACCTTGCCCAGCTTCTCACCGTCCTCGTTGGTCACCTCGACGCCATCGAGTGTGCTGTAGTCCGGGACCCTCACGTCGCCTCCTCACGCCGGGCATGACCGCGCCGGGCTTGCATCATAGGTAAGCGGCCCAGGGCGCGAGTCGTGGAGCCCCGGAGCCTGGTCGTGGTGCAGCCCAGCGGACCGTCCCAACGACCTGCCGAGGTGATGCCCAGGGTGGCCGATGAATAACCGTCTGCGCCCCCTCGGATGGCGCGTCACTTGTTGCCGGGCGCTGAACCCAGCACAGCAGATCCTGCCGGGGCGCCAGCCGCGCTCTTGATCAACGATAAGCTGCCCCAGCGGACGGCCCTACCTTATACTCAGGGTGGCTGTAGTTCTTTGGTCTGCTCGGTTGTCGGGGTGTCCTCCTGCCCTTCGATGCTGATCTTGGTAACTATGCGGTCTAGCCAGCAGGGGCGAGTGATTCGTCTCAACGACGACCTGGAGGGGTAAGAGGGCATCGTCGCCCGCTGCGTGAAAGTGCCCAAGCGTGGCAACGAGGACCGCCGATGCGGCCAGTGCGGCGACCGCAGTACCCGATGGCCCGTGCTGGACAGCCGTTGCCGGGGGACGGTGCTCCGTGACGAGCAGTCGCCCGACGTACGAGCCGGGGCGCGATCTAGTGCACAGTTGTGATCACGACTTCAGGCGTCAACTCCGACGACCAAGCACCATGTCCCTGCCGGCGCGCACCAGGTGTTGACCGATAGCTGACCGATCCTGGCCGCGCCGCCCGTGAAATGGTTCATGGAATGAATTGCTGGCACCCAAGAAGCTGAGAGCGATCAGAGAATCTGGTCCAGGCGTGACCACCGGTTTTGACTCACTCGTGCGAGATATGAGCACCACCAACGCATGGTCCCCTCGCCCCGCGTGCGGCTATTGTCTTACTCGCTCGATGGGGCCACGCTGGATTGTCGAGTGTCCGCGCCTTGTGCGCCAGGCACCGCCAGTCAGGCTGGAGGGGACATGAAGCGATTCCACGCGATCACCGTGGCCGTGGTGCTTGCGGCTCCGCTGAGCATCTCCGTTGGCAAGGCCGGAGCCACACCATCCGGCTCGATGTGGCAATCCAGCGTGCCGGTCACGAATGTCGTCGCGAGCTCGCCGACGACTGGCGGCGGCTATCCGGTGCCGCCGGGGTCGCGGGTGCCGGTGGCGGGGACCTGCCAGGAAGGCCCGTTCAACGCGAACCATTCCGAGTCGTGGCTGTCGGTCAAGCCCGGCACCGAGGACCTGGTCGGCACCTCGAAGTTCTTCTTCGACAAGTACTCGACGTTCTACATGTTCTACAACGGCGCCTACCAGATCGCGAACGGGACACCGATCAGCAACAACCAGGTCCAAGGCTATGACTGCGTCTCGACCGGCACGCAGGACATGCCGCCGAGCTGGACCGACACCACCGACCCCAATTCGGACTTCGACACTCAGGGCCGCGTCTACCAGACGATGCTGCCGTTCAACTCGTTCTTCGACGCGACCAAGCTGCACCCCGACGGCGAGATCGACGTGTCCTATAGCGACGACCTGGGACGGCATTGGGTGAAGGGCAACGGCGGTGTGCCGCTCGAGCCGCCGAACAACGCCTCGGCCAAGCAGGCCGGCCACGTCGAGGACAAGCAGTGGATCGCCGTCAACCACGTTGCCGGCAACCGGTTCCAGGACCACGTCTACGCGGCCTGGGCAGTGTTCAACGGCTCTTCGTCGGGCCAGGGGATCAAGGTCCGGATGGCGGTGTCCCGCGACCGCGGGCTGACCTTCGCCAAGGCGGTCACGATCAGCCCGCCGTCGCAGGTCAGCGCGGGCGCCACGTATGTGTACCCGGTGATCGACGCCGCCGGCACCGTGTACGTCTCGGTCGTCTCGTTCCCGCCGAACGGCAGCAGGTCGACGATCTATGTCGCCCGCTCGACCGATGACGCCCGCACCTTCAGCGCGTTCGTCCCGATCACGACGGTGGACATGACCCCGGGCGGGGTCTTGCCGAACACCCGTTTCCGCGACGGCATCACCGAGAGCTTCGCGGCCAGCCCGACCTACCCCAACCACCTCTACCTCACCTACGAGGACTGGAACACGGCCGGCGGGCAGATGGACGTCAAGTTCACCCAGTCCACCGACGGCGGAACCACCTGGACGACGCCGGCCGTGGTCAACGACAACGTCGACGCGCCGGGCATGCCCACCGACCAGTTCCAGCCCTCGGTCGCGGCCGGCCCCGCCGGTGCCGTCGCCGTCGTCTTCTACGACCGCCGCCAGGCCTGCCCGAGCGACCCGAGCATCCTGGCAGCCGACGTCGGACGCGCGAACTTCTGCATCGACACCTCGCTGCAGGCCTACAAGGACACCGGCGGCGGCGCGGTGCCGGCCGACGGCAACGTGCCGATCTCGCAGTTCACGTGGGATCCCGAGCAGCCAGGCCAGCACCTCGGCGGCCTCTCCCAGTACCCGTGCGCCGGCGCCCGCGATCCCTGCCCAATAGGCAGCGGGTTCATCGGCGACTACTTCGCGGTCGCGGTCTCCGCGCGGAACATCTACGCGCTCATGGTCTCGACGCACTACCCGTCGACCGTGACCGCCGACGAGGGCGGCCCGATCTACTACCAGCAGCAAGTGCTGGCCACCGTGCCGCGCACGGAATTTGGCGCCGGCTACTGAGGCGCGGCTACTGACTGCAGCGCGTCATCGAGGGGAATGGTGACGACGGCGTCGCCATCGACGAAGCGTTCCCGTAGGGTCGGAGCGAGACTCATGAAGAAGCCGCGCGTCTGCCGGTTCCGGGAGAATTCGAGCACGGAGCTGTAGCGTGCCAGCGCGGCGCGCCGCTGCCATGACCGCTTGCTGAGTGCGCTGCCGCGCCGGACCATACGCCTGGAAAGAGCGCGTCATTGACGATCTTGAGACTTTGCGCCGCCGCTGACCACGGCTGCCTTGCCGTCGGTCGTGTCAAACCAGTGGAACACTCCACGGAAGGAGTTACCTCGGCCGTAGGTGTCGTAGGCCGAGCCTGAGTTATCGGTGCTGGCGCCGGGGCTCGGCACGTCAGCAAACTAGTGCCGCATCAAGCCGCTAGTGGGAGGTAATCCGGCTGCCGGATCTTCGATCTGACGGCGAAGCGGGTCTTGGGTCGGGCGTGCTTGTTGCGCCAGCGGACGTAGCGTGCGATCACCGTTTGCTGGGCCTCGTGGCTGGGGTAGTCGCTGCCGTCGAGGGCGAAGTACCGCAGGGCTGTAAACTCGCATTCGATCCAGTTCAGCCACGAGGCGTTGGTCGGCCTGAAGACCAGCTCGATCTCGTTGGCAGCGCACCAGTCGCGGACCTCGGCCTTCTTGTGCGGGCTGAAGTTGTCGAGCACGACGTAGAGCCGCCCGGTCGGGAAGCGGCGTCGGATCTGGCGCAAGAAGTCGAGGAACTCGATCCAGCGCTTGCGGTCACGGATGCGGTAGAACATCTCTCCGCTGGCCAGGTCGAGCGCGGCGAGCATGTGTCGCACCCCGGCGGTGCGGTGGAACGTAGCGCGCAGCCGCTTCGGCCGACCGGCCCGGAACCAGCCCTTGCCCGGTCGGGGCATCAGGGTCAACGGCCCGAACTCGTCGAGGCAGATCACCCGACCGTCGCCCGGCGGGCAGTCGTAGAACGCGAGGATGCGCTCATTCTTCGCAGCGAACTCGGGGTCGGACGAATGCTTCCAAGTCTTGGTGTTCTGAAACGAGATCCCTGCGTCGCGAAGGACCTGCCGGATCGTCTCGTGGCTGACGCGGATGTACTTCGCCTCGGCGACGTAGTCGCGCAGCTTGGTCAGGCTCCAGCAGGTGAACGGCAGCCCAACCGGGCCGAGTCGGACTTGGCCGTGCGGCAGATCTGCTCACGGACCGACGGGCCCATCTTCGGCGTCGATCCACGGCGTGCTTTTGGGTCCAGTGCCGCGAACCGCCGATCGTTGAACGCCTTGATCAGCTCGCGCACCGTCTGCTCCTTGGCGGCGAACATCACCGCGATCTCCGGCACCGACCGGACCTGCATCGACGCCAACGCCATCCCGGCCCGGCGCAGCCGCACCCGATCCCGACTTGT
>JBKPQM010000173.1:0-10478 GCA_046734095.1 Actinomycetota bacterium | reverse complement strand
CGAGGCATGAGCGCCCACGTGGGTGGTGGGCTGGCCGACGACGGGTCGCCAATGGCCACTGCCTGCGGCCCGATGAAGAAAAGCTTCGGCCGGCTGTTCCGCCGCGCGCAACGCGAAGCCGACGTGCGATCCGACCTCAGCGCCGTGGAACTGCTCGCAATGATCAAGGCTCTGTCGAAGCCGCCTCCCGGAGCCCGACGCCCCCAGTCCCTACCTCGACGTAATCCTGCGCGGACTGCGGCGATGGACCCGGCCACGCGACGCCCGGCGCAACAAAGCCGGGCGGTTCTACAGCGAGGCTGCGTTGTAGCCGGCGACGCGGGCCCGGCGCACCGCCGTGGCCAGCGGGCGCAGCGCGTCGGCTCGGGCGGTGATGCCCGTGCTGTCAACGGCGCCCCCGATCGGATCCCCGGCCGCGAGATCGAGCACGGCTTGTAGGCGCTCAGCCTGCGCGACGAGCCGTACCGCCGGCGCGGGAAACCGCGGCGGCAGGTTCAGCCGCTCGCCGGCGCGACGCGCATCAGCCAGGGCGTCCGTCACGTCCTTCATCCAGCCGGCGACGTCGGCGGCCGCCAGCGCACTCGCCGCTTCGCGGATCGCCTCGGTGAGGTCGTGCTGGGCGTCCGGCACTGACAGCGGGTCCGGCGGGGGCTCGTCCACCTGGAACGCGTGCCAGGTGACTGCGATCGGTGCGCTCGTCAAAGGCCGTTCCTCGATGTGCGGTACCAGCCCGAGGCCACCGCCGAAGGTGGCTTCGCCGGCATCGAGCGCCCAGCCGCGAAAGGGTGCCGGGCCGGGCAGCCCGCGCACGTCGCCGGCCACGGGCAAGCCGAGCCGGACCGCCGCCGCGTCGCGCCGCCAGATGATCAGCGCCTCGCTAAGCGGCATGAGGCCCTCGCCGAGACCGGCAACCTGATGCGGGCCGTCACGGCCGACGGTCGCCCGGATCACCTCGTCCGACGCTGCCTGCCCGGCCTGCCAGGCCGACGTCCAGGCGGCAAGGGTGGCCGAGCGCAACCCCGTGTTGGGCATCTCGCGATTGTGCGGCATTCCGCGCGGCCTTCCGGGACCGGCCGCCTGGGGCCGCTACCGTCGGGCCATGCGCAGGACCGTTCCCGAAGTCGCCGCCGAGGCCGAGCTGGTCGTCGAGACGGCTGACGGCAGATTCTGCGGCGCGGTTGTGGACCTTGGCCGGGCGGTAGATGCCGGCGAGCGGCGCGACACGGTGACCCTCGAGGACAGGTACGGCACCCGCCGGATCTTCCCGCTGCTGCCCGCGGCGTTTCTGCTCGAGGGTCAGCCGGTGACGCTGGTCCGCCCCGCCGGCACAGCCGAACGCAAGCCCTCGGCGCGCACCGCGTCGGGTTCGTTCGCGGTCGCGGCCGCGCCGGCGCGAGTCGCCCGGGCGAGTCGGATCTGGGTCGAAGGTATCCACGACGCGGTGTTGCTGGAGCGGATCTGGGGTGACGACCTGCGCATCGAAGGCGTGGTCGTCGAACCGATCGAGGGCGTCGATCACCTGGCCGACCGGCTGGCTAAGTTCGGGCCGGCGCGACACCGCCGGGTCGGCGTACTGGTCGACCACTTGGTCGCTGGCAGCAAGGAGAGCCGGATCGTCGAGGCCCTGCGCCAGCCGTATGTGCACATAACGGGGCATCCGTACGTCGACGTATGGCAGGCGGTGAAGCCTTCGGCCGTGGGCATCGACCGGTGGCCGGAGGTGCCCCGCACTCTCGACTGGAAGGACGGCGTCCGAGCCGCACTCGGGATGAGCGATACGCGAGAGATGTGGGGGCTCGTCTCGGCGAGTGTGAACAGCTATGCCGACGTCGAAGTGCCGCTGCTGCGGGCGGTCGAGGAGCTGATCGACTTCGTGACCGTGGACGGCGACGAAGCGTGACACACCCGCGATCAGATCGTGCCACGATGGATTTGTGCCTGCCTGGTTAATCTGGCTGATCGGCGCCGCGGTGCTCGCGGCGGCCGAGACGCTCTCCCTCGACTTAGTGTTGATCATGTGTGCCGGGGGAGCGGTCGGTGGTGCAGTCACCGCGGCTGCGGGCGGTGCCCCTGCCCTGCAGGTCGTGGTGGCGATTGTCGTCTCGGCTGTGCTGCTCGCATTCGTGCGGCCGGTGGCCCGCCGGCATCTGACGGGTGTCGGGACCCATCAAACCGGTTCCGCGGCGCTGGTAGGCAAGCAGGCCGTGGTGCTCAGTGCGGTCGATGCGCACCACGGACTCGTGCGGCTTAACGGTGCGGAGTGGTCCGCGCGCTCATTCGATCAGACCCAGACGCTGTCCGTCGGGACCACAGTGCGCGTGATGGAGATCGACGGCGCCACGGCGGTGGTGTGGAAGGAACCCTTCACAGATTCACATCCTCTGGAAGGACGCTGAAGTTATGGCCGTCTTGATAGCAGTACTAGTGGTCGCCGTTGTGGTGATCATCGTGCTGGTGCGCAGCGTGCGGATCGTGCCGCAGGCGCGGGCCGCCGTGGTTGAGCGCCTCGGCCGCTACATACGCACCCAGGGTCCCGGCGTCGCCGTGCTGGTGCCGTTCATCGACCGGATGCGTCCGCTGATCGACCTGCGTGAGCAGGTTGTCAGCTTCCCGCCGCAGCCGGTGATCACCAGCGATAACCTGACTGTGGCGATCGACTCGGTGATCTACTTTCAGGTGACCGACCCGCGGGCGGCCACCTACGAGATCGCGAACTACATCCAGGCGGTCGAGCAGCTGACCATCACCACATTGCGCAACGTCGTCGGAGCGCTGAACTTGGAGCAGGCGCTGACCAGCCGCGACGAGATCAACACCCGGCTGCGCGGTGTACTGGACGAAGCGACCGGGCCGTGGGGCATCCGGGTGGCCCGCGTCGAGATCAAGGCGATCGACCCGCCGCCGTCCATCCAGGACGCGATGGAGGCGCAGATGCGAGCCGACCGTAACAAGCGGGCCGTCATCCTGGCGGCCGAGGGTCAGCGCGAGTCAGCGATCAAGACCGCCGAGGGGCAGAAGGCGTCGCAGATCCTCTCCGCCGAGGGGCAGAAGCAGGCCGCGATCTTGTCGGCGGAGGCGGAGCGGCAGTCGCGCATCCTGAGGGCCGAGGGTGAGCGGGCGGCCCGCTACCTCGCGGCGCAGGGCCAGGCTAAGGCGATCGAAACGACGTTCAACGCCATCCACGAGGCGAAACCCGATCCGGCGCTGCTGGCCTACCAGTACCTACAGACGCTTCCGCAGATCGCGCAGGGCGACGCCAATAAGATGTGGATCGTGCCGAGTGAGTTCAGCAAGGCCTTGGAGGGGTTGTCCCGGCTGACCGGCGCGGACGGCGACTCGAAGCCATCCTGGCTCGACACGACGAGTTCGGTCCAGGGCAACGGGGAGAAGATCGACACCAGCGACTGGTTCGACTCGAAGCTGCCGCCGGCCAGCGAGCAGCCGGAGGCGGCCAATCTGCGGGCGTCCGACCTCGACCCCGACTCCATAGCGGCCAGGCAAGGTCTCGCCGGCGCGGACGTACTCGAGACGCCGCTGAGTCCGCCCGAGCGGCCCCCGACCTACCCGGCGAACTCTGCCACTCCGCCGGAGCCGCCCCCGACCTCATAGCTTCTTCATCGAAACCGATTCACGCCGGTTGATAGACGCCTTGGCCCCACGCGTGCCATCCTTGTTGCAAGCGATTTGCAATAGGAGCTTTCGAGCACGCGAGGGGGCCGACCATGACCACGGTTGCCGCCGAGCGGACGCGTCCGCTGGCCCGGCTCCGTCAGGCGCTCACTCCGCCCGAGTGGCGCCGAGTAGCCGGCATGACCGCGTTCATCCTCGCCCTGCACGTCGTGGGCTTCGGGCTGCTGATCATGGTGATCGCGCCCGAGCATCTACGGCTGGGCGGGCAGACCTTCGGCGTGGGGCTCGGCATCACCGCCTACACGCTCGGCATGCGACACGCGTTCGACATCGACCACATCGCTGCCATCGACAATACGACCCGCAAGCTGATGGAGGAGCGCACCCGGCCGTTGTCGGTCGGCTTCTGGTTCAGCCTGGGCCACTCGACGATCGTGTTCACGATGTGCGTGCTGCTCAGCCTCGGCGTGCGCTCGCTGATCGGCCAGGTCAAGGACGACAACTCGACGCTGCACAACATCACCGGCACCGTCGGGGTGAGCGTGTCGGGCGTGTTCCTGCTCGCGCTCGGGATCATCAATCTGGTGATCCTCGTCGGCATCGTGAAGGTGTTCCGCAAGATGCGGACCGGTCGCTACGACGATGAAGCTCTCGAGGCGCTGCTGACCGGCCGGGGGCTGATGAACCGTATCCTGCAGCGGGCCACCCGCGCAGTGCGCAAGCCGGCGCACATGTACCCGGTCGGCGTGCTGTTCGGATTCGGCTTCGACACCGCCACGGAGATCTCGCTGCTCGTGCTGGCGAGCACCAGCGCCGCCGTCGCCCTGCCGTGGTACGCGATCATGTGCCTGCCGATCCTGTTCACGGCCGGCATGTGCCTGTTCGACACCGTCGACGGGTCGTTCATGAACTTCGCCTACGGCTGGGCGTTCTCCAAGCCAATTCGGAAGGTCTACTACAACCTCACGGTCACCACGCTCAGCGTCTTGGTGGCGATGGTCATCGGGGGAGTGGAACTGCTGAGCCTGCTGCAGGACAAGGTCGGCCTGCACGGCGGTGTGTGGGATGTGCTCGCCTCGATCGGCGGCTTCGAGTACACCGGCTACGTCGTTGTCGGCGTGTTCGTCGCGACCTGGGCGGCGTCGTGGTTGATCTGGCACTACGGGCGCGTCGAAGAGCGGTGGTCGGCCCCCGCCTTCGAGGACTGAGCGCAGTGGTAGCGCCGCCGCGCTAGAAGCCAGTCGCGCACCACGGGGCGATCGGGGTCGCGAACATCGCGTCAGCGCGGCGCAGCGCGCCGGAGCTGAGCTCGTCGATTCGCCCGGCGATGGCCTGCCCGTGCAGACTGTACCCGCCGAGATAGGCGGCGGCGACCGCTCGCTGGTGCACCCGCAGGTCAGGACTGTCCACTGTGGACGGCATGCACTTCGCGCCGTCCGGACCACCTTCGAGCACGTACCGCCCCTGCGCAAACCCACCGATGTCGTCGTCAACGATCTCGAAAACCAGTCGATCCGAAACGGCGTAGCGCCGAGCGCCAAGCGCCGCGGGCACATCCAGCAGCCGCAGCCATAGCCCGTCGCCGGCGTAGTCCAAGCGCAATGCGCGCCCGTCGCGCAACAACCACCGCACCGGCTCGTCGACCGGACGGCGGCGCAGCGCGACCGTGCCGACGAGATCCATCGACATCAGGTAGGCCCACAGGTCGCGGTACGCCGACTCGCTAGCCGCGCAGAGGTCCACCACGCTCACTCCGCCCGAGCTGCCGTCGATGTCGAAGCTGTTCTCCGGCGTCCACGCCACAAACCCGTCCGGGCCATCGGGACCCTCGTGCAGCACGTGGATCCACGGCTTGTCGCTGAACCCGTTCTCCGGGTAGCCATCCAGGCCAAGCGTGCGGTTCCACCACCGCTGCGAGCGCTCTATATTGCCGGCCCGCTGCGCGGCGGCCCGGGCGAAGATGGCTGGCGCCGCCGTGCCCAGCTCGGCCGGCTCGACCCGGCGGACCGTTGCGCCGGCGGCCTCCAGTGACCCGTCGGTGGGGCGGGTGTTCAACGTGTAGTTCGCGCTGATCGTCGCCGGCGCGTAGCCGAAACGTCCGTAGATCGGCCACTCGGCCGCCCACAGGATGCTCACCGCGTCGCCCCGATCCCGCGCGGCCTGCAGCGACTCAGTCAGCATTGAGGTGAGCAACCCCCGGCGGCGGTGAGTCGCAGCGACCGTGACCATTGTCAGGGCGTCCGCCGGCAAGGTCGCGTCCGTACCCGGGACGGTCAGTCGAGCGGGCCACGCCCCCAGCGTGCCAACCCACTGCCGGCCCTGGCGCGCTCCCCAGAATCGGTCGGGCAACCAGTCGCGGCGCAGCGCTTCGAGGCGGCGCGCGCTTTGCTCGTTCCTCCCGGAGTAATCGAGGAACGAAATTGCCATCGTCTCGGTCCAGCCCTCGAGGTCGTCGGCGGGCAGCGGATGCACGATCTCGACATCGGTCATTGGCTGGCCCGCTCCTCGCCGCTCACTCGGTTCCGGTCGCCGGCGGCGCGATGCGCGGCGAGGAACGCTACTGTGCTCATATCCATCAGGGTCTCATCGTGTCGAAGGCGGCGCAGCCGAGTTACCGCGCGACCGGCCGCGGTCACGGTCAGATCCACTTGATGCGAGTGTGCAGATACACGTAGCCGATGAAGCTGACCGCGTCGATCAGCGTGTGCGCCACCGCGAGTGGCAGCACCCGCCGGGTGCGCTGGAACCACCACCCGAAGATCAGGCCCATCACCATATTGCCCAAGAAGCCGCCCAACCCCTGATACAGGTGGTACGAACCACGCAGCACCGCGCTGGCGCCGAGCGCGCGGGAATCCGACCAACCGAGCTGTCTCAGTCGGGTCAAGAGGTAGCCGACCACCACAATCTCCTCGAGAACGCCGTTTTGGGCGGCTTCGAGGATGAGCAACGGCACGCGGTACCACGCATCGGGCAAGTCCACCGCGGCGATGCTGGCGTTGATGCTGAGCTCGTGGGCGACCCACACCAGACCGAGCCCGGGAAGGCCGATCAGGGCAGCGAAGCCGATGCCCTGGAGCGTGTCGCGACGCAGGTGCAGCCGATCGAGCCCGATACCGAATCCTCGGCCGCCCGGGGAACGTGACAAGAGCAGCAGAGCGAGCGCGGCCGGCATCAGGCCGTTCAGGACATCGGCCAGGTCATCGGCCAGATCGAGCCATTGGTAGCGCGTCGCCGGCCCCGACACGACCGTGGCCGTTGTCGCGGCGATGCCGCCCTTGACCGTCACCTCGGCGCGGATGTAGTAGAGCAACGCGTAGATGGCCGACATGCCCAGCGAAACGCCGAGCACGACGAGCACCTCGAGCCCGTATCGCGGCGGATTCGCCGTCTCGGGAACATCTGTGGCGGGGCGCGTCTGGGTCACCTGGACAGTCTGCCTGGCCCGATTCTCCGCTTGCTGTGGCGCAGCCGCTACGCGAACCGCAAACCTCCGATGCTTGGACTAAGTCGGGCGAAGGGCTCTGCTTGCGGTTGCGCGCGACCCCCGTTGATGCAATACAGTCGTCTGTCGAAGAGGCGCGCGGCACATCCCTCCCGTGCCGCCGCCTCTTCCTCTTGTCTCGGCGATCTCACGCCGCCTGGACGCGCCCTTGCACGGTGCCCAACGCGATACGCCCGCCGTCCACGCCCGGTGCCGTCGCCGCGAGCACGACCTCGTCACCGTCCTGCAGGAACGTGCGGATCGCGCCGTCGTCCAGGGTGATCGGCTCGGCGCCACCCCATGACAGCTCGAGCAACGAGCCACGCTCGTCGGGGCCCGGGCCGCTCACCGTGCCTGAGGCGAACAGGTCGCCGGTGCGCAGGCTCGCGCCGTTTACCGTCATGTGCGCCAGCAGCTGCGGGGGAGTCCAGTACATGCTTGCGAAAGGGGGTCGGGAGATCAACTCGCCGTTGAGCCACACCTCGAGGGCGATATCGAGGCCTGACGGCCCGGCCGAGTCGTCGAGGTAGGGCAAGACCTCGACATCGCGGGGCGGCGGCCGCACCCGGGCCGCAGCCAGCGCCTCCAGCGGCGTGATCCACGCCGAGACCGAAGTGGCGAAGGACTTACCGAGGAAGGGCCCCAGCGGGACGTACTCCCAGGCCTGGATATCGCGCGCCGACCAGTCGTTCAGCAGGCACACGCCGAAGACGTGCTCGGCGAAGTCGGCAATCGGCACGGGCTCACCCAGGATTGAGCTGGTGCCGACGACGAAAGCGAGCTCGGCCTCGACGTCCAGCCGCCGAGACGGCCCGAACACGACCGAGCCGTCCGCGCTTCTGGTCTGCCCGTGCGGGCGGCGGATCGGCGTTCCGCTCACCACAATCGTGCCGGCCCGTCCGTGATAGCCGACCGGCAGGTGCTTCCAGTTGGGTTTGAGCGGTTCGTCGTCGGGTCGGAACAGGCGCCCGACGTTGCTCGCGTGATGCTCGGACGCGTAGAAGTCGACGTAATCGCCGACCCGGAAGGGCAGCAGCAGCCGCAGGCCGGCCAGCGGCACGAGATCGTCGGCGTGCGATTCGACCCAGCTCGCAACCAGCGCGCGCACCTGTGACCACACCGGGCGCCCGGCCGCGAGCAACGCATCGAGTGTCCCGGCCGCGAACAGCTCGGCGAACTCCGGCGGCGCCGCCGCGGTCAGTGAGAGGGCCGAGGATCCACGGCGCACCACGACGTGCCGCCGCCCGTCCGGCCAAAGCGCCGACCCGTAGGGCAGATTCGCCGTACCGAACAGGTCGTCCGGCTCCGTCATGAAGCGGCGCTCAGTACACCGAGCCAAGTAGAGCTCACGGCACGCTCACCAGACCCATATCGAGCAGATCGCCCACCGGCTCTTCGATGCTGCAGGTGCCGAAGGAGTTGAAGACGGCGCGGATGGCGTGGACGTCGGCTGCACCGAGAGCGCCGATCTGCCGGGCTACGGACGCGGGGTCGCGGGTGGCCAGGACCGCGCGCGTCGCCGAATGACTGCCGGTCGCCGCGGCCACCCGGGCGGCGAGCGCGATGTTCAAGAAGCCGTGGTGCTCGAACATCGTCGACCGGTCGCGATGCCGGATGGCGTGATGCAGTCCGGCCGTGCACTTGAAGCCCAACCGCTCGGCGGCCGACAGGACGATCGGGACGGCGAGCTGGTCCTCCGACTGGAATGCCTCGATCGACGTGCCGCCAGTACGTAGCTTGAGCCGCACGCCGCTCGGCGCGAGAGCATGGACGTGGTGCTCGGTGAGGGACCGGACGGGGATTTCGAGATATACCCGCCGGTCGTCCGACACGAGCGGCACCAGGTGGCTCAGCGCGTCACCGAGCGGGTGCGGGCCCAGCGGGACCTCGACACCGACCACCCGGACCCGCTCGCACCGCATGCTTCCCTCGAGGGCGCCGGCGAGCGACTCGAGCCCCGACGAGACCACGATCGTCACGTCGAGCCGCGCGACGTCGTGCTGGGCGGCGAGCGCGTCGATCGTGGTCAGCCGCTTGGCCGCGCAGACGAGCGGTCCGACCAGGTCCGCATACCAGGACACGCGGTGCGCGAGGTGCCCGGTCACGGCCGACTGCACCGGCTCGTCCTGGGGCGGGAACATGGAGGCATCGTCGAACAGACCGGTGAACAGCTCCGTCAGGTGTCCGCTGATCATGCCGGCTCGCTCGGCGGTCGGCGACCACTCCACGTCCACGCGTAGGCGCGGTCTTCGACGGCCTGCCCGCCATCGCCGATCTCGAGCGGCCGGAACGTATCAACCATGACGGCGAGTTCGTCGAAGAAGTCCACTCCGATGGAGCGTTCGTAGGCTCCGGGCTGCGGTCCGTGCACGTGCCCGCCCGGGTGCAAGCTGATCGAGCCCGGCCCGATGCCCGAGCCTTTGCGCGCTTCGTAGTTACCGCCGCAGTAGAACATGACCTCGTCGCTGTCGACATTGGCGTGGTAGTACGGCACCGGGATCGACAGCGGGTGATAGTCGACCTTACGGGGGACGAAGTTGCAGATCACGAAGTTGGCGCCTTCGAACACCTGGTGGGCCGGCGGCGGCTGGTGCACCCGGCCGGTGATCGGCTCGAAGTCGGCGATGTTGAACGCGTACGGATACAGGCAACCGTCCCAACCGACGACGTCGAAGGGATGGTGCGGGTAGGTGTAGACGGTGCCGGTGACCCCTCCGGGAGCCGGCCCGCGGTGCTTGATGAACACCTCGACGTCGGTTCCCTCGACCTGGCCGGGCTCGCCGGGACCACGCAGGTCACGCTCGCAATACGGCGAATGCTCAAGGAACTGGCCGAACCGGGACAGGTAACGCCGAGCCGGGGCAATGTGGCTGTTCGCCTCGATGCAATAGGCGCGTAGTGGCCCGCCGTCAGTGGGTACCCAGCGGTGTGTGGTGGCCCGAGGAAGCACGACGTAGTCGCCCTGATGGGCGTTCAGATCGCCGAACACGGTCTCGACGCGCGCGGTTCCGGACTCGATGTAGACGCACTCGTCCCCGATGGCGTTGCGGTACAGCGGTGATACGTGCTGGGCCACCACGTAGGAGATCCGCACGTCGGCGTTTCCGAGCACGAGGCGCCGGCCGGTGACCGCGTCGGTCGTCTCGACGTCGGCGTCCTTGAGCAGCTCGTGTAGGCGCAGATGTCTCGGCAGTAGCGGGGCGTTGGGCGTCATCGACTGATCGGGGAGCGGCCACGTGCGCGCGTCGACGATCGCTGACGGCAGATCGCGGTGATAAAGCAACGACGAGTCTGAGGCGAAGCCCTCCTCGCCCATGAGTTCTTCGTAGTACAGGCCGCCGTCAGGTTTCCGGTGCTGGGTATG
>JBKPQM010000172.1:0-8560 GCA_046734095.1 Actinomycetota bacterium | reverse complement strand
GCCTCGATGCCGTTGCGCATTTGGCGCTCCGATCAAGTGGTCCCGCTCTCGGCCCATCCCAACGACCCGCCTCTGTCCCGCGAGGCGCATGCCACGGAGTTCTTGACGACGTTCGAGGTCACCTTTCCCGAGCGCGCGGGCGAGCAGGAGGTCACCGACATCGAGGCTCGCGAGGCCGATCGGACGCGCGAGCTGGCGGAGCAGGGACACCTCGTCAGACTGTGGATGCTGCCGCCCACGCCCGGCAGCCGGCGGGCACTTGGCCTGTGGCGAGCCGAAGACGGGGATGAGCTACAGGCGATGCTCAAGTCGCTGCCCATGGACAAGTGGATGACCACGAAGACGACGCCGCTCACTGAGCACCCGAACGACCCGGCCAACTCCGAAGTGTGAGAGACCGGAGTCAGTGGACGGACGGTAGCGCTCTGCGCTCCGCGAGGACCACCATCTCCTCCGCGCGGCTCGTTTGCGCTCGGGAAGCCACGGGCGATCCCCCGGCCCGCTGCTATCCAGGCCACCGGCGCACCTGCATCGGCCTGCGATACCCTCAGGGCAATACCTCGGCGTGGTCGGGGATCTGTATGGATATGGATTTGCGCAAGCTGCGTTACTTCGTGGCGGTCGCGGAGCACCTCAACTTCGGCCGGGCTGCGGAGCAGCTGCACATCGCCCAGCCGGTGCTCTCCCGCCAGATTCGAGCGCTGGAGCAAGAGCTCAAGGTGACGCTGTTCGTTCGCGGCAATCGCGGCACCGAGCTCACTGCGGCCGGTCGTACGCTGTTGGAGGACGCCCGTCAGCTGCTGTCCGCGGCCGACGGCGCGCGCCGCCGGGTGCTCGATGCGGCGACCGGGCTCCGGACTTTCACCGTAGGCTTCGCCCCCGGCCTGATCGTCACAGTCCCGGTGCGGCAGTTCTCCCAGCGCCGGCCGGAGCTGTCGGTCGAGGTGTTCCGGGTCGACTTCTACGACCAGCCGGAGGTGATTCTCGACGGCCGGGTCGACGTGGCCTACCTGCGCCGGCCGTTCGACCCTACGGGCCTGGGCATCGAGGCGTTCTTGGAGGAGCCGCGCGTCGTCTCGTTGCCGGTCGACCATCGTCTGGCCGGCAAGACGACCGTGTCGGTGGTCGATCTGGCCGACGAGCACCTGTTGCAGGATCCCGAGGTCGTTCCGGAGTGGCGCGACATCGCGACCGAACTGCGCACGCCCGGGCCGCGCCCGGTGACGCCCCGGCTGCGCACGGTGGAGGAGAAGCTCGAGTACGTCGCCCACGGGAAAGGCGTCGTTGTCTTGCCCGCGTCCACCGCGGCGTTTTACACCAGGCCCGGCGTCACCCACGTCCCAGTGGACGACATCGGTCCGTCGCAGGTCTGTCTGGCTTGGGACAGCCGGCGGCGAAGCCCGCTCATCCCGGAATTCGTCGCGATCGCGTGGGCGTGCCGGGCTCACACGACTTGATCACCTAACTCCCCGCTCGCCGGGCGATCGGCCGGGAACTTCTGCGCGGGCGCGTCCGCACCGGCCTGACGGCGGCTGCGAGTTCCCCATACCGAAGGGGTATGGCAGGCCGTCGAAGAGGTATTGGACGTTGCTGTCGGGCCCGACGCACCGTGAAGGCGCAGCGAAACGGAAACCGCTCTGCTGCGCGCGCCGGGCGCTGACGTCCCTGCGCCGGTCCGCCGAAGGAGATTCCCGCGTGCCCCCATCGACCCGCCCGGCGACTACGCCACCGCCGGATTTCGCGGCCGACGGCCGCGAAGTCAGCGGCATCACTCCTTCACAAGGAGCTGTCTTGAAGTCTGTTGTCGAACCACGCCGGGAAGCCGAGCGCCAGGGCCCTGGGAGCGGGCCGGTGCCGCTCGAGGTCAACGGCACGCGCTGCGTCGTCGAGTTGGAGCCGCGCGTGAGCCTGCTCGATGCACTCCGCGAGCACCTGGACCTGACCGGTTGCAAGAAGGGCTGCGATCAGGGCACCTGTGGTGCGTGCACCGTGTGGGTCGACGGGAGACGGGTGCTCGCCTGCCTCACGCTCGCCGTCGCCGCGTCCGGACACGAGATCGTCACGATCGAGGGACTCGCCGACGGCGAGGACCTGCACCCCATGCAGCGGGCCTTTATCGAGCACGACGGGTTCCAGTGCGGCTACTGCACGCCGGGCCAGATCATGTCCGCGGTGAAGCTCATCGAGGAGGGGAACGCCGACACCGACGAGGACATCGCGGAGTTCATGAGCGGCAACATCTGCCGGTGCGCCGCGTACCCGAACATCCGCGCCGCGATCCGCGAGGTCCGCGACAACGGGGGCGGTGGAGCATGAGACCGCTCGCCTACAGCCGGGTGCACGACGTCGATGAGGCCATCGCCCTGGCGGCGCAGGATCCGGCGAGCGCCTTTCTCGCCGGCGGCACGACCGAGGTGGACCTGATCCGTGCCGGCATCGCGCACGCCGACCACCTCATCGACATCAACGAGCTGCCGCTCGCAGCCGTCGAGGATCTGCCCGACGGCGGCCTGCGCATCGGCGCGCTCGCCCGCATGAGCGAGGTAGCCCGGGCGCCCGCCGTCGTCGAGCGATTTCCCGCCGTCTCGCGGGCGTTGCTGCTCGGCGCCTCCCAGCAGCTTCGCAATATGGCCTCGATGGGCGGCAACCTGCGCCAGCGCACCCGGTGCGCGTACCTGCGCGACGGCGTCTCCCCGTGCAACAAGCGCGACCCGGGGTCAGGCTGCGCGGCGATCGACGGCCTCAACCGGGGCCATGCGATCCTCGGCACCAGCGAGCACTGCATCGCCACGCACCCCTCGGATGTGGCGGTTGCGCTCGTCGCGTTCGACGCAGTGATCAACACGAGGGGTCCGGGCGGAGAACGTTCCATCCCGTTCGAGGACTTCTTCCTGCTGCCGGGCGCGACGCCCGAAGTCGAGCATCCGATCGAGCACGGCGAACTGATCGTCGGCATCGACGTGCCCGCGGCGCCCATCGCGCGCCGCTCGACCTACCTCAAGTTCCGTGACCGGCAGTCCTACGAGTTTGCGCTGATCTCGGTCGCCGCGGCCGTCGAGGCGGACGACGGGATCGTCACCGCGGCGCGCCTCGCCCTCGGCGGCGTCGGCACCCGGCCCTGGCGGGCCCGCCGCGCCGAGGAGGCGCTCGTCGGCCGGCCGGCGGACGAGGTGTCGTTCCGGTACGCCGCCGTCGTGGAACTCGAGAACGCCGTCGTGCGCGAGCACAACGCGTTCAAGGTCGCGCTCGCCGAGCACGCGGTCGTGCGCGGACTCACCTGCAGCTTGAACGGAGCACGCCCATGACAGCGGTCGGCACACCGGTCACCCGGGTCGACGGCCCGGCCAAGGTCACCGGCGCGGCGCGCTACTCGGCCGAGATCACCCTTCCCAACACGGCCTATCTGGCCATTGTCGGCGCCACCATCGCAGCCGGCCGCGTGGCCGCCGTCGACGCGGACGCGGCCCGCGCCGCCGAAGGCGTGCTGGCCGTACTCACCCACGACGACCTGCCGAAGATCGCCGCGCAACCGCACCTGCTGCCGTCCCTGGTTGGATTCGCCGCGCCGGGCGAGAGCTTCTTCCCGATGCAGGACGACCTTGTCCACTACGCGGGCCAGCCGGTCGTGCTGGTCGTCGCCGAGACCTACGAGCAGGCGCAGTACGCCGCCACGCTGGTCCACGTGTCGTACGAAGTGGGCCGGTCGCTCACCACGATCGACCAGGGACGCGAGCAGGCCTACGAGGCCGAGCGCCTGTTCGGCGGGCTGATGCCCGGGCGCAACGAGCGCGGCGACGTCGAGGCCGCCCTCGCACAGGCCGACGTGCGGGTCGAGGCCACGCACCGGATGGCCGCCAACCACCACAACCCGATCGAGGCCCCGTCCACCGTCGCGATCTGGGAAAACGGGAAGCTGACGCTATACGAGTCGACGATGGGAATCCGGGCCACGCAGCAGACCGTCGCCCAACTGCTCGGCCTGCGCATCTCACACGTCCGCGTGATCACACACTTCGTGGGCGGCGGGTTCGGGTCCAAGGCCATGGTGTGGCCCGCCGTAACGCTCACCGCGATGGCCGCCCGGATCGTCGCCCGGCCGGTCAAGATGATGCTGACCCGGCCGCAGATGTTCACCTCCAACGGCCAGCGCGAGGAGCAGGAGCAGAGCATCGCGATCGGAGCGACGCGCGACGGGCGGCTCACCGCGATCCGGCACGAGAAGCTCTCGATCACCTCGCCGTTCGACGACTGGGCCGAGCCCGCCACGGGCGTCTCGTCCCAGCTCTACGCGTGCGACAACTACCTGGGTCTGCACCGGCTCATCAAGGGCAACACGATGACGCCGACGTTCACCCGAGGCCCGGGCGAGGCACTCGGCGTCTACACGCTCGAGACCGCGATGGACGAGCTCGCCTACCAGCTCGACATCGACCCGGTCGAACTGCGGTTGCGTAACCGCACGCCGCTCGACCCGTACGGCCACCCCTGGTCCAGCGACGGCCTGGAAGAATGCCTGCGGCTCGGCGCCGAACGCTTCGGCTGGTCCGCGCGCAATTCCGCGCCGCGCACCACTCGCGACGGCGACTGGCTGATCGGCACCGGCATGGCGGCCGCGGCCTACCCGATCGCGTTCTTCATGCCGCCGCAGCGCGCCCGGGCGCGGGTGCTCGCCGACGGCAGCGCGGTCGTGCAGACCTCGACGCAAGAGTTCGGCACCGGCGTGCTCACCATGGCCACCCAGGTCGCCGCCGATGCGCTCGGTGTCGCGCTGCGGGATATGGAGTTCCAGGCCGGCGACAGCGACCTGCCCAACAGCAGCGCCGCCGTCGGCTCGGCCGGCGCGGGCATGGTCAGTTCGTCCGTGCACGCGGCGAGCACGGAGCTTCGCGACCAGCTCGTCGCGATGACCGTCGGCGACAGGCAATCGCCGCTGTTCGGCGTCGGCGCAGCGTCCGTAACCGTCTCCGGGGGGCGGATGACCTCCACCGAGCGGGACGGCGCGAGCGACACCTATCAGGAGCTGCTCACGCGCAACCACCTTTCCGACGCCGAGGCGATCGGCACCTGGCGCCCACCGCCGCTGGACACTCCGCACGGTCTGCTCACCTTCGGGGCCCAGTTCGCCGAGGTCGCGGTGGACCCGCAGCTCGGGCTCGTGCGTGTCCGGCGGCTGGCCGGGACGTTCGCCCCCGGACGGGTCCTCAACCCGCTGCTGGCCCGGAGCCAGCTCATGGGCGGGATGCTGTGGGGAATGAGCCAGGCCCTGCTCGAGGGCAACCACATGGACCCGCGGTACGGGCGGTGGGCCGAGACGAACCTCGCCGAGTACCTCGTGCCCGTCAACGCCGACGCTCCCGACGTCACCGTCGACTTCGTCGACGTGCAGGACGACCTGGTCGGCCCGCTCGGGGCCAAGGGCGTGGGCGAGATCGGGCAGGTCGGCGTCGCCGCGGCGATCGCCAACGCCGTGTTCCACGCGACGGGACGGCGGGCGCGCACCCTGCCCATGGCTCCGGAGCTGGTCATGGACTCGCCGACCGCCCGGGGATGACCCGAACCGACCCGGAATCCGCAAAGCGAAACCGCCGCACGCCGCTCGCCGAACGGCCGCCGATCTCGGCGCCGGGTGCGACGGGGCGACACGTCCGGCGGTCGCAGCCGGCGCTCGGCCTGCTCGGGCTGCTGCTCGTCGTGCCGATCGCGGCCGCGCTCGCGATCGGCGCCGGTGGCGACGAGTCGACCGTGGTGATCGGGCCGGTCGTCACCTACTCGCTGCCCCTCGTCGCGATGGTCGCGTTCTGGTGGGAGGACTGGCCGGGCACCCGGGTGCGCAGCGGCCTGTCCGGGTGGGCGGACACCGTCCTGATCGCGGTCGGCGGGATCGTGCTGACCGCGGTCGGGCAGGCCGTCGCCGGCCGTCCGGACCCGGCCGCGATCTTCGACCCGACGCCCGGGCCCGGCCACGTGCCTACGTTCCCCGCGACCCTGCCGCTCGCCGGCACGGCGTTCGTCGCGATGCTGGAACTCACCCTCGTCGGCGAGGGCTGGCCGCTGCGGCGGCTGCCCCGGATCCCGGCCGGCCTGCTGGCCGTGGTGACCTCATGGGCGATCGCGCTCGTCGTGTACTTCGGTCTCGCCGGCGTCGATGCGCCACCCGGGTCGGACGTCGCCGCACGTCACGGGCCGGTGCCGGGTGCCGTCCTCGGCGCGGTGCTCGTCGTTATCGGCGCCTGGCAGGTCCTCTTCAGCGTCGTCTGGCGCGGCTGGCCGTTCTCGGAGATCACGAACCGGGCGCCGCGGTTGACCTGCGCTCACATTGTCGTCATCGGCGGCGGTGTGCTGACCTACTTGGTGGTCCACGTCCTCGGGCAGGTCAGCGCCGCGCGCACCGCCGCCGTCGTGGGCTGCTTCGTCGCTTCCGGGTTGCTGTTCGGCATGCTCTTCGAGGACTTGCTCCACGGCCGCTTGAATGGCGCGGCCGCGGAGCGCGCGGTGCTGCTTGCCCTGACCGTCGCGTTCACCGCGGTGCTCGCGTTCGCGCTGTTCGCGGCCGCGGACGTCGTCGAGCTCGCCCGGGCCGACACGGACGAATGGGTCGAGCATGCGGCGCTCAACGCGCTCGCGCTGTCGATCATCCTGCACGTGGGCGTCGGGCGGCGGTGGCCGTTCGCGCCGCCGGCAACGGCCTAGGGATAGCGACGGAGCTCGCCGCACTGAGGCGGCCCGCACGACAACGAACAACACGCTGCGCGCCGTCGCCACGGCGATGAACACCTGCTCTAGCGAGGTCCAGGCGGCGGCAGGATGACTCGTGGCGGTTCAAAATCCGATGGCTTCGCGGAGCAGCAAGACGATGCCGCGCCCGGGCTGGGGTTCCGCGTTGAGGATGAGCAGGCGGTTGATGGCGCTGGGCTGTCCGTAGGCCTTCATGGCGCGGTCGCTTTCCAGCGGGAGGCAGTGGTCTTCGACGCGGCGTAGCGCTGTGCTCAGGTCGGGAACCACCTTCTGCGCCCCAACGACCCAGATCGCGCGGAGGGAGCCGCCGGCGTAGCCGGGAAGCTGGCTTCCGCTGGCCGAGGCGATCACCAGGGAGCCGGTTTCGGTGATCGCGTGGACGCTGCCCACGATGACCTCGGGGGTGGCTATCAGCCGCCAGATCTCGGCAAGCTGGGTGGCCCGATCCATGGCCTGGCTGCGTGCCCTGATGGCGTCGTATCGCCCGCTGGCGTTGATGTCCTCCTCGATGCCGGACAGGCGAAGGGTCTCGCTGGCTGCGGTGAACACGGTGGCACCCTCGGGAATCAGATCCTTGATGCGGGCGCGTCCCGCGGCGGCGTCGTCGAGTATCTCGACGGTGAATCCGTTCGCTGTCAGCGCGGCGGCCGCCCGCTGCAGGCGCTGCGCGGTCGCGGGTTCGGCAACCGACGTTGTCGGCATCGGGGTAGTCATGGTGTCTCCTGGTGGGCGGGTCGTTGGTTCGCCTCAGCAGGTTCGACAAGACAGCCGAGCCCAGTGTGAGCTCGGCGCGTCAGCTCACACTTCGGTGACCTGTGGTGTCGTACTGGTGAGGGCAACAACGAGCGAGGGAAGGCCGGCGACACGATGAGCACCCGATCCGAGCCAGGAGACGGCCCGGGCCTGGACGCGGTCATGAGCGAACGGCGTCAGCTGATCAATCTCGCCTACCGGCTGCTCGGCTCGCTGGCCGAGGCTGAGGACGTCGTGCAGGAGACCTACGCCCGCTGGTATGCCATGTCCCAGCCAGAACAGGAAGCCATCGACTCGCCCGGGGCCTGGCTGACGACGGTCGCCAGCCGCATCTGCCTCAACTTGCTCGGTTCGGCCCGGGCGCGGCGGGAACGCTACGTCGGCGAATGGATCCCCGAGCCCCTACCGGACAGGCTCACCGGGCGACCCGACGGCACCGTCGACCCGGCCGACCGGGTCACCCTCGACGAGTCGGTCAACATGGCCTTCCTCGTCGTGCTCGAATCGATGACGCCGGCCGAGCGCGTCGCGTTCATCCTGCACGACGTCTTCCGGTACTCCTTCACCGAAGTGGCCGAGATCGTAGGGCGTACGCCGGTGGCCTGTCGCCAGCTGGCCTCCTCGGCCCGCCGTCGCCTTCGTGCCGCGCAGGTTCCCCCGACTCCGACCGCCCAGCGGGCCGAGATCGTCCGCAATTTCAAGCGGGCCTGGCAGGCCAAGGACATCAGGGCCCTCATCGGCCTGCTGGACCCCGACGCCACGGCGACCGCCGATGGCGGGGGCCGCGCCCTAACCTTCCTGCGCCCCATCGAAGGCGGCGAGCAGATCGCGCGCGCCTGGGTCGAACTCGCCAACCGGGCGACGAGCACCATGACGCTCCACGAGCGCACGGTCAACGGCGAACCCGGCCTGGTGGCTGCGGAAGGCGGCGTCACCGTGACGGTGTTCGCGTTCGACGTCGCCGGCGACCGGATCAAGCACATCTGGGTGATACGCAACCCGGAGAAGCTCCGGTCCTGGACCACGAGCTGACGCGCGCGCCCGACCAGGTCCCCAATCCCGCGATGATCTT
>JBKPQM010000171.1:0-10048 GCA_046734095.1 Actinomycetota bacterium | reverse complement strand
CATTGGATGTAGGAGGCGAATGCCGAGCGGAACTCGGCATCGCCCGGAAGGCCGGCCTCATCGGCACACTGGTGCATCAGGCTGATCCATCGCGCCCGCGCGGGCGCGGTCAACTCAGCGCTGGCACCTTGGGTTATCAGTCGGCTCGAGCCGCCCTGTCCGACGCCGAACCGCTGGCTGTACAGGTTGGGACCGCCGAATGCCTCGGCCAACCACGCCGCCGCCTGCTCAGCCTGATCAGACGGCATAGTCGCGAACAGCGGCGCCAGCAGCGGATCGCCGGGCACGTACTTCTCGTAGAACAGACGAGCGAGCGTCGTGAGGGCCGGCAGGCCGCCAGCCCATTCGAACAGGCTGGGCTGATCGCCGGTAGCGGGTAGTGGGTCCTTGAAGTCCACGTACCAGTGCATGCCGCTGCAGAATGGTTTGTTCTGGGAATGACCGCAGCGGCATAGAGCGTAGTGTTCGCGGGAACTACCTTCCGCTCTCGGCTCGTCGGCACCGTTCTCGTCCGTAAGGGGAATACCGCCGGTGACCCGGTACGGGCCGTCCTTGCTGACCTCGATGGTGGGCTCGCGCCGTGAATGGTGGTCGACGGCGGCGCGCGCCTCCATGTCGTCGATCGCGTAGCTGAGCGCGCCGGACGGGCAATTCCGCACCGCTCGGATGATGTCATCCAGCCGCCCACCGCTCGGCGTGACGAATGGGTCGGCGTCGGCGTGGAAAACGCTGGAGAGCCGGTCGGTGCAGTAGCCCGAGTGCTGACAGATGCCGCGGTTGTCAAAGATGGTCGCTTGCTGACCGGAATACGTGTCGCGATGGTCTGGGACGCGCTTCGGATCCTTCGCACCGGTGAAACCGATCCGCGCATGCGTCCCGTCGCAAAACGGTTTGCGCTGCGATTCGCCGCACCGGCACAACGCCATCTGCGGTCGGGCCGGCAATTCGTCGCCAAGCCAGCTCCGCACATTCTCAGCGTTCGTCACGAGGTACGGCCCGTCGGGGGAAACCTGAATACCGGACGGAACGGCCGCTTGCAGATTCCGAAGCTCGGCCAGCCTGCTGGCTACATCAGCGGGGGGCGCGAGCTCGCAGGCCAAGTCCTGCAGTGCGGCGGTCGACTCGACCAGGCCGAGCGGTGCGTTCGGGGTTGCCCGGAGCCGGGTTGCTGCCTTCGTTACCGCCCACAGCTGCTCGGCGAAGGATTCACCCGGACCTACGTCCGTCGCCGGTTGGGCGTCCGCCGCGTCGGCGTCATCGGCGCTGGACGCGACGGTATCGGCCAGCGGGCGCAGCGCGCTGTCGACCAGCCGCGCCAAGGAAGTGGTTTCGACACCGGTCGATGCGGCCGTCATCGTAAGTGCGTGGACGTCCGCGAGCAGGCTCGCCAACGCGTGCGTCGTCGCGTCCCCCCGTCCGAGGCGCCGGGCCGCTTTCACCAGCTCGTCGGCGCGAGCCACTAGCGCATCCGCTGTGGGACCCGCCGTGGGGGGCGCTGACATTGGCTGCTCATCGCGAGCCCATCGACTCCTTCGCCCCCACTCGGGGAAATGCGCGGCCAGCGAGTCGGCAAGCGCGTTGAGGGCCGGGCCGATCGGTGTGAGCCCCTCGCTTGCCCGCGGTGGTGCCTCGGCGCGTACTCGCTCCGAGTAGTCCGCGGCTTCGCGCAGCCGCTCCTCCAGCAGCGCCCAGGCGGCTTCCTGGTGCGGCATCAGGTAGTCGCTCTCATAGAAGAGCTCGAAGCTCGGGCCGGCGGTCCGCCCGGGATAGTCGGGTCCGGCCGGAAGCGTGGTGATCAATTCGCCGACCGGCTTGATCACTTGGAACATCAATCCGACAGTAAGGTCTGCCAATGTTGCCAGTTGGGCGTCGGTCTCCTCGGTGTGGGCGAAGTAGCGCTCAAGGGTTTGCAGCAGGATCTCGTAGGCGACGTTGAACAGGTCGGTGCAGCGCGCCGTCAGCGCGTCGGTGATCACCGGGACGTCGCCGTGTTCGGACGGCCGCACGTTGACCGCGACGACTGGGCGAACCGGGTCGAACCGGGGGTTCGCCTCGCGCATCGCCCGATACTCGTCGAGGATCTTCACGAACTGACCGAAGTGCGCATTCTCCCAATGCCCGCGCGCGCCTTCGCCCTGCTCGAGGATCTCCTCGACTGCGCGTCGCGCCGAAGCCAGATCGGTGACTGCGACCAACTCGGACCAGCGGAAATTCTCCGAGGTGGCCTGCGCACGCGGCGGACCGACGAAAAGCCAGCGCTCGCCGAACTTCTCGGCCAGGCGCGCCAGGCCGTGCTCGATCGAGCGATACAGGTGGCCGACCGTCGCGAAATCCTGTAGCCGCGGAACGATGTCGTCTGCCGCCATCAGCGGCTCTGCCTGGCCGACCGCGGCCAGTCCGTCCGCGTCATCGAGGGTCATGCCTTCGGGCCGTTCGAGGAACATGAAATGCCGCAGCGCCTGTTCGCCGAACGGAAGCAACGCAAGCTGCACCCCGGCCGGGTAGTGGTTGGCCGGCTGGGGAAGATTCGGCCGAGCCAGATGGGGTGCCGCTCCGACAGCGCTCAACAGGTTATGTACCAGCGCCAGATGCAACATTTCCTGCGTGGCGACGTGCGAGATCTGCCGCTGCCAGCGGTTGACCGCCTCCAACTCGGTCTCGGTCAACCCCTCGTCGGTGCGCTGCTTGAGCGAGAAGGCCGCAAAAAGGTACTGACACATGATGCCGTGTTCGAGCTCGGCGGCTTGGCACAGCATGTAAATGAGTGCTTCACGATGCTCTATCACGAATGGCATTTCCGGCGCGGCTGTTCCGCCCCGGGTGGCAATAACCTGGGCCAACCTGCCGAGCCCAGCCGGGGTCGCCAGCTGACTAGAGGCGCTCTTGTCGGCGCTCATGAACTGCTCCTTGAATGGCGAAAGTTCGGTGGCCGCCGCGAGGGACGCGGCCACTCACATGATCAACTCGAAGCGGGCCGAACACCTCGTGACCCGCACGTCATGGCCTAACCTCTCTCATCGCTGGTTCACGAACCAGGCAGTTGACCGGCAAATCGCAGGCAGATAAGTCTGCGCCTCGCCGTGCCGACGCTGAAGCAATTTATCGAGCAGCCGCGCTCGCAAAATGGCATCGACGGCGCGCCGCGACACGAGGAGCATCCTGGGACATGAAGATCCTGGTGACGGGAGGTACGGGCTTCGTCGGCTCGCACGCCGTGGCGGCGATGCTCCGCGACGGCAGCGACGTGCGGTTGTTGGTTCGGCACCCGGAGAGCGTGCGGACGCCGGGCGCGGACACGGTCGTCGGCGACGTGCTCGACGAGTCGGCGGTGTCGCGTGCCCTCGACGGTTGCGACGCCGTAGTGCACGCGGCTGCGATTTTCTCGCTGGACCCGCGTCGGGCTGAGGAGATGCGCCGCACGAATGCCCGCGCCACGGAGTTGGTGCTGAACGGCGCGGCCGAGCGAGGCCTCGATCCGATTGTGCACGTCTCGACGACAGTGGCGCTGACCCGCTACGGCGGGAGCGGCCCCGACCTGCCGCTCGGCGATATCGATCTGCCGTACGCGCAGTCGAAGATCGCCTCCGAACGGGTTGCCCGCCAATTGCAGGACGCGGGTGCGCCCGTCGTGACGATCTATCCCGGCGCCGTCTACGGCCCCGACGACCCCTACCGCGGCGCGTGGAGCGAGCAGGTGCGCTGGATTGTGCTCGGGCGTTTCCCGACGTTTCCACGCGGCGGCCTGCATGTCGTGGACGTTCGCGACGTCGCGACGCTGATCGCGGCGGTGGTTCAGCGGCCGGGCGCGCCGCGCCGCTACATCGTGCCCGGCCATCACATGGACGGCCACGAGCTCTACAAGGCGGTCTCAGACGCCACCGGGCGTCGCCTGCCCCACCTGGTCCTGCCCGGGCCGGTGATCGGCCCGTCCGTCCGGCTCATCGACGTGGTTCAACGGCGGTTACCGCAACGTTGGCACTATCCCGCCGACCATGAAGGTGTCGAAACCGTGCGCCGCAATACCCGATTCGACGACTCCGCTACGCGGCAGGAGTTCGGCCTCGATCCCGTACCGTTCCGGCAGACGATCGATGACACCGTCCGGTGGCTGGTCGAATCCGGACGGGTGCCGGCTCGGCGTGCGCCGCGCCTCAAACCCGCGGGTGCTGGCCGGACGGGCTGACGCGGCAGCCGTCACCCGGTTGCGCGTTGCTGGGCACCGGGCACCGGGCTACCGTCAGGCCCATGAGTGCACCGGGCTTCGGCCCGGAGGCGGGCCACAAGGCAGGGACCGGGGCGGTCCGTCCGCCGGCGGACCGGTCAGGAACTGCTCAGCTCGCCGAGCAGGCCGCCATCCGGCGGGTGGCGACGCTGGTTGCCAGCGGCGCCGAGCCGGCCGATGTGTTCAGCGCGATCGCCGACGAGCTGGCCCACCTCGTGGGTGCCGAGGCGACGTTCGTGACCCGCGTCGATTCCATCAACCAGGTCAAGCCGGTGTCGGCCGAGGACCCGCCCAGCGAGCAGCCGGAGCCGGAGGGAACCTGCACCGTGCTCGCTTCATACGGGCCGGCGAGCGACCTGATCGCACCTGGGTTCCGGGTGCGGCTGCGGCCCGAGATGGCGATGGCGGCCGCGCTGCGAAGCGGAGGCCCGGCGCGAATCGGCGGCGAGCCGCTGCGCAGCGGTCCGTTCGGCGCCATTGCTCGCCAGCGCGGGCTGCGGGCCGCCATCGCCATCCCGATCGTGGTGGAGGGGTGTTACTGGGGCGTAACGGTGGCCGCGACCGAGCAGTCCGACTTCCCGCCGGGCACCGAGTCGCGGATGGCGGACTTCATGGAGCTCGCGGCGATCGCCATCGCCAACACCCAGGCCGATGAGCAGCGGCGCAAGCTGGCCGATACCCAGGCGGCCCTACGACGTCTGGCCATGCTGGTGGCACGCGGTGAGCCGCCCGAGGCGGTGTTCGCGGCCGTGACCAAGGAGGTGCTGCATTACTTCGGTAGCGGCACGGCCAGGATGATCCGCTTCGAGCCGGACGGCACGACAACTCTCGTTGCCAACGAGGGCACGTCCGGACCCCACGTTCGGGTCGGCGAACGCTGGGAGGGGTACCCGACGACCGGGCTGACCGCGACCGTCCGGCGTACTGGGCGGCCGGCGCGGGTTGACGACTACAGCCGCATCCCGGGCGGCGCGCCCTATCTTCGCGAGGGCCTTCGGTCAGCCGTTGCGATGCCCATCCTGGTGAACGGCGTGCTCTGGGGGCTCATCGCGGTCGGTTCGGGGCAGGGACCGTTGCCGGCCGGCACCGAGCAACGCATGACCGAGTTCACCGATCTGGTGGCGACGGCCATCGCCAACGCCCAGAGCCGGGCCGAGCTGATGTCTTCGCGCGCACGAATCGTCGCCGCATCCGACGAGGCCCGCCGCCGCATCGAGCGCGACCTGCACGACGGCGCACAGCAGAGCCTGGTTGCCCTGGCGTTCAAGCTGCGTTCCATGGCGGCGGCCGCACCTCCCGAGTACGGGGAGGTCCGCAGTGGGATCATGGATGCTGCCGCCGCGCTGGTAGGCGTGATCGACGAGCTGCGCGAGATGTCGCGGGGCATCCACCCGGCGATCCTGTCCGAGGCCGGGTTGCGGCCGGCATTGCGGTCTCTCGCGCGGCGCTCCGCCGTCCCGGTCACGATGGACGTCCCGCTGGATGGGCGCCTGCCCGAGCCGGTCGAGGTCGCGGCCTACTACGTCGTGTCGGAGATGCTGACCAACGCCGCCAAGCACGCGCGGGCCTCGGTCGTCGAGGTCACCGCCGCCCTCGCCGACGGCCGGCTACGGGTCTGCGTGCACGACGACGGAGTCGGCGGCGCCGATCCGACGCGCGGTTCGGGCCTGGTCGGACTGAAGGACCGGGTGGAGGCCATCGGAGGCATCTTGGCGGTCGACAGCCCGCCGGGCCACGGCACGACGGTCCGCTGTGCGCTTCCGCTCACGGCGGGACACACGCCGGCACCGGTGTCCTGACGCCGCCAGCGCACGGGCGACTCGCCGGGCCGCCGGCCCGCCCCGCGACCCCTGACGGCTCAGCCCTCCGTACCACGGCTCTCCCCTGCTCGTTGATCAAGACGCAGAAGTGGTCGTGCCGCCCGCCACTTCGCCCTCTTGATCACGGAGGCGACAGAGAACCGATCCACTCGATCTGAGCACGAGACGCGGTCCGCGACGACGGCCACACAGCGACGTGCGTAATGATCGTCAGCGTCATGGCGCAGAAGATGACCGGATGGACGACGCACCATGTGCGGCACGTTCGGGAGATTCTCAAGCAAGGCAAGAATCCGGTCGCGCGGGTGTACGAGAGCATCGGGACGGATTGCTTCCTCGCCCTGGCACCTGGCTGGCTGAATCTGGGGCTGTGGGAGGGAGGCGGCTCGGAGGACGAGGCTGAGGACGCCTGCCGGCGGCTGGTCGAAACGATGGCGGCCGAGCTGCCCACCCGGGGTGTGATCGTCGACGTCGGCAACGGGCTGGGCACCCAGGATCCGGTGATCGCCGAACGAGTTCGCCCACGCCAACTGGTCGCAGTCAACATCGCCGAGTGGCAGCTCGCAGCGGGCCGGAGTCAGCTGGCTGCGGCCGGCGCGGGCCCGGTGGTGGGCGACGCGATCCGGCTGCCGATCGTCAGCGGCTCGGCTGACGGGATCATGAGCGTGGAAGCCGCATTCCATTTCCGGTCCCGCCGGACCTTTTTCGACGAGTGTTACCGCGTGCTTCGGCCCGGCGGCGTGCTGAGTATCTCTGACATTGCTACTCAACGGTGGCCGCGTGATCCCGTTGAGGTCATCGCCGGCGTGACACAGCTGCGAGTGTTCGGGATGCGCCGGACCGCCGCAATGACAGCCGAGCAAATCGTCGAGGCTGCTCGCGCGGCCGGCCTGGTTGACGTCGAGGCGACGATGTGTGGCGACCGCGTGATCGCCCCGGCGCTTCGGCTCACGGCGCAACGGCTTTCGCGGGCCCGGACGGCCGCGCCTATAGGGCACCGGCTTGCCGCGCGGGTGCTGCTGCGCCAGGTGGAATTGCTGTGGCGCCGGCGGATCATCGACTATCTGCTCCTCCGCGCCGTGCGGCCCTTGAGAACGCCGCACCCTCGCGTGTCCGCCTGAGCACGTGATGTGCTTGCCGAGTGGCCGACTTCGAGATGCCCGACACCGTGACTGACAAGCGCACAATGCGTGAGCGCATGCTCGCCGGCGATCTCTACCGCGGCGATGACCCGGAACTGGTCGCTGAGATGCGCCGGGCGATGGTGTTGACGAAGCGGTTCAACGACATCGATCCTCACGACGCCGACGGTCGCCGGAGCTTGCTGGCGCAGTTGCTGGGCAGCATCGGCGACGACGTCGAAATCCGTCCGCCGATGTTCGTCGACTACGGCAGCCATATTCGCATCGGCGCGCGCACGTTCATCAACTTCGGCTTGACGGCGTTGGACGTCGCCGCGATCACCATCGGCGACGACGTGTTGGTTGGGCCGAACGTCCAGCTGCTCACGCCGATTCATCCCATCGCGCCGGAACCTCGGCGGGCCAAGTGGGAAGCGGCGCTTCCCATCATGATCGAGGACAACGTCTGGATCGGCGGACTGGCTGTGATCTGTCCGGGCGTAACGGTCGGCCAGGATTCAGTCATCGGCGCCGGGTCGGTCGTCACCAAGGATGTTCCCGCCGGATCGATTGCGGTCGGCAACCCTGCTCGGGTCGTGAGCTCGGTTCACGACGCGTGACCCGGCTGCCGTCCGGCGCTGCGCCCGAGCTCAGAGCTCGAGGCGCGACCCCATCACCACGGTCCGATCGTCCGGCAGCTTGAAGTAGGCGGCTGGGGTGGCCGCGTTGTGTGCGAGTCCGATGAAGAGGCGCTTTCGCCAGGTCGCCATGACCGGACTGGGTCCCCGCTCGATGCTAATTCGAGAGAGGAAGTAGGACAGCTCATCGGGCTCGAAGTCGAGTTCGGCGTGCGTTCGGTTGGCGTAACGCAGCATCGCCGGGATGTCCTGCTCGTCCTGAAAGCCCAGCCGGATCGTCAGGTGCGAGATAGCGTCGTCCTGGTAGCCCAGATCGTCGATCGTCACGCGTTGCCCGACCGGTATATGCGGGAGGTTCTCGGTCATCACGGACACGATCACGACATGATCGTGCCGGACATGGTTGAACTCGACATTCGCGCGTAGCGCAAGTGGTGTCGTTTCCTTGGTCGGGTGCGGGAACACGGCTGTGCCGGTGACTCGCGGTAGTGGGTCGGCCCGCATCTTCTCGACAAAGTCATCCAGCGGGCCTTCCAGGGCGATGCGTCGTTGCGTGACGATGCTTCGCCCGCGTTGCCAGGTCAGCATCACCACAGTGATGACGACGGCAAGAAGGAGTGGTAGCCAACCACCGTGCCGAATTTTGTTGAGGTTGGCCGCGAAAAAGATCAGCTCGAGACCGCCGAACACAACGGCGAAAGCGACCAATTTCCATGGCGCCCAATGCCAGCTCGAACCGGCCAGGATCAGGAAGAGTGTCGTCGTGAGCAGGAACGTCCCCGTCACGGCTAGGCCGTACGCGGTTGCGAGCTTGCCCGAGGAACGGAACAGGAGCATCAGCAACAGCACGCCGCCGAACAGCAGCCAGTTCACTGCCGGAACGTAGATCTGCCCGCCTTCCTGCCGCGAGGTGTGCCGAATAGTAAGGGGCGGCAAGAACCCGAGCCGAACCGCCTGACGCGACACAGAAAATGCTCCCGAAATGACGGACTGAGAGGCAATGACGGTCGCGCAGGTTGCTAGTACTATCATCGGAATCCGCGCCCATCCGGGCGAGAGCAGGTAAAACGGACTGGAAATCGAACTAGGCTTGTCGAGAATCAGCGCGCCCTGCCCAAGGTAGTTCACGGCCAACGCCGGGAACGCAAGTGCGAACCACGCCAAGCGAATCGGCGGCCGGCCGAAATGGCCCATGTCGGCGTAGAGCGCTTCGGCCCCAGTGATCGCCAGCACGACCGCTCCCATCGCGATAAACGCGGTGAACGGATCGTCGAATACGAAGGCAAGAGCGTAGGTTGGTGACAGTGCCCGCAGAATCCCGGGCTTGCTGACGACGTGCGGCAAGCCCGTGACGGCCAATACCACGAACCACAACACCATCACCGGACCGAAGAATCGGCCGATATAATGCGTACCCCACCGCTGCACGGCGAAGAGCACTGCCAGAATGGCAATGCCTACGGGCAGCACCACATCGTGAGCGCTCGGCGCCGCAACCTCTATACCCTCTACCGCCGAAAGCACTGATATGGCGGGGGTGATCAGACTGTCGCCGTAGAACAGCGAGGCGCCCACGACACCGAGGACCATCGCCACTGCAACGCGACGACTATTCGCCCGCAGCCTCTCGCGGATGAGGGCGGCCAGGGCCATGATCCCACCCTCGCCGTCGTTGTCTGCTCGCATAATGAAGACCACATACTTTATCGAGACGATTAGCGTGATCGTCCAGAAGACGAGTGATACGACGCCGTAAACGGCAGTCGATGTGGGCTTCACCTCGCCCTTGTCGATCGAAAACACCGTCTGCATTGCATAGAGCGGGCTGGTGCCGATGTCACCGAAGACAACGCCGATTGCTCCCAACGCCAAGCCGGCCAGCGCCGACTTGTGTCCGCTCGGCGGCGGCTCATCCGACGGGGTCCGTTGAGCGGGAGTTGCCGTTTCGCGGTCGGCCGTCTCGTCACGCACCCCGACAGTGTGCCCGATCACCGCCCCACGAGGTCGATGGTCGAGCGGACCCGAAGGACTGGTTGGCGTGGGACGCTACGACACTGGGTACCGGGCAGAACGTGACAACGCAAGTCCGTGCGACCGGCACGATGGCATCCCACGCCGTGCCCACTGCAATTGGTCCCGCCCACCTCGATCTGCGACGGTCCTCGTCGGCGCCTCGCACCGGACGGGCACACTTGCACTGTCGATAGGCCGTCAGTGCGCGAGCTGGAAGGGGCGACGGAGTGAACA
>JBKPQM010000170.1:0-14210 GCA_046734095.1 Actinomycetota bacterium | reverse complement strand
CTGCTGTCCTTCGCGGGTCCGCTTCTCCTTTATGCCGAGGAGATCGATGCGACGACCGGCCAGCACTTGGGGAATTTCCCGCAAGCATTCACCCATCTGGCCCTGATCGAGGCTGTGTCAATGCTTATCGCACTGGAGACTGAGGGCCGCCCTACCCCAGCGGCCTGAACTCAGCAAATCCCGGGGTCGGTCACAAGATCGCGATGGGATTGACCGGCGAGCCGGTGCCGGTCGGCAGCCGGAGCGGCGCGATGACGCACAGGAATGACCAGCGGCCGGTCTGAGCACATGCCTTTGCCAATTCCCCGAACTGCAAGTAGTCCAGCAGATGCAGACCCAGCGCGTTGACGGCCAGAACATGCACCGGGAAACCAACTCCCGCGACCGCGCTCGGTGCGGTGTCGTTGTTGCCATCGCCGGCCAGGGCGGCGACCTGACGCTCGGCGAGCAGCCCCAGTGCACCCGGGTGGAGCCCGGCCCGGGCCTCGGCGGCATTCCAGGCGCCCTGCTCAGTCCGCCGACGCCGGTGACCCACTCGCACGCAAACGATGTCGCCCCGGCCCACTCGAACGTTCTGCTCCCGCTCGACCGCAAGGATATCGTCCGCTCTCACGTGGTCGCCCGGCTCCAGCCACGGCACGCCACGCGAGCGCGGCACGTCAAGGAGAACACCGCGGCCGACGATGCCGTCGCCCGCGATGTCGATGGACAGCTCGGCGGCGCCGTTCTCGGTCACGGTGTCGCCCGGCAGCCCGTTGTATAACTTGCCGTCGAAGATCACGTGGCACAGGGCATCGACGTGACTGTCGGCGTTGCCGTGGATGTTCATTGCGATCCGATCCATGCTGAACGACAGTCCCGAGCCGGCGTCGGCCGCCGGCGAAGACTTCATCTCGTGCTGGGCCGGATCGGGATTATCGGCGGACGGCTGGTGTTCGATCGGCGCGGCGAGCGACACCGTGTGGCCCAGCCTGACTTCGCGCATGGCGGCGAGTACATCTGCGGGTGTGATGTAGTTCAGGGCCCCGCGCCGGTCCTTCGGTCCCCAGGGCCGCTGGCCGCGCAGCCGCTCGTACAGTGCGCGGAACTCGGTCTCGGTCATCTGCCCCGTCGGTGCGGCGGGCGGGTCGGGGCTGCCGTCTTGGGTGCGGGTCACGCCTCAGCCTCCGGTCCTCTGTAGGTCGGTCGGTGCGGCCGCCGCCCGGGCCATGCGCCGCCAGATGGCCCGCTGCGCCGGGAGTCCGACCACGGCGACGGCCGTCAGGACCGTGACATTGAGAAGGAGCTGAAGAGCCGAGCCCCAGGCTTCGCCGTAGCTGCCGAATGCCAATGACACGCCGATGTCGGCCGCTGCCGGGATGGTCGTCACCGAGATGAACACCCCGATCAAGGTGCTCGACCGAGCCTCGGTGAGCGAGACGACGCCGACGACCCCGGCCAGCAGGGCGACGATGAACGAGAACCAATTCGGGGTGTCGATGAGGTTGGAGACCGGGCGGATCCCGAGGGCGTACGCCTTGGGTTCCAGGCCCGCTCCCCGGACGACCAGCGCCAGCAACAACGCGCCGGCCACGGCGAGGGTGAAGCCAACCACGAGCGCGGTCGCGCTGTGCCGTACCTGGGCGATATCACGGCGGATCACGCCGAAGGCGGTGCTGAGGATGGCGCCATATTCCGGGCCGACGACCATCGCGCCGACGATGAGTATCTGGGAGTTGGTGAGGATCCCGACTGATCCGATGAGCCCGGCGATGATCAGCAGCGCGAACCAGCTGGGCGGGAACGTTCCCTCGAGGGCAACCCTGGCTTCGACCTCGGCCCAGACCGGCGTGAATTGCTGGTATCGGCCTCGCCGGGCCGCGGCGCGGTCGGCCCGCCCGGAGATCGATGTGTCGACGTTCTCCAGCACGATCGAGCCGCGCTGGTCCAACTCCAGATCGCGCAGCCGGGCGATGACCGCATTGGCCGACCCTTGCAGCACATCGAACTGCACGGCGTCCCCGTCGGGGCGGCTGACCGCCCCGGGGAGCATCGTCAGGTTCATGACCCCAGGCTCGGAGCGGAGCATTGGCAGGAGAGTGCCGGTGACGTCGGGCGGACTGACCACCCGCAGATGAATCACCGCGCCACCCCGCCTGGTTTATGCCATGCGGCTGATCAAATGCTCACCGACCCGCAGGGCGTTGGCCATGACGGTCAGCGCCGGGTTTACCGCGCCGATGCTGGGAAAGAAGCTCGTGTCCACCACGTAGAGGTTGTCCAGTTCGTGGGTCTTGCAGTTGATGTCGAGGACGGAGGTGGCGGGGTCGGTGCCGAAGCGGCAGGTCCCGGCCTGGTGCGCGACGCCGGCCACGGGGACGTCCATGCTCATGTAGAAGTTCTTGCGGAGGACGTGATGCTGGGCCATACCCGTGTGGTTCAGAATCTTCTTCAGCTCTCCGTACAAGTGGTCGGCCTCGTCGTCGTTGGTGGACGAGTAGGCCAGGTGGACGTTGCCCTCCTCGTCGGTGGTCACCCGGTTCTCGGGCACTGGCAGGTCCTCGGTGGTGAGCCAGAAGTCCACCGCGTGCTCGGCCACATCGGACAGGGTCCAGTTGGGGGCGAACATCGTTTTCTCAGGCTGTTCGCCGCGCATGGCCTCGGCATTCGACTTGCCGATCATCTGGATGTTGCCCATCGGCCACTGGTAGTCCTTTGTCGCAAGGTAGAAGTCGTTTATTCCCAGCGTTTTCTGGAATACGGTGTCGTTCTTCTCCTTCGATAGGGCCACGATGGCCTTGCAGTTATGGAACATGTAATTGCGCCCCACCTGGTCCGAGCCGTTGGCCAGGCCGTCCGGGTGGGCATCAGTGGCCGAGTTGAACAAGAGCTTCGCGCTGTTGGCGGCGCCGGCAGAGACGACCACGATGTCGCCCTGGTAGATCTCGCGGCCGCCGTCGCGGGAGACCACCACGCCGGTGACAACCTGTCCCGAGCTGTCGGTTTCGAGCTTGGTCACCTCGGCGCCAGTGACCAGCGTGATGTTGGGCCGGTTCAGAAGCGGCCGGACCGCGATGACCTCGGCATCGGCTTTGGCGTGTACCAGGCAGGGGTAGCCGTCACACCAGGTACAGCGGATACAGGTGCTCATGGGCCGACTCGCCTCGTCCAGCATGATCCCGCACGGAGCGTGGAACGGGTGGTAGCCGCCCTTGGCCAGGGAATCGGATATTTGCTGGATCCTGGCCTCGTGCGAGACCGCGGGCCACGGATAGGGCGCGCTCCGATGCCCCTCAGTCGGGTCCTCGCCGGCATTGCCGTGCACGTGGTACAGGTGCTCGGCCTTGCTGTACCACGGCTCGAAGTCGTCGTAGGACAGCGGCCAGGCCGGGGAGATCCCGCTGGCGTGTTTTAGCTCGCCGAAGTCCTGGGGACGCAGCCGGTACAGGGCCGCGCCGTACAGCTTGGTGGCCCCGCCGACGAAGTAGTGGACCTGCGGCTGGAACGGCTTGCCGTCGCGGTCGAACCATTTGTCCGTGGAGATGTACTTTCCGTCGACGAACACGGGTTTCGGATCCCAGTTGTCCATCTCGCGAGGGAGAAAGTCCCCGCGTTCGAGCAGCAGGATCCGCTTCCCTGAGTCCGCGAGGGCATGTGCGAGTGTTCCTCCCCCGGCACCGGTCCCGATGATGATCACGTCATAGTTCTCGGTCACGGTCCCACCATTGCCGCCTGACGAGCGCAGGACATCCCCTTCTTCGGGCTAAATGGCCGGCCGACCTTCAACCGGCAATACCCACATCGGGGCGATGCACCGGCACTCGGGCCCCATCACCATGACGATCAAGGACAACCCGAGGGCGGAGCCGTGGCCGATGAACGTTGATCTGGCGCGTATTCAGTTCGGGTTCACGTCGATCAATCACTTCTTCTTCGTCCCGATCACCATCGGCCTGGCGTTCTTGACCGCACTCCTGCAGACGGCCTGGTACCGCAGCAAGCGGGACGAGTACCTGCGGCTGACCCGGTTCTTCGGCACGCTCCTCGTGATCAACATCGCGATCGGCGTGGTCACCGGCCTCGTGCAGGAGTTCGAGTTCGGGATGAACTGGGGGGCATATTCACGGCTGGTCGGCAACGTCTTCGGCGCCCCGCTGGCGATGGAAGGGCTGGCCGCGTTCTTCCTCGAGTCCACGTTCCTCGGGCTGTGGCTCTTCGGCTGGGACAAGCTGTCGCAGCGGGTGCACCTGCTGACGATCTGGGCGGTCGCATTCGGCAGCGCGCTGTCGGCGCTATTCATCATGGCGGCGAACTCCTGGATGCAGCACCCGGTCGGGTACACCATGGTGAACGGCAAGCCGCAGCTGAACGATATCTGGGCGTTGTTCACCAACCCGGTCTTCGTGTGGGGCTACGCCAAGGTGCTGTTCGCCGCGCTGACCACCGGCGCCATGGTGATGCTGGCGGTGTCGGCCTGGCAGCTCCGGCACGGTGGGGACCGCGGCGTGTTCACCCGGTCGGCCCAGATGGCGGTGATCGTCCTGCTCCCGGCGATTCTGCTGACCATGCTGGTGGGCGACGAGCTCGGCGTGGTCGAGGGCAAGTATCAGCCGATGAAGATCGCCGCGGCCGAGGCGCAGTGGACCACCTGCCAGCCGTGTTCGTTCTCGCTGTTCCAGATCGGCGGCGGGAACAACGACATGACGCCGACCAAGATCATCCAAATCCCGCACCTACTGTCGCTGCTGGCCACCAACTCCTGGAACGGCCAGGTGGTGGGGATGACTCCGCTGCAGGACCAGTACAGCCAGCAGTACGGCCCGGGCAACTACGTGCCGAACGTGTTCGTCCAGTACTGGGGTATGCGCGTGATGGCCTACCTGGGCATGCTGACGTTGCTGATCGCGCTGTGGGGTCTGTGGGCGATCTGGCGCCGGACGCTGGCCACGTCCCGGGCGTTTTTGTGGGTGGCGACCTGGGCCGCGGTGCTGCCGTTCCTGATGAACACCGCCGGCTGGCTCCTGACCGAAACCGGCCGGCAGCCGTGGATCGTGCAGGGTCTCATGCTCACCAAGGACGGGATCTCCCCGACGGTCGGTGTCACCTGGTTGTGGATCAGCTTGATCGGATTCATCCTGCTGTACGGCACGCTCGGCACCGTTGACCTGGTGCTGATGCTGCGGTACTCGCGAAAGCAGCTTCCGGCCCCGCGCGATCAGGCCGCCGTGAGCGAACCTCTGCCCGCCGTGCAGTACTGAGGGGTCCCGATGAGCGCCTTCGTCCCGTTCTGGTTCATTGTCATCGCGATCTTGTGGACCGGTTTCTTCATCCTCGAGGGGTTCGACTTCGGCGTCGGCATGCTGCACAGCCTGGTCGGCCGGAATGATGCCGAACGCCGGGCGGCCATTAACACAATCGGGCCGCTGTGGGACGGCAACGAAGTCTGGCTGATCGTCGCGGGCGCCGCGATGTTCGCCGCGTTTCCCGGCTGGTACGCCACCATGTTCTCCGGCATGTATCTCGCGTTGGTCTTGCTGCTGGCGGCGCTGATCGTGCGCGGGGTGGCGTTTGAATACCGCGGCAAGGGCGATGGTGTCCGCTGGCGCCGGACCTGGGATGTCTCGCTGACCGTCGGCAGCGTGCTGGCGCCGCTGCTGATCGGGGTGGCCCTGGGCGACTTGCTGCACGGGCTGCCCATCGACTCCAGCCAGAATTACACCGGGTCGTTCTGGGATCTGCTCCAGCCCTACGCAGTGTGGACCGGGGTCACGTTGGTCCTTGTCTGCGCGCTGCACGGCGCCACGTTCCTCTGCCTGAAGACGACCGGCGACGTGCGGCAGCGATCCGCGCTGCTCGCCCGGCGCGTCGCCCCGGTAACCGTTGCGTTCGTCATCGGCTTCATCATCTGGACGCACGTGACCGCGAGCGACACGTTCTTCCTCAACCTGATTGAGCTCGTGGCCATCCTGGCCGTGCTCGCTGCGGCCTCGCTGGTCTACGCCCGCCGCGACGGGTTCGCGTTCAGCGCAACCACGGTCACAATCGCGTCGTGCATCCTCTCGATCTTCGTTGACCTCTACCCCAACGTGATGGTCTCGAGCACGAACGCGGCCTACAACCTCACTGTGTATAACACGGCGTCGACGCCGTATTCGCTCAAGGCGATGACCGTCGTCGTGGTCATCTTCTTGCCGCTGGTCATCGGCTACCAGGCCTGGACGTACTACGTGTTCCGCAAGCGCATAAGCGCTAGCGACTTCCAACGGCCCGAGGCGCCCGCGCCACCCGCGGAGGCCGTTCCGGGGCGGGAGCCCGGGCCCGCCGCGGCCCCCATACGCCCGGGGAGCTGAGCAGCACTGCCCGCGTGGGCCGGGCGCTCTCGAAATGGCAAACGATCGTCAAGGAGGAAAGACATGTCTGACAAAGTCGACGCGCTGGTGATCTTCGGCGCGACCGGGGACCTCGCCAAGATCGAGACATTCCCCGCGCTGGTGGGGCTGGTCAAGCGCGGCGTGCTCGACGTCCCCGTGGTGGGCGTAGCCAAGAGCGGCTGGGGCCTGCAGCAGTTCCGCGACTACGCCACCGCATCGCTGAAGCTCAACGGGATGGACCCGGCCGAACCGGCGGCGGTCAAGATGCTGAACCTGCTGCGATACGTCGACGGGGATCTCGGCGACGATGCCACCTACAAGGCCATGTCCGATGAGATCGGCGGGGGCGAGAAGGTGCTGTTCTACCTCGAGGTGCCTCCGGTGCTGTTCGGGCGGATCGCGCAGGGCATCGCCACCGCCGGCCGCAGTGCCGGCGCCCGCGTGATGGTGGAAAAGCCGTTCGGCACCGACCTGGCCTCCTCGCGGCAGCTCAACGACACCATGCACCAGTACTTCCCGGAACAGGCCATCTTCCGGGTCGACGACTGGCTGGCCTTCGACCCGGTCGAGAACGTGCTGTTCGTTCGGTTCGCCAACTCGGTGATCGAGCCGCTGCTCAACCGGAACTACGTGCAGGACATCCAGATCACCATGTCCGAGGCGTTCGACGTCTCAGACCGGGGCCGGTTCTACGATCGGACCGGCGCCATCCGCGACGTGCTGCAGAACCACATGCTCCAGGTACTGGCCACGGTGCTGGCCGAACCGCCAACCGGGACCAGCCTGGCTTCGTGGCGGGACGGCAAGCACGCCGTCGTTGACGCGCTGAGCCCGCTGACTCCCGAGCGCACGGTGCTCGGCCAGTACGACGGCTATCACGAGGTCGACGGCGTGGACCCCAAATCAACCACCGAAACATACGTCGCGGTCCGACTCGATGCCGACACCTGGCGGTGGGCCGGCGTGCCAATCCTGATCCGGGCCGGCAAGTGCATGCCGGTCACCGCCACCGAGATCACCATCACGTTCAAGGCGCCGCCCCGCGACGTATTCGGCATCGAGCCCGCCCTTCCAGAAGACACGCTGCGGTTCCGGATCTGGCCGGAAACGGAGGTCGGCTTCACCGTCCACGGAAAGAAACCGGGGGCCGGCTGGGAGCCGCTGGCCGAGGAACTCTCCTTCGCGCAGCAACCTGGATCGGACATCCGCCCGTACGACCGGCTGATCGGCGCGGCATTGGACGGCGACCGCTGGCTGTTCGCCCGGCAGGACACTGTCGAGGCGGCGTGGCGGATCGTCGACCCGGTGCTCGGCGATGCCGTCCCGGTGCACCCCTACGCCCGGGGCAGCTGGGGCCCGAAGGAGGCGGACCGGCTGCTGACCGACCGGGACACGTGGCACGACCCGGCGGGCTGACCCCGACCGTGCCATGAGGGCTGCTGACCCGAAGCTGCTGCAGCAGGCGCGGGCGGCCAGGAGCCACCTGATCGTCACCGTGATGCTCGGTCTGCTGGTGACCGGGCTCATCTTGACCCAGGCGGTGCTGCTCGCCCGCGCGCTGGCTGCCGCCGCGCTCGGCCACGGGGCTGCGGCATTGGCCGGCACCCTGGTGTTGTTGCTGACCGCGGTGGTGGCCCGCGCCGCTGCGACCTACGGCGGGGAGGCGGCGGCGTTGCGGGCCGCGGCCCGGGTCAAGTCCCAGCTGCGGCGCAAGGTTATCGGGCACTGCCTGCGGCTGGGGCCGGCCTGGCTCGGTGGGCAGCAGCCGGGTGTGATCGCCGCCCAGGCGACCCGGGGCTTGGACGGGCTGGATGCCTACTTCGCGCGCTACCTGCCGCAACTGGTGCTGTCGGTACTCGTCCCGGCGGCCGTCGTGGTGACCGTGACCGCCACCGATTGGATCTCCGGTCTGGTGATCGCACTCACGCTTCCGCTGATCCCGCTGTTCGCGGCCCTGGCGGGCCTGCATACGAGGGCGCAGACCCGCCGGCAGTGGTGGCTCCTGGCCCAGCTGGGCGGCCATTTCCTGGACGTAGTTCAGGGCCTGCCTACCCTCAAATTGTTCGGGCGGGCCAAGTTCCAGGAGAAGGTGATCGCCGAGGTCACCGGCGAGTACCGGTCGACGGCCATGAGGACTCTGCGCGTCGCCTTTTTGTCCGCGCTGGTTCTGGAGTTGTCCGCCGCGCTGGCCACGGCCGTGGTTGCGGTCGAGACCGGGCTGCGGCTGCTGTACGGGCACATGCCGTACCAGGCCGCACTTCTGGTGCTGCTGCTTACCCCCGAGGCCTACCTACCGCTGCGGGCGGTCGCCGCGCAGTACCACGCCAGCGCGGAGGGCACCGCCGCTGCCGAGAGCATCTTCCAGATCCTCGAAACCCCCCTGCCGCCGCAGACCGCCCAGGCCGCGGCCCCGCTCGTTGCCGGTGCGGCACCGGTTCCCGACCTTCGCTCGGCCACCATAAGACTGAGCCAAGTGACCGTGGCCTACCCGGGCCGAGACGGGCCCGCCCTCGGCCCGCTCAGCCTGACGATCGATCCCGGTGAGCTGATCATGCTTATCGGGCCCAGCGGAACCGGGAAGACGACCTTGCTGCAGCTGCTGTTGCGGTTCGTCGAGCCGGCCGCGGGAACCGCCGGCGTCGGCGGAACCAACCTGGCCGCCATCCCAGTCGATTCCTGGCGCGCGCAGATCGCCTGGGTCCCGCAGCATCCACGGTTGTTTTACGGTTCGGTGGCGGACAACATCGCTCTCGGCCCGCCTGGCGCCACCCACGCCGCCGTCGAGGACGCCGCCCGGCTTGCCGGGGCCGCAGCGTTCATCGAGGCGCTTCCGGACGGCTACGACACCCTGCTCGGAGAGCGAGCGGCCCAGCTCTCATCCGGCCAGCGCCAGCAGCTCGCCCTCGCGCGGGCGTTCCTGCGCGACGCCCCTCTGCTCCTGCTCGACGAGCCGACTGCCCACCTGGCGCCGGCTGCCGCCGCCGGAATCGATCGCGTTATCCGCGGTGCGATGGCCGGACGCACAATCCTCGTGGCCACCCACCGGTACCCATCAGCCGGCGGCGCCAGCCAGGTCGTCAGGCTCGGCAGCACGCAGGCGGACGTCGCGGCCGGGCTGGCCAGTGCACCTGCCATGGCGGCCATCCCATGACCGCCGGGCCCGCTACCGCCGGCCTCGGGCGAGAAGGGCGGCCCCCTCTGCTGCGGCTGCTCGCGCTCGCCCGCCCCGTGCGCCGCCGGCTGCTGGCTGCAGTGGCGGCGGGCGCCGCCGCCACCGGCTGCGGCGTGGCCTTGCTCGCCATCTCTGGATTCCTGCTGGCCAAGGCCTCCCAGCACCCCGGCATCATCGCGATTTCGGCCGCGGTGGTCGCGGTTCGCGCGCTAAGCGTCGGCCGTGGCGTGTTCCGCTACCTGGAGCGGCTGGCCTCCCACGACGTTGCCTTCCGGGTGCTGGCGGAGGTACGCGTGGCCATCTGGCGTCGGCTGGAGGCGCTGGCGCCCAGTGGGGTGGCGGTATTCCGATCCGGGGACTTGCTCGCCCGGCTGATCTCCGACGTGGACGCGACGCAGGATCTGTTCATCCGCGGCGTCACCCCTATCCTGGCCGCTGCCCTGGTCGGTGGCGGAGCGGTCTTCGTGTGCCTGCTCATCCTCGCGCCGGCCGGAGCCGTGCTGGCGGCCGGCTTGTTGATCGCCGGCCTCGTCGTGCCGGCTGTCGCGGCCGCCGTGGCCAGAAAAGCCGCCCGGACGGCCGCGCCCGCCCGGGGTCGGCTCGCCGCCAACGTCACCGATCTCCTCGAAGGGGCGGCCGACCTGCAGGCCTTCGGGGCCGTCGATGCCGCGCTCGTCCGCACCGACGCGGCGGACGCGGAGCTCACCCGGCTGGACGGCCGGACCGCGGCGGCGTCTGCCCTGGGCGCCGGGCTGATGAGCGCAGTCACCGGCCTCACGGTCTGGGCAGTCCTGCTACTGGGCGTCGCGGCCACCGGGACCGGCACGCTGTCCCGGGTGCCGCTGGCGGTGCTCACCCTGACCGCGCTGGCCGCGTTCGAGGCGGTTACCGCGCTGCCCGCTGCCGCCGTCCAGCTCAGCCAGGGCGCCGTCTCCGCGGGCCGGATCGCCGCCGTCATCGACGCGCCGGACCCGGTCCAGGATCCGGACCATCCGCGACCTCTGCCGTCGCGGCGGTTCGGCATCCAACTGCGAGATGTCACCGTGCGTTATCAGCCGGACGGGCCGCCTGCGCTGGATCGGGTCAGCCTCGACTTGCCGCCGGGGCGGAGAGTGGCGCTGGTCGGCGCGAACGGCGCCGGCAAATCAACCGTCGCCGCGGTGCTGCTGCGCTTCTGTGAGCTGTCGGCGGGCGTCGCCCTCCTCGACGGACACGACCTGGCCGGCTATTCGGCCGATGACGTCCGGTCAGTCGTCGGCGGATGCCCGCAAGACCCGTACCTGTTCGACACGACCATCCGGGACAACCTACGGCTGGCTCGGGCGGATGCCACCGACGAGGAGTTGGAGGCCGCGGCCGCTCGCGCCCGGATGCTGCCGTGGATCGTCTCCCTGCCCCAAGGCTGGGATACCCCGGTCGGCACCCACGGGGCGGCCGTCTCCGGCGGCGAACGGCAACGGCTGGCGCTGGCCCGGGCGTTCCTGGCGGATCCTGCGCTGCTGATCCTCGACGAGCCCACCGCCCACCTGGACCCGCCCGCCCGCCGGGCACTCACCGCCGACCTCCTGTCGGCCACGAAGGGCCGTTCGGTCTTGTTCATCACCCACGAATTCGACGGGCTCGACGAGGTGGACGAGATCGTGGTCCTCGACCGGGGGAGGGTCGTCGAGCAAGGCAGCCATCAGCACCTTCGCCAGGCGGGCGGGCACTATCAGCGGTTGCGAGAGAGCGAGGATCAGTCGGCCACTTGCTGACCGACTGTGATCGCCAGTTACGGCCTGCGCGGGCAGCGGCCGGACAATCCCGGCGGCCAGGGTGATCCCGGCGGCGACCACCGTATGACACCGAGAGCTCACCCGTGGCGGATGATGCGGTCGCGTCTGCGCCGAGGGGAGCGTAGAGACGCTGAGCAGACGCGGACAAACGGCGATCACGGAAGAGCACAGCAGGCGGGGATCGCCCCGGAGGGGATCATGTCGCGACCGAGGAGGCGAGTCTCGCACGCACCGCCGCGGTGGCTGAGGTTTCGTCGCAAGCGGACGACGGTTCGGCCGTGAACGTGAACCTTCACGACGTGCGTGCGCCGGCTCCTGAGCTCAGCCAAGTCCTCCTTGACGCTAAGTTTTCGGCCCCGCAACCTCGCCCGGGCGCGGTTGGCCGCGGCGATCTGATAAAGACCGCTCGCTCAAGCGGTTGCCGCCTCGTTGCGGTCACGGCTCCGGCGGGCTACGGCAAGTCGACGTTTCTGGCGCAATGGGCCGTCAACGAGGATCGCCCTGTGGTCTGGGTATCACTCGATCGCTTCGACGATGATCCCGCGACTTTGCTCGCCTCGCTCGCATATGCATACAGTCAGGCCGGCCTGGGCCGCGCTGATCTGATCTTGGACCTGCGCGGTCACGGCGTGTCGGTGCTGGGCCGCGCTGCGCCCCGCTTGGCGTCGGAGGTCGGGGCCAGCCGCGTTCCTTGCGTCTTCATGCTCGACGATCTCCATGAGCTGCAGTCACCGGCCTGCCATGACGTCCTGGGCATGATCATCTCGGCAATACCCCCCGGATCTCAGCTGGCCGCCACGAGCCGTTCCGAGCAGCCGCACCTGCCCCGGCTGCGGGCCTCGGGCGACGCGTTGGAGATCGGCGCTGGCGATCTGGCTCTCGATGCGGCCGGGGCGTGGGAGATCTTCGCAAACGCACAGGTCAGCGTGACCCCGGAGCTGGCCGCTGCAGTGACCGAACGCACGGAAGGCTGGCCGGTCGGCCTTTACCTCGCGGCATTGATCGCGAAGGAGAGCCGCGGCCGGATGCAGGCGATCAGCGGTGAGGACCGGTACGTCGCCGACTACCTCTACAACGAGGCCCTGAGTCGCGAGCCGAAGGCCGTCCAGCGGTTCCTGCGCCGCACGGCCGTGCTGGATCAGGTCTGCGCCCCGCTCTGCGATGCAATCGTTGGTTCCTCAACTGCGGCTATTCACCTGCGCCACATCGAGGCACACAGTCTGTTTGTGCGCCCGCTCGACCGCCAGCGGGAGTGGTACCGCTACCACGGACTTTTCCGCGAGTTCCTGCTCGCGGAGCTTCGCCGTACCGAACCCGGCATCATCGAGATGCTGCACCAGCGAGCCGCCGACTGGTATGAGTCGCACGGCTCCCCAGCTCGGGCCGTCGAGCACTTGCTGCACACCTCCAACTGGAATCGCACCACGCACCTGGTCACGAGGTTGGCCCAACCGACGTATATGTCCGGACAGTTGTCAACCGTGCAGCGCTGGTACCAGGCGATTGGCGATGTGAACATCGAGCGCTACCCGCCGCTCGCAGTTCTCAAATGCTGGGAGTGCGTGTTAACCGGCGACATCGGTGGGGCCCAGCGGTGGGCGGCGGTCGTCGACGCGGCTTCGTTCGATCTCGTGCCGGCGGATGGTTCGGCCTCATTCGACTCGGCGCGGGCCATGTTGCGGGCCGCCACGTGCGCCGATGGTCCGGTGGCGATGATGGCTGACGCCGCCTTCGCGCTCGCCCAGGAACCGGCTTCGAGCCCGTGGCGCCACACTGCACTGTGGTCGTTCGCGGAGGCACACTTACTCGCGGGAAACGTCGACGAGGCGTGCACCGCTTTCGCCGAAGCGTCTGCGACTGCCGCTACGAGGAACAACTTCGACACGATTCCCATCTGTGAATCGCAGCTCGCGTGGCTGGCCATGGACGCCGGCGAATGGCCGGAGGCTGCCGTCCGGCTCGAGCGTGCGCTGGCCACCATCGAGGAAAACCGGATGCACGACTATGTCGTCAGTATCCCGGCCTTCACCGGAGCGGCCAGGCTTTCCCTGCGCCAAGGTGACCTGACGGAAGCGCACCGGCAACTCGCCCAGGCGATGCGGGCCCGCCCGGCCGCCACCTATCTGCTGCCTTACCACGCCGTCCGGCTGCGGCTGCAGCTGGCCAAGCTCTACCTGGCCATTTCCGACGTGGCTACGGTCCGTCAGCTTCTCCGCGAGATCGACGACATCCGAAACCACCGCCCCGACCTCGGGTCTCTCATTGGCGAGCTCAAAGATTTCCGCGGCATCCTTGCATCCAGCGCCGCCTCGGGGGCAGTGGGCCCGCTGCCACTTACCCCCGCCGAACTGCGGCTGCTGCCCTACCTGCAAACCCATCTGACCGCCGACATGATCGCAGAGCGACTGTTCGTCTCCAGCCATACGGTGAAGACCCAGGTCAAGGCGATCTACCGGAAGCTCGGCGTGTCCTCTCGCAACGACGCAGTACGGAAGGCATCGGCAATCGGCCTGGTCGGCGCCTAGCCGGCAGGGTGCCGGCTACGTTCAGCGGCAGCCGAGCCGTCGCCGACGTCCGGGCCCGTGAATCATGGCTGAGGCTCGATTTAACTTCATTCAGGTGATGAAAGCCTCATGGCTCCGGGATGAAATGGTTCTCGCGGGCGAGCGGAGACCAGATGGGCCACACAGCGAGGTTCGATGAGATCCTGCGGAGGTTGGCGATCGTCGACGAAGGCTTCGTCGACGATCAGGCCGGGCTCGGCCTCACCCGCCCCGGTTCCCGGGTTCTAGATCCAAGGACCGCGGCATTGGTGAGGGTGGGGGCGCTGGCCGCGATCGGGTCACCGGAGGTCTGCCTGGAGTGGAGCGCCAGCCGGGCACTGGCGGAGGGTGCGACCAACGAGGAGATCAC
>JBKPQM010000169.1:0-7867 GCA_046734095.1 Actinomycetota bacterium | reverse complement strand
CACGTAGGTTGATGGTAGCGACGGGGTTGGCCGCTTCGAGGAGGTTCTTCATGGGGGGCACCGACGATAGCGATCATCCGCTAGGGCCGAATGCCCCGTCGCTACTGGCCACCGAGCACTGGAGCCTGATCGCGGCCCGGTCGCTTATCTGGAGCGAAGCGCAAAGTCGCGCCACGGTGTTCTTGACCGTGCTATCGGCCGCAGGCGTGGCCGTGGCGCTGGTGGCCAACAACTCCGGGTTCGGTTCCCAGACCACGGTGGTGGCGCTGACGCTGCTGCCGGTGCTGTTCCTGCTGGGCGTCGCCGCGTACGTCCGTCTGGTGCAGATCAACGCCGAGGAGTTCCTGCTGGTATTGGCGATGAATCGGCTGCGCCGCGCCTACGTGACCCTGGAGCCCGGTATGGAGCGCTACCTCAGCACCGGCACTTACGACGACGAGCGGGGCCTGTTCGTCACCTACATGTCGGATCGCCCGACCGGACGGTCGCTGCAAATCTTCCTGTTGATCAATACACCGACCGTGATCGCCACAATCGATTCGGCGTTAGCCGCGGCAATGGTCGTGCTCGGCGCACACGCGACCGACGCGCCCGTGGCGGTGGGGGCGGTCGGCGCGGCGGCGGCGTTCGCCGTGGTCTGGGCGGCGCTGTTCCTCATCCAGGTGCACACGCTGCGACCGCTGCGCGAGCGCTCACCCCGGTTCCCCACCCCGCCGGATCAGCCCTAGGCAGTGCGCCCCTCCGCGGAGCTCGTGCTCTGCCGGGGGCGCAGCTCGTCAGCCGAATAGTGGCAACTCCAGAGGCGCCCGGGCTCGACCTCCTTGAACGGGGCTCCTCTTCGCGCTGGGCCGGCAAAATGTCGGGATGGTGGGCGAGTCGAGGTGCTCCAGCGGGGGGTACCGGAGCACCTCGACCCGAGCGGGGACAGGAAAGGTCGCCGCTCACACGGCGGCGCGTGCGCCCACACGAATAGATTGGCCAGCGACGTAACGATGTTCCGCCGAGAGCGCATTTCGTACTGCACCCGGCGAGAGCGTCTGAATCGCTAGAGTAGACTTGACAGATCGAACATGCGTTCGAACAATGAGGGGATGGGCTTCAACAACTCGCCGATCCCCTGGCGGGAGCTCGAGCGGCGCTTGTCCGGCCGCCCGGGCCCACCCGGGCCAGATGTCGGCGAGTACCCAGCCTCGCACAAGCGTGCTAATTATCAACCCCCGGAGATTGTCCCGGAAGGGGGGCCGCACGTTCCCTACGCCGAGCTGCACGCCCACTCCTCGTTCAGTTTCCTCGACGGCGCGAGTGAACCGTCGGACATGGTCGAGGAGGCACTCCGCCTCCGGCTCAACGCGCTGACGCTCATCGACCACGACGGCATGTACGGCGTGGTGCGCTTCCACGAAGCCGCCCGCGCACTGGGTGTGCCGACGATCTTCGGCGCCGAGCTGTCGCTCGACATACCGATTCCGTCGACCCAGTCCGAGCGGATGATCGCCGCCCGAGTCGGCGAGCCCGACCCGCCTGGACGGCACCTCGTCGTCCTCGCGCGCAAGACGGCGGGCTACGCCACGCTGGGCAGCGCCATCAGCGCCGCCCACCTACGTGGCGGCAGCAAGGGCCGTCCCGTCTATGACCTGGACGAGCTGACCAACACCGCCGACAACACCTGGCTGATACTCACCGGCTGCCGCAAGGGACCGCTACGCGCGGCCCTGGAAGCCGGCCGATACGGCACCTTCGCGCTCGATCCGGCTCGCCGCGCGTTGGCCGATCTCGTCGACCGGTTCGGCCGGGACAACGTCGTCGTCGAGCTGACGTACGCCCGCGAGCCACTCGCCGACGAACGCTACGAGGCGCTTACCCAGTTGGCCGCCGAAGCCAAGCTACCCATCGTCGCGACCACCGGCGCGCACTACGACTCGCCCGCGCGACGCGAGCTGGCCACGACGGTCGCGGCGGTGCGGGCGCGCAGCAATCTCGACGATATGGACGGCTGGCTCCCGGCCTGGGCCGACCAGCATCTGCGTGCAGGAGCCGAGATGGCTCAGCGCTTTCGCCGGTGGCCCGGTGCGGTCGAAAATACAGTCGAGCTGAGTATGGACCTCGTGTTCGAGCTTGATCTCGTCGCGCCCAACCTACCGCCATTTCCGCTGGAGAACGGACACGAGAACGAGATGAGCTACTTGCGCGAGCTTGCATATAAGGGCGCCGCCAAAAGATTCACCGGCAAGCCGCACGAGCGCCGGGCGTATCGGAAGATCGAAGAAGAGCTAAAGATAATCGAGAAGCTCAACTTTCCCGGTTACTTTCTCGTCGTCTGGGATATTGCCAAGTACTGCCGCGAGCACGACATCCTCTGTCAAGGCCGTGGCTCGGCCGCGAACTCCGCGGTTTGTTACGCCCTCGAAGTTACCGCCGTCGACGCGGTCAGGTTCGAGTTGATGTTCGAACGGTTCCTCGGTCCCGAGCGCAGCAACGAACCTCCCGACATCGACATCGACATCGAGTCCGACCGGCGCGAAGAGGTCATCCAGTACGTCTACGAGAAGCACGGCCGGGGCCGAGCCGCACAGGTTGCGAACGTCATCACCTATCGGCCCAAGTCGGCGATCCGCGATGTAGCTAGGGCATTCGGCTATTCCACCGGTCAGCAGGACGCGTGGAGCAAGGAGTTCGAGCAGGGCTATTACTGGTCCGAGATCGGGGACCGCGCCGGTCGCGAGCAGCGAGGGGCGGGCTCGGGCGCAGCGAACGGCGCCCCCGCAGAGGTTGTGCTCGACGTCGACATTCCGGCGAAGGTTCTGGAGTTGGCGAGAGAGCTCGAGAGGAAGCCCCGGCATCTGGGCATCCATTCCGGCGGCATGGTGATCTGTGACCGTCCCATCGTCGAGGTCTGCCCGGTCGAATGGGGTCGCATGCCCAACCGCACCGTGCTGCAGTGGGACAAGGACGACTGCGCCCGCATGGGCCTGGTGAAATTCGACCTTCTCGGCCTCGGGATGTTGTCCGCGCTGAAGTACTGCTTCGACCTGGTCGAGCAGTACCACGGCACGACCTACGACCTCGACACAATCCCGAAGGAAGAAACCTGCGTCTACGAGATGCTGCAGACCGCCGACGCGATAGGTGTGTTTCAGGTCGAGTCGCGGGCCCAACTGGCGACGCTCCCCCGGCTGAAGCCGAGCCGCATGTACGAGCTGGCGATCGAGGTGGCGCTGATCCGTCCCGGTCCAATCCAGGGCGACTCCGTGCACCCGTACATCCGGCGCAAGCGCGGCGATGAGCAGATCAGATATGCCCACCCTCTGCTCGAGGCACCGCTGAAACGCACACTCGGCATTCCGCTGTTCCAAGAACAGCTGATGGAGATCGCCATCACAGTGGCTGGCTTCTCCCCGGCAGAAGCCGACAAGCTGCGCCGGGCGATGGGCTCCAAGCGGGGCGTCGAAGAGATCAGCACGCTGCGCGACCGGCTCTACGCTGGGATGGCCCGAAACAGCATCACCGGCGCCCTGGCCGACCAGATCTACGCGAAGATCCAGGCGTTCTCGTCATTCGGCTTCGCCGAGAGCCACGCCATCAGCTTCGCGCTGCTCGTTTACGCGTCGGCCTGGCTGAAGCGCCACTATCCAGCGGCGTTCTGTGCCGGGCTGCTGAATGCACAGCCGATGGGGTTCTATTCACCGCAGTCGTTGGTGCACGACGCCAAGCGGCACGGTATCGACATCCGACGTCCAGACATCAACGTCTCGGCGGCCGCGGCTTCTCTGGAGAAGGACGACGCGCCGGCACAGTGCGAGAAGTGCCCTGACCATTCGCCGTCACAGCCGGCCGTACGCCTGGGTTTGGACGGAGTCCGGACGATCGGCGACGATCTCGCTAAAGCGATCGTGACCGAACGGGAGGCAAACGGCCCGTTCAGCTCGATGGCCGACTTGTCCCGCCGGGTCGGGCTCTCAGCTGATCAGGTCGAGGCGTTGGCCACCGCCGGGGCCTTCAACAGCTTCGGAGCTACCCGGCGCGAAGCATTGTGGGGTGCCGGCGCGGCCGCTACCGCCCGCCCCGGGCAGTTGGAGCTGACGACGTTCGACGAGTCGGCCACTCCCGAGCTGCCACTCATGACCGAGCCCGAAGAGCTGATCGCCGACATGTGGGCCACCAGTGTGACTCCGGATCGGTACCCCACCGCGCTGATCCGCGACCGGCTGGACGCGCTGGGCATCACCCCGGCCGCCGAGCTGAACAAAATCCGCGACCACGGCTGGGTCACCGTCGGCGGAGTTGTCACCCACCGCCAGCGCCCTTCCACCGCGCACGGCGTCACGTTCATCAACCTCGAAGACGAGACGGGCATGGTGAACATCGTCTGTCACGCGGCCACCTGGGAGCGCCACCGCCGAGTGGCCCGGCAAGCCGGCGGTCTGATCATCCGCGGGCGGATCGAACGTACCGATGAGGTGATCAACGTGGTCGCGCACCACATCGCGCACCTGTCACTGGGCCTGCACGTCAAATCGAGAGACTTCCGATGACTGAGTTCCGATGGCGGCTCGCCGACGAAGAACGCGACGGGCAGCCCGCCCTGTTCGACGTCGACGGGCTAACCGGTCCGCAGCGTGGCACCGGTCGGCTGTCCGGCCTGGAGTTCTTGCACGTCACGACCAAGCGCATCCTCAACGAGGTCCCCGCCCGCTCCCGAATGCCGTTCCGGTGGACCATCAACGTGTACCGCGGCTGCAGTCACGCGTGCACCTACTGCCTGGCCGGCGATACGCGAGTGCTGCTCGCCAGCGGACACACCAAACAGCTCGCCAAGCTGCGGGTTGGCGATCGCGTATACGGCACGGTACGGGAGGGCCGTACCCGGCAGTATGTTCCGACCGCGGTCCTCGCGCACTGGCAGACCACCAAGTCGGCATTCCGGGTCGAGCTGTCCGGAGGCACAAGCATCGTCGCGAGCGCCGACCACCGCTTCCTGACTGCCCGCGGCTGGCGCCGGGTCGCGAGCCTGGCGCCGGGCAATCGCCTCGTCGGTATGGGTGGATTCGACGAGCCGCACGACGATTCGCCGCTGCGGGTCGAGGCGGTGCGCGCGCTCGACGTTGACGTACCCATGTTCGACATCACGACGGGCACGGGCGACTTCATCGCCAACGGCGTGGTGAGCCACAACTGCTTCGCCCGGCCCACTCACGAGTACCTCGGGCTCGACATCGGCGAGGACTTCGAGCGCAAGATCGTCGTCAAGATCAATGCTGTCGAGCGACTGCGCGCCGAGCTCAGTGATCCGAGCTGGACGCACGAGGGTGTGGCGATGGGTACGAACACCGACCCCTACCAGCGATGCGAGGGCAAGTACAAGCTCACCCGCGGGGTCGTGGAGGCACTGACCGAGCACTCCAACCCGTTCTCGATCCTGACCAAGTCGGCGCTCGTCCTGCGCGACCTCGACCTGATCAGCGAGGCGGCCCGACGCGTCGACGTCACGGTGAACTTCTCGGTCGGCACGCTGGACGAGCGGGTCTGGCGAGCCACGGAACCCGGCACCCCGCACCCGCGACGGCGCATCGAGGCGATACGGCAGATGGCCGAGGCCGGCGTCAACACCGGCGCGCTCATCGCCCCCGTGCTACCCGGACTGTCCGACGCCCCCGAGCAGCTCCGCGAAGTCGCTGCGGCCATCCGGGCGTCGGGTGGGCGCGTCATCGGGACCGTCCCGCTTCACCTGCGGCCCGGCGTGCGCGAGCACTTCCTCGGCTGGTTGGCAAGCTACGACGAGGATCTGCACGCCGACTACGTGCGCCGTTACGCCGGCGGCAGCTACGCGCCGGCGCAGTACGCCGAGCGCATCCATCGGCTGGTTGACTCGGACGACAGCGCGCGCCCGTAATAGCGCCTCTTCCGGTCGGGCCGCCCGGACACCTAATCTGATCGAGGGGGACGTCGACACAGGGCGAACCGGATCGAGGTGTTCACATGAAGATCTCGGACATTCTTCGCTATAAGGGTTCGTCAGTGGTGACGATCAACCCGTCCGAATCGGTACTTGTCCTGCTTGCCCGGTTGGCCGAGCACAACGTCGGCGCACTGGTCGTCGCGCACGGCGACGAGGTCGTCGGCATCGTCTCCGAACGCGACATCGTGCGGCGCCTCAGCGAGCGCGGCGCGGTCATCCTCGATGCCGCGGTGTCCGAGCTCATGACGGCGTCCGTGGTCAGTTGCAGTCCCAATGACGATGTCGACAGCGTCGCCGGTTCCATGACCGAGCTGCGCATCCGGCACATGCCCGTGCTCAGCAACGGCAAACTGGCCGGCATCGTGACGATCGGCGATGTGGTGGCCGGGCGCATCCGCCAACTCGAACAGGACCGGGGCCAACTCGAGCGGTACATCACTCAGGGTCGCTGATCCGGGTCAACACGACGACCCGGGATGGTCCGGCCAGCCTGGGCCTGGCGGTCGGCAAGGAACGGGTAGTGCCTACTGATCACCGACCAGAGGCGGCTCTGAATGCTGGCCGCGCGGCGGGGCCGGTCTTTTGCCGCCATCCCGGCCGTGGCAGGGTCAATGGATCACGTCCCCGCGAAGGGAGTTGATCATGCCCGAGCGCTCGTCCTATCCGGCGGGAAGCCCGTCCTGGGTCGATCTGAACACGACTGATCCACCGGCTGCTCGCGATTTCTACGGGCAGCTGTTCGGATGGCAGTTCGACCCGAACGCCGAGTTCCATTACGTCACGGTGACCAAGAACGGCAAGCAAGTGTGCGGCATCAACGACATCTCGGTTACCGAGCAGCCGCCCGCCTGGTTCACCTACTTCGCGACCGACGACGCGCAGAAACTCGCCGAGCTGATCACGGCGAACGGCGGCGCCATCGCGCTCGGCCCGATGCAGGTGGGTTCTCGGGGCACGATCCTGCTGTGGGAGGACACCACGGGTGCGATTGCCGGTGCTTGGCAGGCCGGCGCGATGGCCGGTGCCCAGCTGGTGGGCGAGACCGGCGCGTTCGTCTGGAACGAGTTGAACACCCGCGACCTGGACGGCGCGGTGGCGTTCTACACCACGACCCTGCCCGTGAGCGCGCACGACATGAGCGAGGGCGACTTCCGCTACCAGACCCTGCAGGTGCAGGGCCGCGATGTCGCCGGCATGTGGCAGATGAGCAGTGATGTTCCGCCCGACACGCCGCCGAATTGGGCCGTCTACTTCGGCGTCGACGACACCGATGTGGCCGTAGGTGCCGCCACCGCGCTCGGTGCGACCGTCACCTCATCCGCGAAGGACTCGCCGTATGGCCGCTTCGCCGGGCTCGCCGATCCGCAGGGCGCCGCCTTCTATGTGATCCAGCCGACCCCGCCCGACTTGGGAAGCGCCCCGAACTAACAGATCGTCGCGTCCATCGGGGTGAGCCTGGTGCGCGGGCCGGCCCGCAGAACGTTGGAGGGCAACTCCTTGCCGACCGCGCGCTGGGCGAAGGCGGCGACATCGAGCAGCATCTCGACGTCGATGCCGGTGGCAATGCCCATGTCGTCGAGCATGGCCACGACTTCCTCGGTAGCGATGTTGCCCGTCGCGCCGGGGGCATACGGGCAGCCGCCGAGGCCGCCGACGCTGGCGTCGTAGTTCGTGACTCCGAGTTGCAACGCGGCGTAAAGGTTGGCCAGGCCCGTGCCGCGCGTGTTGTGGAAGTGGAGCGCGAGCGGGACGTCCCGCATCGTGTCGCGAGTCCCCTCGACGAGTTCGACAACCCGGCTCGGGGTGGCCATCCCGGTGGTGTCGCCGTAGGTCAACGAGTCGGCGCCGGCCTCGACGGCCTGTCGGGCGACGTCCACGACACGCGACACCGGCACGTCACCTTCGTACGGG
>JBKPQM010000168.1:0-6523 GCA_046734095.1 Actinomycetota bacterium | reverse complement strand
GTGCTCGTCCGTGGGGAGCGTCTCCGCCACCCAGACCTTGTCCGTCTCCTCGAACACGGCGCCCAGACGGTTGCTGGCCGTCTCGTCGGGGCCCACGATGCGGAAGTTCCGATCCCCCTCGTTCAGACGCACCACGTCGCGCAGGTAGCGGCCGAGGACGCGCGTGGCCTCCGCCTGCGCCGCGCCGGGCCGCTTCACCTCGACCTCGAAGGTGCGGAAGTCGGGGAGGCGCAGGTCCTTGAGGAGCAGGCCGCCGTTGGCGTGCGGGTTGGCACCCATGCGCCGGGTGCCGCGCGGCGCGGCGGCCAGGATGTCCGCCACCGGCTTCCCCTCCGCATCGAAGAGCTCCTCGGGCCGGTAGGACCGCATCCACTGTTCGAGCAGGCGCAGGTGGTCCGGCTTCTTCGCCATTTCCGCGAACGGCACCTGATGCGAGCGCCAGGAGTTCTCGGTGGGATGCCCGTCCACCTCCTTCGGTCCCGTCCATCCCTTCGGCGTGCGCAGCACGATCATCGGCCAGGTGGGACGCCCGAGCGGACCGGAGCCGGCGCGGGCCCCACGCTGGATCTCCCGGATCTCTCCCAGCGCCCGGTCCAGAGTGGCTGCCATCGTCTCGTGCAGCGTCGCCGGATCGTCGCCTTCGACGAAATGGGGCGTGTAGCCATAACCGCGCATGAGCTGGGCCAGCTCCTCGTGGGGGATCCGCGCGAGCACGGTGGGGTTGGCGATCTTGTAGCCGTTCAGGTGGAGGATCGGCAGCACTGCGCCGTCCGTCCGCGGGTTCAGGAACTTGTTCGAATGCCAGGCGGCGGCCAGGGGGCCGGTCTCGGCCTCGCCGTCCCCCACCACGCACGCCACCAGCAGGTCGGGGTTGTCGAACGCCGCCCCGAACGCGTGCGAGAGCGCGTAGCCGAGCTCGCCGCCCTCGTGGATCGATCCCGGCGTTTCCGGCGCCACGTGGCTGGGAATGCCTCCGGGGAACGAGAACTGCCGAAACAGTGCACGCATGCCGTCCTCGTCCTGGCTGACCCGCGAGTAGACCTCGCTGTACGTGCCCTCCAGGTAGGTGTTGGCCACCAACCCCGGGCCGCCGTGGCCCGGACCGGTCACATAGATGGCATCGAGGTCTCGGGCGCGGATGACCCGATTCATGTGCGCGTAGAGCAGGTTCAGACCCGGGGTGGTACCCCAGTGGCCCAGGAGCCGGGGCTTGATGTGTTCGGGCCGTAACGGCTCACGTAACAGCGGGTTGTCCAGCAGGTAAATTTGCCCTACGGATAGGTAATTCGCTGCCCGCCAGTATGCATCGATCAACGCCAGTTCATCGTCACTCAACACCTGATCAGCCACGCACCCCACCTGCTCGTACGAGTTGTTCGGCCATGGTCGGCGCCAAGTGTCCCCGACCGAGGTGAACACGGAGCACCACCCCGGGTGAGCAGTACCGGCGGCCTGTTCTGCTGAGTGCTACCGTGCCGCTGTGAGAAAGGCCCGAGCCCGGCCCGTTTGGCGGGTGACACCCGTGCAAGCGATCGTGAGTCGTCGCCGGTGGGGCCGTATACACCTGCTGCTCTCCTCCGTAGTCGGCCTCGCGTTCGGGCTCCTCGTCGGAATCCTTCAGGGCCTGCGGATCGGCCGCCGGCCTCGGCAACCTCGTCGAGCGAGCTGATCCAACTCCTCGTCGGCCGCGCCTCCACCGCCCGCGCCGCTATCGCTCACTCGCAAGGGGTGAGTCGATGCCGCGCGCGGCCATGCACGATAGGGCCGGAATCGGTAGAGGAGGTGCGTCTCCGATGCTGCGCGTACCCGACGCGACGTGCGTTGGCTCGACCTGATGGCGGCCCCTCCGACGGCGGTACAGCAGGCCCGGTCGATGGTGCTGCCGCTGGCTCTGGCCCAATTCATCGCCAGCTATGCGGCCACGAACATGAACGTCGCCGTCACGACGATCGCCGATGACATAGGCACGACGGTCGCCGGCATCCAGACGACGATCACCCTGTTCACGTTGACCATGGCGTCGCTGATGATCCCGGGCAGCAAGCTCAGCGACATCTGGGGGCGCAAGCGCTGCTTCCTCTTGGGGCTGACGATATATGGCGCGGGCGCGTTGCTTGCGTCGTTCGCCCAGGGCCTGCCGCTCTTGATCGTCTCGTACTCACTGCTCCAGGGAGTCGGGTCCGCGCTGCTGATCCCGCCCATCTACATTCTGATCACGGTCGCCTTCGCCGACGTTCAGACGAGAGCGAAGTACTTCGGCGTCGTGAGCGGCGCGGCTGGCCTGGGGGCCGCGGCCGGTCCGCTGATCGGCGGACTGATCACCAGCGGGATCAGCTGGCGGGCTTCGTTCGTCGTTCAGTTCCTGGTCGTCGCGGCAATCGTGGTTCTCGCTCGCAACATCACCGAACCCCCGCGGACCGCCCGCCCACCACATTTCGACTTGATGGGGGCGATTCTGTCCGCCCTCGGCTTGTTCTTCGTGGTGTTCGGCGTCCTCCAATCGCAGACATACGGCTTCTTCGTCTCCCGGAAGGACTTCACGATCGGCGGTGCGGTCGTGATCCCGGAGGGATCGATCTCGGTGGTTTGGGTCTACATCGCGATCGGCTTGATATTCCTGGCCTGGTGCGCGCTACACCTGAGATCAGTCGAGAAAGCCGGCGGCGACCCGCTGTTCTCCCTTCGGCTGTTCCGGAACCGGATTTCCAATCTCGGCCTGGCCACTCAGCTGGACCAGTGGCTGGTGATGCAAGGCCTATTCTTCGCCATTTCGGTGTATCTGCAGGAGGTCTGGCACTACAGCGCGATCAAGACGGGACTGGCCCTCGTGCCCGCGACCGTCGGAATTCTTGTCGCCTCGGCCGCAGCTGACCGGATGGCGCACCGACGGGCGCAAGCCTCACTCATACGGTTCGGGTTCCTCGCCGCCGTCATCGGCATCGCCCTGCTACTTGCCCTCGTGCGAAAGCACTCCAACGTACTGACCTTCGCGCCCGGACTGCTGTGCGTCGGCATCGGGGTCGGCGTGATGCTCACCGCATCGGTGAACGTGGTGCAGTCGAGCTTCTCGGACGCCGAGCAGGGCGACATCTCCGGGCTATCCCGCAGCGTTTCGAACCTAGGCTCCTCGCTCGGCGTCGCCCTGTCCGGCTCCATCCTCGTGGCGGCTGCCTCGCCGGGAAACACGCAATACGCGGCGGCCATCGGTGTCCTCGGCGTGGTCGCCCTGCTCGGCCTCGTCGCCGCATTGATGATTCCGCGGGTGAAGCCCGCGTTCGATCAAACGCCGAAGGAGCCGGTCAGGGATTGAGCTCCTTCGCGTCCATCGCGGTCTGGACCTCCGCGGCGGACATCTCGCCGCGCGAGAGCTTGTGACTTGCTCCGGACAGCAGCCTCTCCACCTCGCCCACCGAGTCGTACGTGGAGACTACGACGATCGCGGTTTCGCCGCGGTCCATGGCTTCGCCGAACTCCTTGATGTCGCCGCGGTCGAAGCTACGGCTGATACGACCGATAAGGCCACCGCCCACTCCGCCCACAACCGCGCCGGCGACGATCGACGGCGGAAAGATCAGCCCCACGACGGCACCGGCCACTGCTCCCTTTCCCCAACCGTGGTGTTCCTGCCGGCGCAGGCTGGTGACCTCGCCGGTTGAGTCGTCGCGTTGCACCAGTGCGGCGTCGGCCAGGTCGATCGAATGCATGCTGGCCGCCTCCTCGAGATCGCCCCAGTCCTTCTCCGCGCTGGGGAGGCTGTCGTACACCGCAACCGTGGTCGAAAGGTTGCTCATAGCTCCTCCTTCTCGCCGGCTTCCTCGCCCCAATACGCGAGGACCGTGCAGCCGTGGAATGACCGCGGCTGCTGGTAGGGAAACATCTCCGCCGGCGGGGCAGATCATTCGGGACGGATGAATTTGGCGGTGGATCGCGCGTTTGGTCGCCGACGCGGGCGGCGGTCAGCCGCCCGTCAACGATCCCGCGTGGTCGGGTACCGACCGGTACAGCTCGCGCGGGGGCCGGGCGTAGCTCATCGCCGCCGGGCGAGCCGGCAGATCCAGGGCCGCCGGCCGAACCTGCTCGTAGGGGATCGTCGACAGGAGGTGGGCAATCATGTTGATGCGCGCACTGCGCTTGTCGTCCGCCTCGACGACGTACCAGGGCGACTCCGACGTGTCCGTGTGCACGAACATCTCGTCCTTCGCCCGCGAGAAGTCCTCCCATCTGCGAATGGATTCGAGGTCCATCGGCGAGAGCTTCCACCTGCGCATCGGGTCGTCCAGGCGGGACTGGAACCGCCGCTCCTGCTCTTCGTCGCTCACCGAGAACCAGTACTTGCGGAGCATGATGCCGTCGTCGATCAGCATGCGCTCGAAGACCGGGCACTGAGCAAGGAAGCGCCGGTACTCCTGCGGTGTGCAAAACCCCATAACATGCTCCACACCGGCGCGGTTGTACCAGGAGCGGTCCATCAGGAGGATTTCCCCCGCGGCGGGAAGCTCCTCGACGTAGCGCTGGAAGTACCACTGGCTCCGCTGTCGCTCGGTGGGCGCCGGCAGCGCGACGATCCGGGTCACGCGCGGATTCAAGAACTCGGTAACCCGCTTGATCGCGCTTCCCTTTCCGGCGGCGTCACGTCCTTCGAAGATCACGACGATGCGCACGTGCGACGTACGTACCCATTCCTGCATCGTGACGAGTTCTGCCTGCAGCCGGAACAGCTCTTTTTCGTAGATCCCCCGCGGCAAGCGGCGGTGGTCCAGTTTGGCCATCTCGATCACCTCGCAGCCACCGAAGCACGGCAACAGGCTATTCCGGCGGGAGGCCGATGCGCACGTTGTGACGATCGAGGCGATCGGCGAGGCTGGCCACACGCGTGCCCGGTTGGGCCAATCCGCCCAACCCGGCACTCTCACCACCAGGGGTTACACCGCCGGCACGGACTGACGATGGGCCCGTCGGCGATACAAGTGCAAGTGCACCAATTCGGTTGCGAGCAAGGCGAACAGGGCCGCCCCGATGGCGATCACTGCGATCTGCCAGGTCGCCAATCCATCCGAGGTCGTTATGGTGACCGGTTGTGCCGGCGCACTGCCGGCGGGCAGGACTCCGCCGCCATCGGCGGGCGGTTCCGGCATTGCCATCACGGCGGTGGTGGTCAGGATGAGGGTGCCGAGCATCGTTGCGACGAGCACGGCGATTCGGCGTAGCTGCTTCATGACATCCCCTTGAGGTGCGGCTAGATGTGTTGATTGCCTAGACGGTGCCGGGGTCTTTGGGCACCGTCGATAGGACGATCTGCGTATGCCGCCGACCCGAGAATCGGGGTTAGCGTTGCCAGCAGTCATACGCGAGCCTGGTAGGGGATTGATCCATGTCTTTGAGCGTTCCGACACAGGGGGTACGGCGCCTGCTGGATTTAGCCGATCCGCAACACCTCGATGAGCCGGGCGCCGGCCTGCCCGAGTCCGCATTGTCCGCCCTGATGGCGCTCGTGCCGTGCGACCTCGTCACCTACCAGGTCCACGACGCCGCGCAGCAGACCTTTGTCATGTATCGCAAATTCGGTCCCGACGCCGATGCCGAGCCACAAGCGGACGAGAACCTCTTTTGGGCGGCGTACTGGTCCAACTCGTGCAGCTACCCGGATCGCAGCGGGGACTACGGCACGGTCTTCCGGCACAGCGATCCGGTCGGGTCACCGGCCACGCGCCGCAGCCGCGCACTGCTGCACGAGTACCTGCGCCAGTGTGGGCTGCGGCACGAGGTGATGATCCCGTTGCCCCCGGACGACCGCTTGCAGCGCCGCGTATTGCTGTGGCGTCATGACGGTCTTGACTTCAATGACGACGAGGTGCTGCTACTCGGTCTCGTCCGCCCGCACGTGGTGGCGATTCAGGACGGAGTGGACCGGCGCCGCTCAGCGGCACCCGATCTCACGCCCCGACAACGCCAGCTGCTCGGACTGGTCGCGGCCGGCCTGACCAATCGGCAGATAGCCGGGCGTACCGGAGTATCGGAACACACCGTCCGTAAGCACATCGAAAACATCTTCAACCGGCTACAGGTCAACAGTCGTACTGCCGCCGTGGCCCGAGCGTTCCCGTCCAGCGAATGGGCCGCGGCCAGCTAGCAAATCCGCGGAGAACACGCGCGGCGAGACACACGCCGCTGTCCGTCACGATCCACGCGGTGTCGGGGGCCGCCTTGGAGACGGCGCGAGGTCCGTGGTGCCCACGCCGAAGCTGTGTCGGAGCAAGTGATCAGTTCGTCGTCAGTGCGCATCGTCGGTCTCCTTCATCTCCACGGAGTCGCCCAGAGCAGCTCGGAGCTTGGCGAGAGCGTGGTGGGACTGGCTCTTCACCGTCCCGCCGCATCCGCCGAGGAGATCGGCAGTCTGTTCAACCGTCAGGTCCTGGAAATAGCGGAGCACGAGGACGGCCCGCTGGCGGGTCGGCAGGCCCAGAACCGCCTGCGTCAACAGGCTCTCGAGGAGCACCGTGCCGTCGGGCGGACCGTAGCTCGG
>JBKPQM010000167.1:0-6591 GCA_046734095.1 Actinomycetota bacterium | reverse complement strand
GTGGAGTTCGGCGCGCTCCCCCGGCAGCAGATCGTCCACGAGCACTTCGCGTAGCAACGCGTGGCGGAAGACGTAGCCGTCGTCGGCGCTCGGAACGATCAGGTTGTTCGCAACCAGCTCGCGCAGCGGCGGCAGCACGGCGGCGCTCTCGATTCCCAGCGCGTCGGCGATCAGGCGATCATCCAGCCGCTGCCCGACGGCGATCAGCCGCAGCAGCTCCTGCGCGCTGTCGTCGAGCCGTTCGACCCGCACCATAAGGGCGTCACGCAGCGAACTGGGCATCTGGCCTCGGCCGTCGGCGCCGGCCGCCAGCAGCTCCTCGAAGAACAAGGGATTGCCCTCGCTGCGCGTGAACAGGCGGTCGACGAGCTCGCGCTCGGGCGGCCGGCCGAGGATGTCCGCGAGCGCTTCACGTACATCCGCCCGTCGCAGGGCGCCGAGCTGAATACGGTGCACGCGCGGCTGCCGCTCGATCTCAGCGAGCAGTGGACGCAGCGGATGACGGCGATAGAGCTCGTCGGAACGGTATGTCGTGACGACGAGCACGCGCTCGTCGGACAGACTGCGCGCGAGGAAGCTGATGAAGCTGCGCGTCGAACGGTCGGCCCAGTGCAGGTCCTCGATCACGAACAACGTCGGCTCGACACGACCGAGGTGCTCCAGCAACGCGAGCAGTGCCTCGAACAGCCGCAGCTGCGCGCCGGCGCCCTTGTCGTCGTCCTCGGCCGGCGCGGCATCGACCACGGGGAGAAGACGTGCGAGCTCCGAGCGCTCGGCGTCCGCAAGTTCCGCCAGCACAGGATGCTGCTCGCGCGCGAGCGGGCGGATAGCGGCGACGATCGGCGCGTATGGCAGTTCCGCGTCAGCGACGTCAAGGCAGTCGCCGGACAGCGACACAGCGCCCTCGGCTTCAGCCCGCTCGCGAAGCGCGGCCACGAGGCGGCTCTTCCCGATCCCGGAGTCACCGCCGATGACGAACAGCGATGCCTCGCCGGAGGCGGCTGAGGCCAGCGCGTTCACGAGTTCGATCAGTTCGACCTCGCGTCCAACCAAGCGAGAACTCGTGACCCGCGATGGCATCACCTGCTGAGTATCCCGGACCGCGGTGACGCGGCCCGAGGTGCTCATGCGAAGCGAGGGCGCAACCGCCACCGCGGACGCCGCGACGCAACCCCGAGCTGTGATGCGCGGGTCTGCAGCAGCTCGCGTGCCTCGCTTGTCGCGACCAGCGGGTCGGCGATGATGCGGCCGTCGTTGAGTGCAATGGCGGCAACCAGCCGTCCATCGACCAGCGCTACCAGTGCATCGCCGATAAGCGGCCTTGCGGAGTCGAGCGCTGCGAGCCACTCGAGCTCGGCAACCTCATCCGGGCCGGCGACGCGAAGGGCGATAACTGACGCGCCACGCGATTCCTCGGCGACCTCGCTTTCGCGCCGGCGGGCGGCGGCGGTGCGCTGGAGATCTGCGATGTGCTCCTGTGCGATTTGAATCGTCATACGGCTATCCATCTGGACTCCATCGATTGGCTGTGGAGTAGATGGTGGCCGTAAGACGCAGGCCTTACATCAGGCAAATGGAGGCAATTCGAGCTTCAGGATGCTTACTTGCGACCGCACACCGCGGGCCCCGCCGCCGCGCGCACGAGGTAGCCCTCGGTGCCGAGCTACGCGTACGAGCGGATTCCGGCGCCTGTGATCGACGCCGGGATCCGCGAGCGCGCCGCAGCGGTCAAGCGGTAGCGCGCGCCGAGAGCGCGCCACACCCTTCGATGCTCCCGGCGCTCCCGTAGGCGGGCCCGACTGCGCGAGCGAGCCTAGTCGTCCGTGCGTGCACGGAAGCGCCGGACTGTCAACGGGATCGTCACGGCGAGGATCAGTGCGGTCCACAGCACGGCGGCGGTCACCGGGTGAACGAGCGGCCACGGCGCGTCGGCGGGAAGCGCCGTCGGGTTGCCGAACAGCGTGCGGACCGCGGCCACGACCGCGCTGATCGGGTTCCACTCCGCGATCGTGCGCAGGCCGTCGGGCAGACCACTGGTCGGCACGAACGTGTTGGCCAGGAACGTCAGCGGGAAGACGATCATGAACACGAACCCCTGGACGGCGTCGGGCGAACGCGCGATGACGCCGACCAGTGTCCCCGTCCAGATCATCGCGCTCGCGAACGCGACCAGCAGGAGCATCCCACCGATTGCCTCCGGAGCGCTGCTGGAGATGTTCCAGCCGACCGCGAAGCCGGTCGCGCACAGCAGCACGACCGCGAGTAGCGCCGCCGCCAACTCCGCGGCGAAGTGGCCGAAGAGGTAGGCGGTGCGAGACGTGGGCAGCGACCGGATCCGGTCGACCATGCCTTCGCCCAGGTCGGTGGCGATCGAGGTCCCGGGGCCCATCATGCCGAACGCGAGGCTCTGCGCGAGGATCCCGCCGATCAGGTAGGCGCGGTAGTCGCCGCCGGGGACGTCGATGACGTTCCCGAATACGAACGCGAACAGCAGCACGAACATAATCGGCTGCAGCGTCACGTCGAGCAGCTTCTCGGGGATCTGGCGCACGTGCTGCAGATTGCGCCCGGCCAGCGCGAGGCTGTCGGACACGAGCCAGCGGGCGCGTTGCGCGGCGCTGGGTGCGGCGAGAGCGGTCATCAGGCGGCCACCTCCATGGGCAGGTCTTGGCTCTGGGTGAGGGTCAGGAAGACGTCGTCGAGCGTCGCCTCGCGGCGGTGGACGTCGTGTACGGCGACGGTGGCGGTGTCGAGAGCGCGCACGATCTCGAGCAGCGGGGTGCCGGCCTTGACCGGCACGGAGACGATCGGTCCATCGGGGTCGCTGGAAGCGGGGCCGTCGGCGAACGGTGCGAGTGCAGCCTCGCCGGCGGGCAGGTCGGCGGGCGCGGCCACCGTTACGTCGATGCGCTCGCCGCCGACGCGCGCCTTGAGCTCCATGGGGGAGCCCGCGGCGACGACGCGCCCGTGGTCCAGGACGACGATGTCGTCCGCGAGGCGGTCCGCCTCTTCGAGGTACTGCGTCGTGAGGAGCAGCGTGGCGCCGTCGTCGACGAGCTCGCGCAGCAGCCCCCACAGCTCGTTGCGGCTGGCGGGATCCAAGCCGGTCGTCGGCTCGTCGAGGAACAGCACCGGCGGTTTCGCGACGAGTGTCGCCGCGAGGTCGAGACGGCGGCGCATCCCGCCAGAGAAGGTCTTCACGAGCCGGCCGGCGTGCTCGGTGAGGCCGAGCCGCTCGAGCAGCTCGTCGGCCCGGCGGCGCGCTGTCGCGCGCGGCAGGTGGTAGAGGCGGCCGACGAGCTCCAGGTTGGCGCGGGCGCTGAGGAGGTCGTCGACCGTTGCGGCTTGCCCCGCGAGCCCGATGCGGGCACGGACCGCGGAGGCGTCAGAGACCACGTCGAGGCCGCCGACGCGCGCGCTTCCCGTCGTCGGCGCCGCCAGCGTCGTGAGCATACGGACCGCGGTGGTCTTGCCGGCGCCGTTATGGCCGAGCAGTCCCAGGACGCTGCCCGCGGGTACGCGAAGGTCGAGGTCACGGACGGCCCACAGCTCGCCAAAGCGCTTGCCGAGACCTTCGGTGACGATGCCTTCCGATTGGTTGATCGTACGGCGTATAGGCGTTTCGTGCATCGTACGATCAACGCTAGTAGTACGATGTACGAATGTCAAGGCTCGACGATGGCAGCCCGATCTGGAGCCGCCCCGCTCCGGGTTCGCGGCGCCCGGCATACACGCGCGACCAGCTGGCTGACACGGCCATCGCGATCGCCGACGCGGAGGGCTACGAGGCGGTGTCGATGCGTCGCCTCGCCGCCGAGCTGGGCGCCGGCACGATGACCCTGTACTACTACGTGCGCAACAAGGACGAACTCGTGTCGCTGATCGGCGACAGGATCATGAGCGAGGTCGTCGTCCCCGACGATGAGCTGCCCGACGGGTGGCGCGAGGGCATGGCGGAGATCGCGCGGCGAACGGTGGCGATCTTCCGGCGTCACCCGTGGATCGTCGAGCACATCGGCGAGGGCGACCCGATGGGCGCCGGGCCAAGCGTGCTGCGCCACGCCGAGCAGACATACGCCGTGGCTGCCCGCAGCGGGCTCGATATCGACGACCAGCTCGAGCTCGCAGCGATCGTCGACGACTACGTCTTCGGCTACGCGATGCGTCTGCAGTCCGGCGCGCATCTCGGGGCGGACGATGAGGACGCGGGCCGGTTCGACGCGGTCCTCGTCTACATCGGCGAGCAGCTCGGCACGGGTGACTACCCGCACCTCGAGGCGATCGGCGGCGACGATCCGGGCGCCGGGCTCGCGCGCATCAGCCACGTCGTCAGCGACGACGAGCGCTTCGAGCGCGGCCTGCAGCGGCTGCTCGACGGGCTCGAGCTGTGGGTCGACAGCGCCGCAACCGTCACACGGCGATCGTCGCGCGGCGGAGCGGCGCGCCGTCGACGGGCGAAGCAGTAGCGGCGACCCTGGTCGGCCCCAGCGGCTCAACCATCGTCTGCCGCCGTTCGGTTCTCGGGTGGCTCGGTGGCGAGTACGGCGAGCGCCTCGAGGAATGCCTCCTGCCCGTCGGCGAGCGGGGCGAAGTAGTCGGCGTCGGCGCGTTCGACGTCCGCCAGCGCCAGAGCGACCAGGTCGCGGCCTGCCGCTGTGAGGTGGAGCCGTCGCGCCCGCGAGTCGTCGGGATCGGGGCTGCGCTCCAGCAGCCCGCGCGTCTCGAGCTTGCGCAGCACCTGGCTGGTCATCATCGAGTCGGTGCCGGCCTGGTCGGCGAGCCTGGCCTGGCTCGGCGGCCCGGACGCCTGCTCCTCCAGCCACCACAGCGAGGCAAGCAGCACGAACTGCACGTGCGTCAGCGCGTGTGGCGCAAGCGCAGCCCGGATCCGGCGCTGCCACGACAGCGTGGTACGCCAGAGGAGGAAGCCGGGGCTGCGCTCCGGGGTGGCGAACCGTGTGCGGGGCGCGCGCGCAGCTATGACGAGCGCTCCTTGGCCAGCGCGACCAGCGACGCCATCGTGTCGGGAAAGTCGGCCGTGATCAGGGGGCCGATCTCCCTCGCCTGGTCCTTGGGACCGGCGACCTCCGCGGCATGCGTGATCCGCACGCGCTCTGGCGCGAGCGGTTCGAGCAGATGCGAAACCCGAACGACCAAGCCCGCGACCGGCGTCTCGTCGACGAACTCGCGCCCAGGCTCGACCTTCACCAGTCGGTAGGACAGCGGCTCCTGGTCACGGAACTTCATCGTGCCGGTCGTGCCGGCCCGGAAGGGCCCCTCGCGGGTGACCCACTCGGCCTCAGCGTCCCAAGACGGCCAACTCGCAACGTCCTCATAGAGGGCCCAAACTGCCTCGGCGTCCACTTCGGCCTCGGCCGTGTACGTGTATGAGAATGAAGAAGTAGTCATGCGCGCATATTATATGCGCGCATACTATTTATCAACCGCCGAGCTTCGTGCTCGACGGCGGGCAGACCCCGTGGCTCGCAAGCGGCGCCCGGGCGCTCGCCGCCGCGCTTCCCGACGCGAGGCATCGCACGCTTGAAGGACAGGAGCACGGGGTCGAGCCCGACGTGATCGCTCCCGTGCTCGTAGGCTTCTGTGCCGGGTGACACCGATGCTGGTGGCGGTGACCGGGGGAACAGGGTATGTGGGCTCGCACGCGATCGCGGCTCTGACCGCAGCAGGTCACCGCATCCGCGTCCTGGCAAGGTCTCCCGACAGCGTCCCGCGCGTCCTCGCGCCGCTTGGCGTCGATCACGTCGAGACCGTGCCAGGCGACGTGACGGATCCCGTCGCCGTGGAGCGCGTGCTCGACGGCGCCGATGCCGTCCTGCACGCCGCCTCGGTGTTCTCAATGGACGCGCGCAAGGCAGACGAAATGCTCTCGGTCAACGTCCACGGCACCGACGTCGTTCTGGGGACCGCGCACCGTCTCGACCTTGACCCCATCGTCTACGTGTCAAGCGAGCTGGCGCTCCTCCCGCCAGCCGAGGGCGAGGTGCTGACTCCAGACTCGCCTGTCAAGCAGCCTTCCTGGCCGTACTGCCGGTCGAAGGCCGATTCGGAGCTGGTGGCCCGGAGCTATCAGCACCAGGGCGCGCCGGTCGTGAGCATCATGCCCGCAGCGGTTTGGGGGCCGCACGACCCGCATTTCGGCGAAGGCGTGACACGTACAACCAATGTGCTGAAGAGGCGCTATCCGATCGTCATGCGCGGCGGCATGCACGTCGCCGATGTCCGAGACGTGGCGGCGGTGCTCGCCGCCGTGACGACGCCACGCCGGGGTCCTCGGAGCTACATGGTGACCGGGCACTACATCTCACTACCGGATCTCATCCGTGCTCACGCCGATATCACGGGGCGCCGCATCCGCTTTGCGACGTTCCCGGCCTGGTTCATGGCCGGATTCGGCCGCGCGGCCGACAGCGTGCAGCGGCGAATCGCGACGCGCCTGCCATGGGACGGTGAGGGGATATGGGTCATGAACTGCGCCGCGCGATGCGACGATTCCAATACGCGTCGCGAATTCGGACTCGAGCCACGCCCGCTGCGGGAAACCTTTGCCGACACGATCCGGTGGCTGGTCGA
>JBKPQM010000166.1:0-8269 GCA_046734095.1 Actinomycetota bacterium | reverse complement strand
CTTGCTCCGCCCGCTGCACGCCGACGACACCGCGGCCCTGCACGCCTATCGCAGCCGTGAGGATGTGTGCCGCTTCTTGCTACATGAGCCCCAGACCCGTGAGCAGGTCGCCGCGCGCGCAACGAGCAGCCGATCGGAGCTCACCGACGAGGGACAAGTACTCAGCCTGGCTGTAGTGGAGCGCGCGACCGGTGCGCTGGTCGGCGACGTCGTACTCATCTGGCTCAGCCAAGAACATCGGGCCGGCGAAATCGGCTACGTGCTCAACCCGGATCACGCGGGCAACGGCTACGCCACCGAGGCCGGCGCCGCACTACTACGGCTAGGTTTTGACGAACTCGGCCTGCACCGCATCGTCGGACGCCTCGATGCCCGCAACGTCGCATCAGCGCGGGTACTGGAGAAGCTTCATCTGCGTCGTGAGGCCCACTTCGTGGAGAACGAGTTCATAAAGGGCGAGTGGACCGATGAGCTCGTCTACGCCGCCTTGGCCAGCGAGTGGCGCGATCCCGCGTAAGCGTACAGCAATACTGTATATTGGCACGGGCCTTGTCCGCCCACGCGCCTCCCTCATTTCGCAGGAGCCGGTTGACCAGACATAACTCGCTGGCATGATCAGCCGGCAGTCGCTTGGATTGAGGGACGATGATCACACTTCCTGAAACACCCCACCTCGTCTGGCCGACCAAGGCGGTCCGAATGTCGTACCTGACCGGCGAGCAAGCCGATTGCCTGCTCCGGGGGACCGACACCGCCTGGCTCGGCCCGGCCAGCGACGACTTCGACAGCTTCGTGACCGAGCGCCAAGGTGTCCGGACGCGGTGGGGCGTGCCGTCCACCGTGTTCTGGTACGTCGCCGGAGACCATTACCTCGGCACGCTCGTCATCCGGCACGAGCTGACGGATGACCTTGCGGAAGCCGGTGGGCATGTCGGGTATCACGTCGTCGCGCCGTGGCGGCGCCAGGGTCACGCGACGCGGATGCTGGCCGACGGGTTGGTGGAGTGCCGCGCTGTCGGCCTGCGCCGGGTGCTACTCACATGCACGCCGGACAACGCGCCGTCGCGTCGGGTGATCCTCCGTAACGGCGGTGAGCCCGACGGTCGCCGTCGCGGCGAGGACCGCTTCTGGATCAACCTCGACGCCGGGCGTTGACCACGTGCATACCGCTAGCGTCGCGGACAGTCGTATCTCGCTCCGGAACGATAATCTCATGGGCTGGCGCCACATCATCCGCGATCTCGGCGACGGTTGACGCATCGGCCATGACCAGAGTCTCGACCGGGTGGATTTCCAGCTCGTCGAGCTGTTGCCATAGCCCGTCAAGCGTGGCATCCGGGTTCACGTAGAACTCGGACTCGCGGATCCGGTAGAACGGCCAGTCGCAGCGCTCCAGATCGCGTTGGCGCGCCAGGTCTCGTTCGTATTGCGATGGGCCGCGCCACGTCTCGCCCTCGCATTCGACGGCGAGCCGGCCCCTGGCCCCAACTATGACGATATCGATGTGGTAACCGCTCACAAGATATTGTGGAATGGCGGTATAGCCGCGATCGACAATCCTATTAAAGATCCGCTGCTCGAACAACGTGTCAAAGGGGCTGAAGAGCACGTCCTCAGGAACGGTCTCGCGAAGTACGCGATCCTCGATCGAGCCGCCACGCTTTCGCGCACCGTAGCAATAGTCGAGCAGCTGGAAGCGCATATCTGCGGCATTATCAACGTCGCCGAGCGAGATCGAGTGAATCAACCACAGTTGATCCTGCGCGCGCGAGGCTGCCACGTTGTATCGCTGGATGTATTGTTCTTGCGTGAGGACGCCCAGCCTCCTTCCAGGGCCGGGCGCCGCGACCATTGACAAGAATATGACGTTCCGCTCCGATCCCTGAAAGTCGGCCGCATCTCCACACCGAAGATCACGAGCAGCCCACTCGTCAGGTGGAATGCGATCCATGAGTACTTTCGCGATGGCTTTCGCCTGGGCCGCGCCGAGTAAGGAAATTACACCAAACGTCATGTCGTTATAACGAGGATCGGCTAGACACTTAGCCAACTGATCCACGATGGCCTCGACCTCTACGGGGTTGACCTTCTCCGTTACGCCGACCTCGTAGCCCTCCGGCGTGTGCAGCGTCTTGATCGGCTCCAGTCGGTCGGCGCCGTACTGGCGCACCGGAGTCAGTCGAATGCCCTCGGGTTCATACGCGATGCGGTTGGAGAACCCGATGATTTCCGGAACACATCGGCGGTGCTCGACGAGCGTAATCCGAGTTCCGTAGCGCATGGCCGCTTCGTCGAAGATGCTTCGCTTGGGATCCTGCCAGCTTACCTTGTACCGGTCGTCGGCCAAGTATTGGTTTGCGAGGTCCCTGAGCTGCTGCTGATCTACACCCACCGCTGAAGGGGACACCTGCTTGTCGTCGCCGATGACCACCATTCTCGGTGCCATGTACTGCAGGAACGTTGCTTCAAGCCCGGCTTGCGACGCCTCGTCCACGACAACCACATCGAACATGTCCGGGCTGATCCGAAGCTGCTCTGCGATCCGATAAATCGGCATGATCCAAACCGGCACCGCGGGTCGGCTGCGGTCCATGGCCTTCCGGATCTCGGCTCGCTGCTTGTCCGCATACTTGCCGGTGCCCTTGCCAAGCCGGCGAACGAGATAGGCGTATTGCTGAAGGTCGGCGCGTGCCTGGCCGGTCAGCCGCTCCGACGACACTGCATGTGCCCACGCCCTCGTCGCAGCCAGCTGCTCAACTTGAGCGCGAATCTGGTCTTCAATAACACTGACCTTGGCGTGGATCGCATTCGCGTCGGTGCGCTCGTGGCCAAGAATCCAAGCACCAGTCGAGGCCCAATCCCACGCGGCCTCAAGCTTTCCGAGCCGATCGGCCCAGTCAGGATCCTCCTGCGAGCCGGTGACGGCCCGTTCGAGATCGGGCGCATCGATGCCCAGGCGTGCGCCGAGTTCATCGCGATACCCACAAAGATCACGCACACGCTGCAGCTGTTCCAAGCGCCCGTATCCGGCAGCGTACTGGTTGTGGTCGCGTGTTCGTACAGCGGCGTACAGGTCATGGACGCATGCCGCGGCATCCGACCAAGATGCGGCTGACTCAACGGATTCCGCCAACGCCTGGAGGGGTTGCTCAGCTTCGCTCAGCTGCTCCTCGGCCACGGCAGCGTCCACCATGCTGGCGTAGACAAGCAGGGTGGCCAGATCGTTCCAGTCCGGCTTGGCGATGCCGTTGAAGTGCAGCAGACGTTCCTCATGCTCGAGACGGGCACCGAGGTCGAGCACACGGTGCAGTTGCCGTACCTCGGTGATGTGCCAGTCGAGGCGCTCTCTGAGCGTATCCTCTTGGGGAATAAGCACGTTTACCGGCCAGGCTCGGTCGAGCACCTCGAGTATGCGTTGGGCTTGGATGAACGTCAGGACGGCATCGAGCTGATCGACCGTCGTCGGGGGGTGGCCGTTGACGCGCGCCCGCTGGAAGAGGACGGCAGCTTGTTTGATCGTCTTCGGGGTGAGAGCACCGATCTTCGGGTTGCCGTCGGGCGCCGTCTTGACCCGTCCGCCACCCCGGAGGTACGCCAACACGCCCTGCGCCAATGCGTCGATCTGGCCGAGATCGCCACCCTGGATTTGCACGTCGGTGAGCGCGCCCAACGTGGCGACGAGTGCATCGGCGTGACCGATGAGTGTGTCAATATGCGCAGCTCGAGACTGCCACGTGTCTAGTCGACCTGAACGCACGTCGGCGAGAGCGTTGTTGATCCACGATTCATGACGTTGCTCGAGCTCGCTTGCCTCTCGCGCCAGATCGCGCATCCGGATCTGCAGCTGATCGCGATCCTCCCGCTGGAGCATCCGGATCTGAGCGAAAGCGTCATGGGCGCTGACGTCGCGGTGTCGTTGGGTAACCTCGCTGGCGGCTCGCGCTTGTTCGCATTGCCGCGCGAATTCCTGCGGCGTGGGTATTTCGTCAAGCGCAAGCAGACGATTTCCCGCTTCAGCTTCGTCAGCGCTCAGCTGCTCATCGCGAACGAAGCGCAGCCACTCCAGAGCTTCCGCATTGGTCAGCGGCGAGGGTGCGTCCGCCCGGACCGAGGCGAAGCGGGTCAACCATGCGTATTCATCCGCGTCGGCCAGGTATTGCTTGGCGATCGCGGCAAACGTCCCGTGGTAGACGCGGTGAGTGCGCTCCACCACCTCTTGTTTGCGGGAGTCGAGCAGCTGCCTGTGCGCCCGAGACCTAGCCCGTTTGAGCTCGTCGATCCGTGCGAGAGCATGCTCGATTTCGCTTCGGGAATGCTCGCTGTCGAAATCCGAGGCCGCGGCCGCAATCCGCTCGACAGCGACCTTCAGGCTCGACATGTCCTCGCGCGACGTCCCGACGACGGCAACGCTCAGCGGCTTGATCGCTGCGGGCAGCTTGGCCCGTACCTCCTTCAACGCTCGATCGGTGTGAGCGGCAACGAGGACGCGCTTTCCCTGCGCCAGCAGGTGGGAGATCAGCACAGCGGCGGTGTGGGTCTTGCCCGTTCCCGGCGGGCCCTGAACGACGGTTTGTGCATGAGCGTCGGCACTTCGAATAATCCTGAGTTGCGCGTCGTTGACGAGGAGAGGAAGGAATGCATCGTTGCCGATCATCACGATGCCACCTCGTGTCGGATCCAGCCTCGCGGACGGCAAGTAGTCCGGGTCGACAAGCGGCAGAATTCCCTCAGGAACATTATTCGACTTACGCAGCTGTTCCACGATCGTGCGGTAGATGTCTACAAGCGCTTGGTGGGACCGCTTGCGGAGAATGATCGCCGGAGCGAAAGCAGCGATCGCATTCTGCCCGGAGTCGGGTAGCTCATCGGAATCGTCGTAGCGGCCCGATGGATCAAGGGTGTGGACCAATCGGCGGGCGATCGCGCCCGCCTGGCCGCGATGGAGCGGGTGAGCCGTGAACTCCCGGGCATCGTCTTTGATTGCATTAACTCGTTCAGGATCGCTGAGGAGTTGCGGCTCGAGCATGTCGAGCTCGACCGAGATGGGTTCCGGCGACGGAGCTAGTACGACGCTCAGATCGCCGGTGTCGTCATCGAATCGAATCGATACGGGCGCGGTCAACATGTGTCGACGCACGGCCTCGGCGCCGCGAGGATTCCACCCCAGGCATCCGGCTCCGACGATGAGTTCGTATTCCTCGGGATGGGCAGCGACCTGGATATGGATTCCGAACAGCTGCCCGTACAGGAGCTGCACCGGCTCGTCGATTAGCTGCTGTTGCGCCCACGCCAGCCACAGGCGCATCCAGTCGTCGAAACACCTCTGCACATCAGGGTTAGCCCAGAGCGGCACGAGCGCGTCAATCTCGATCAGGTCCGTGATGAATTCGCCTTTGAGCGCCCTTTCGGCCGGCAACTCCTCGCGCAAGCTCGCGGCCGTGTGTGGGTCGTCGAGGACGCCGTCGAGCCATGGCCGGAGCTCGTGCGGCGGGGCAGGTGGTTCGAATCGCGGAACCCTCCCGACGGTCAGTACGCCGGCGTCCATTTCCGGATCGCCACGCTGCGTGACGCACTCGATTGCCGGATGAGCGGCTAGCTCATCGAGCCAAATGACCGCGCCGTCTCTCTCATAGGACTCGGTCGTGCGGACCGGCGTCGTCTTGAGTTCCTGGGCCCGGGCCAAGAACTCGAACAGATTGATCGCCTTGGCGAGCCGCGGATCCTCCTCACGCGTCGTTATTTCGGGCGACGGCGCGCCGGTCATCGTCCCTCCAATCGGTCGAGGCAAGCCAGTGCGTGATGCTAGGGCTCGGATGTCAGGCGTTGCTGTCCATGATGCGACATGTCGGACAGTTCTCGCCGCCGCTGGTACGAATATCGAGGCGGGCCGGTCGAGGCGGGTTGCGGCCAGGCACGCGGTCGCCGATATCTGGGCAATCGGTTCGGGCGGTCGTCCGACGAGACGCCCGGACAGGTTGCCTGATGAACGTGCCGGCGTCAAGCCTTCGCCTCGCTTGGCCCGGCGGCGTCGGAGGACCAGTACGTGCCCGAAGTAGCCATCACGTTGTGATATGTCCGACCGCCGCCAGGCACAATCGAGCGATGACCGACATCCCATCCGGGCCCGCCGCCAGGCCGCCCGCGTCGCCGACTTCACCGCGTTCCTGACCTCCGAGCCCGACGGCGATGGCGCCCTCGTCGGCCGACTCGTCGAGTTCGGGACGACCGAGAAGATCTTCTCGCGCCCGGCCGACGAGCGGACCGAGGCCTACGTCAGGGGCCGCTTCGGCTGAGTCAGTCGCGCACCCTCGGTGACCGCACCGCAGGCTTGCGCACGTCAAAGACCTCAGCTCATAGCCCGGACTCCCAATCCCGGGATGTGCCAGTTGACTATCTCGAACGCGTGTTCGAACATGGAAGAGTGCTCGACCTCGCCCTCCGGGAGACCTTAACCGGCGTGGCGGACAAGGGACGCCGCCACGGCGCTCCCCCGCTGCCGGTGCCCTTCGCGCTGCAGCCGTTGCTGCCCGAGGGGCTGCGGCGAGGCAGCACGGTACACGTGGCCGGATCGGTCTCGCTGCTGCTCGCGCTGCTCGGCGCGGCGTCGGCCGAGGGTGCCTGGTGCGCACTGGTAGGGCTGCCTATGGTCAGCGCCGAGGCGGCCGGCGAGTACGGCCTCGAGCTCGGCCGGTTGGCGATCGTGCCGCAGCCGGGGTCGGGTTGGGCCACCGCGGTCGGGGCGCTGCTGGATGCCGTCGACGTAGTGGCGACCTGCCCGCCACCACGCGTCGTCCCGGGCGACGTACGACGGCTGACGGCTCGGGCGCGCAGCCACGACTCGGTGCTGGTGCCCTTCGGCGCCGACTGGCCCGGGGCCGAGGTGGAATTGCGGATTCGCGAAGGCGAGTGGGAGGGCATCGACGAAAACGGACTGGGACGGCTGCGCCGACGGCGAGTCGTCGTCACCGCTGAGGGACGGGGCCGGGCCGCCCGGCCGCGGACCGCTCGGCTGTGGCTGCCGGCAGAGGGGGGCGGTGTCGACGCGGCCGACGGCTCGGCCCGCGGCCCGCATTCGGCCGGCGACGTCCACTTGGACGGCGGCCCGCATTCGGCCGGCGACGTCCACTCGGGCGGCAGCGTCGTCTCGATGGGCGAAAACGCCGTGATCACGTTGCGGGCGGGGTGAGCGATGCCGCCGAGGATGATCGCGGTCTGGTGTCCGGACTGGCCGGTGACCGCGGCCTGCGCCGAGGCCGACTCGTCCGACGAAGCATCGGTCGCCGTCCTCACCGCCAATCGCGTCGTGGCGTGTTCGCACGAAGCGCGTACGTCAGGGGTACGCCGCGGGATGCGTCGCCGCGAGGCGCAGGCCCGCTGCCCGGAGCTGGGCATTCTGCCCCGCAACGAGGCGGCCGAGGCTCGGCTGTTCGAGCCGATCGTGCTGGCGTTGGAGTCGATCGCGCCAGGGGTCGAGGTCACCCGGCCGGGTCTGGCGGCGATCGGGGTACGCGGACCCACCCGCTACTTCGGCAGCGAGACCGCAGTACTGCACGCGCTGTCCCGGGCAGTAGGGGCGCCGGTTGACGAGGCCCCGGCCGGGCAGGTTCCGGCGGCCGCCGCGGCATCCGACATAGTCACCGCGCTGATCGGGGTGGCCGACGGATCGTTCGCGGCCGAGCAGGCCGCCCGGCGAGGGATCATCGTTCCGCCCGGTGAATCCCCGGCGTTCCTCGACGACCTGCCGGTGAGCACACTCGACCCGTCGGGCGATTCACCCTTGATAGACCTCCTGAAAAGGCTCGGGCTGCGCACGCTGGGAGCATTCGCCGCGCTGCCCCTAGGCGAGGTGCACGCCCGGTTCGGGCCGGAGGGCGCGTGGGCGCACCGCCAGGCCGGGGGACGCGACGACCGTCCGCTGGCCGCGCGCCGACCCCCCGCCGACCTCGTCGCCACCCTCGACCTTGAACCGCCGGTTGATCGCGTCGACACGGTGGCGTTCTCGGCGCGCGCGATGGCCGAGCAGTTCATCGGCGACCTCGCCGGGCACGGGTTGGCCTGCGCCTGCCTGGAACTGCAGGTGATCACCGAGAACGGCGAGGAGACGGTGCGCCGGTGGCGGCACGCCGGTGTGCTGTCGACCGTCGACGTCGTCGACCGGATCCGCTGGCAGCTCGAGGGCTGGCTGCACGGCGGCGCTCATCCGCCGACCGGTGGGGTGACCCGGCTCCGGCTGGTGCCGGTCGAAACAGTGCCGCTCGGAGTGCATCAG
>JBKPQM010000165.1:0-16546 GCA_046734095.1 Actinomycetota bacterium | reverse complement strand
GGCTCCCTCTCAGTCTTCTTTCCGGTGTCCCCGCGAAATCGTGGGCCGTTCTCCGCGGAGTGACTTCGTGCGGTGGTCATGCGGGCTTCTCCGGTGGCTTCGATCGCGCCGGGCGGGCATCCAACCAGTGCTGAAGTATCTCGGCCGCGGCCGCCTGGTCGACGACGGCCCGCCTGGCCCTCCCGCGAATACCGCGCGAGGCCAGCGTACGCGTTGCTGCGACCGTGGTCAGCCTCTCGTCGACCAGCTCGACGGGGATTGGAGACACCATCGTGGCCAGGCGTTGCGCGTAATGCCGGGCCATCGTGGCGGAGCCACCCTCCCGTCCGGCCAGGGTTATCGGGAGCCCGACGACGACGCCCACGGCCTCGTGTTCGCGCACGAGCTGCGCGAGTGCCCGCACGTCGCTCTCACCATCGGCATCGCGCCGAAGCGTCGTCAGCGGCGTCGCCAGGACCCCGCGCTGATCGCTGCGGGCCACCCCGACCCGGACGGTCCCGACGTCGACGCCGAGCCACACGCCCGCCGTTGTCACGACCGTCTGCCCAGTCGCGGGGCGGCGCCGCCGAAACGCGAGCCGACCGGAGCCCAGCCACCCACGATGTCGCGCTGCCGGCTCACCGCCTGTCGCGCTCCGCGATGTGCGACCGCACCGCGGCGAACGCCTCCGGCAACTTCGCCGCATCGCCGCCGGCCCCCTGCGCGAGATCGGCCTTACCGCCGCCGCGGGCGCCCAGAACCGGCGCGAACGCCTTGACGACGTCGCCCGCGGCCAGTCCGGCCGACTGGCCGGCGTCGTTGACGGCAGCCACGAACGCGACACCCTTGTCGCCCGGGGCGGCCAGGACGACCACTGCCGGCTCGGCAGGTGGCAGCCGGCCCCGCACGTCGAGGGCGAGTGAGCGCAGGTCGCCCGCGGCTACTCCCGACGGAGCCGCGGCGGTCACCACCCGCACCGCGCCCACCTGCTGGGCACCCTCGGCCAGCGCGCCCGCGCTGGCCAGCACTGCCGCCGCCCGCAGGCGCTCCAGCTCCTTGTCGGCGGCGCGCAGCCGATCCAGCGTTGCGGCGATGCGCTCGGGTAGCTGCTCGGCCGGTGCCTTCAGCTCACCGGCCAACTGCTGCACCAGCGCGTGCTCGCGGGCCAGGTAGCGGTATGCGTCCAGTCCGACCAACGCCTCGACGCGACGCACGCCCGACCCGATGGACGACTCCGACAACAGCTTCACCATGCCGATCACCGAGCTGCGGGCCACGTGCGTGCCTCCGCACAACTCGCGTGAGTAGTCGCCGATCTCGACGATGCGGACCCGTTCGCCGTACTTCTCGCCGAACATCGCGATGGCGCCGAGGCGCTTGGCCTCCTCCTGGTTCGTGATGTACGCGCGAACCTCCAGATCGTGCAGCAGCACCTCGTTGATCTCGGCTTCGACATCGGCGAGGACGCTCGGCGCGACCGCCGACGGGTTGTGGAAGTCGAAACGCAGCCGCCCCGGAGCATTCAGCGAGCCGGCCTGGGCCGCGGTGTCGCCCAGCGTGCGCCGCAAAGCCGCGTGCAGCATGTGGGTGGCCGAGTGACTGCGCGACACCGACGCGCGACGCCCGACGTCGACCAACGCGAGCGCAGGATCTCCCGGCCGCACTTCGCCGCGCAGCACCTTGACCTTGTGCGCGATGACACCGGGCACCGGCGACTGGACGTCAACCACCTCGAGTTCGGCGTCGTGTCCGGGCGCGTTGACCGTGATACGGCCGAAGTCCGGCTCCTGCCCGCCGCCTTCGGCGTAGAACGGCGTCACGTCGAGCACCAGGTCGACCTCGTCGCCCTCACCCGCCGCGCCGAGAACACCGCCGGCCCCGACGAGCGCGGTCACCTTCGACTCGCGCATGACCTCCTGGTAGCCGGTGAACTCGCTCTCGCCGCTCTCCAGAACGGATCGCCACACGGTCGTGTCGGCGAGACCCGTCTTCTTGGCCCGGGCGTCGTCCTTGGCCCGCTGCTGCTGCTCACGCATCAGCCGGCGAAAGCCCTCCTCGTCGACGCTGATGCCCTCGTCGGCGGCCATCTCGAGCGTGAGCTCGATCGGGAAGCCATAGGTGTCGTGGAGCTGGAAGGCCTTCTCACCCGACAGCTGCGTGCCGCCTGCCTTCTTGGTGTCAGCGACCGCGGTATCGAGAATCGTGGTGCCCGCCCGCAGCGTGTGCCGGAACGCCTCTTCCTCCGCGTAGGCGTAGGTCGAGATCCGCGTGAAGTCGGTGGCCACCTCGGGGTAGGACGGCGCCATGCAGTCGCGAGCGACCGGCAGCAGCTCGGGCAGCGCTGGATCCTCATACCCGAGCAGCCGCATCGACCGGATCGCTCGGCGCAGGATCCGCCGCAGCACGTAGCCACGTCCCTCGTTCGAGGGCACCACGCCGTCACTGATCAGCATCAGCCCGGACCGCACGTGGTCGGCGATCACGCGCAGCCGCACGTCGTCGGGGTGCGACTGGTTGGCCGCGTGTCCGGACTTCGCGCCGTAGGTCCGCCCGGTCAGCACGGCGGCCCGGTCGAGGATGGGGCGCGTCTCGTCAATCTCGTAGAGGTTGTCGACTCCTTGCAGGATCGTGGCCATGCGCTCCAGGCCCATACCGGTGTCGATGTTCTTCTGCGGAAGCTCACCCAGGATTTCGTAATCGCCCTTGTGCGGCCCGGTCGACTTGCCCCGCTCGTACTCCATGAACACGAGGTTCCAGTACTCCGTGTAGCGGTCCTCGTCGACGGCGGGGCCACCCTCGGGCCCGTACTCGGGTCCGCGATCGTAGAACAGTTCGCTGCACGGACCGGCCGGGCCCGGGATGCCCATATCCCAGGTGTTGTCGGCCTTGCCGCGCCGGACGATGCGCTCTACCGGAATTCCGATCACCCGGTGCCATATGTCGACCGCCTCGTCATCGTCGATGTAAACGGTCGGCCAGATCCGATCGCCGTCCAGGCCGAAGCCACCTTCGGCCTGGGATGAGGTCGACAAGTCCCACGCGAACCGGATCGCGCTCTCCTTGAAGTAGTCACCGAAGCTGAAATTGCCGTTCATCTGAAAGAACGTCGCGTGCCGGGTGGTCTTGCCGACCTCCTCGATGTCGGGCGTGCGAATGCACTTCTGCACGCTGGTGGCGCGCTTGAAAGGTGGGGTCTGCTGCCCGGTGAAGTACAGGACGAACTGGGCCATGCCGGCGACGACGAACAGCAGGTTCGGGTCGTCGAAAGGCAAGGGCAGGCTCGGTACGACCGTGTGCCCGTTCGCCTCGAAGTACGCCAGGAACCGTCGCTTGATCTCTGCGCTTTTCACGATGATGCCCCGACGAGCAGCACGAAGGCACTCGCCGCTATCAGCGCGGTGACCTCGCCACCAGACACGGTTGTCCTCCTCGACGGTGTGTTACGCCGTGCGACCCTACCGGGTCAGGCGTCTCGGCTTCCGCCCGTTCCGCGGATCATGGCGCGCAGCTTGGACAGCCGTTCGGCCAGGCTCCGCTCGGTGCCGTGGCTGCTCGGGTGGTAGTAGTTGCGGCCGACGAGTTCGTCCGGTGGGTACTGCTGCTCGGGTATCCCCTCAGGGGTGTCGGGCGGATATACGTACCGCTTGCCTGGACCGTCGGTGCGCGCGCCGCCGGCCGCGCCAGCAAGACGGCCCGCGCCCGGATAGTGGCTGTCGCGCAGGTGCGGCGGCACCGCCCCGGCCTTCCCGGCCCGGACGTCGGCCTGCGCCTCGTCGATCGCGCGGACGACGGCGTTCGACTTCGGCGCCGTCGCCAGGTGGATGGTGGCTTGGGCCAGGTTGATGCGTGCCTCGGGCATACCGATCAGCTGCACGGCCGACGCGGCGGCCGTCGCGGCGAGCAACGCGGTCGGGTCGGCCAGGCCGATGTCCTCGCTGGCGTGGATGACGAGCCGGCGAGCGATGAAGCGGGGGTCCTCGCCCGCCTCGATCATCCGGGCCAGGTAATGCAGCGCAGCGTCCGCGTCCGAGCCGCGGATCGACTTGATGAACGCGCTGATGACGTCGTAGTGCTGATCGCCGTCGCGGTCATACCGCACGGCCGCGGTATCGACTGCCTGCTCCAGAGTCGCGAGGTCGATGCTGGTCGCGCCGGCGGCCTGGGCCGTTCCGGCCGCCGCCTCGAGTGCGGTCAGCGCGCGGCGGGCGTCGCCGTCGGACATGCGCAGCAGGTGGGCCCGGGCGTCGTCGTCGAGGGAGACCGCGCCGTTCAAGCCGCGCTCGTCGTACAGCGCCCGCTCGACCAGTTCGTTCACGTCGTCGTCGGAGAGCGGCTGCAGGGTGAGCAGCAGACTGCGTGAGAGCAGCGGCGAAACGATCGAGAAAAACGGGTTCTCGGTGGTGGCGGCCACGAGAGTGATCGTGCGCGTCTCGACCGCGCCGAGCAGGGAGTCCTGCTGCGTCTTCGAGAAGCGGTGGATCTCGTCGATGAACAGCACGGTCTGACGCCCGGAGTAGGTCAGCTCGCGCCGGGCGTCGTCGATCACGGCCCGAACGTCCTTGACGCCGGCGTTGAGCGCGGACATCTGGACGAACCGCCGGTTCGTGGCATTCGACACGATGAGCGCCAGGGTCGTCTTGCCGCTGCCGGGCGGACCGAACAAGATCAGCGACATCGGCTCATTGCCCTCGACGAGGCGCCGCAGCGGCGATCCAGCGCTGAGCAGGTGCTGCTGGCCGACCACCTCGTCCAGAGTGCGCGGACGCATCCGGGCCGCAAGCGGCGCAAAGGCGCCCTCACGCGCGGTCGCGGTCGGCGGGTCGAACAGGGTCACCCAGCCAGCGTAGGCAGCTCAGCCGACGAACGGGCCGCGTGACAGATCGCCGACCTGCTCGGCGTACCAGCTGTTCGACAGGTGCTCGGCGATCGCCCGCAGCGTCCAGCCGTCGCGGGGACGATCCCACTCGTCCGGCCCGGCGGCCAGCAGCCGCAGTCGGAACGTCCGAGCCACCCGCGTGAGGCGCTGCCGTGCTTCGTCCAAGTCGATCTCGGTGAAGGGAGCGAGATCGGCGTGCGTCGTGACCAGGCTGCCGTGCCAAGCGTCCGGCTCCGTCGGTGCGCCGGCCAGCACCGCCTCGACCTCGGCGAGATGGTCGAGCAGGTGATCAGCCTGACGGCGGATCGCCTTGTGTGGCGTATAGATCCGGTCACCGTCCTCGCTGACGCGCGGTGTGCCGTCCCAGGCGATCCACGTTGCGGCAAGTTCGAGCGTGCGGGTCACGGCCGCTTCGATGCCGGCCCCGGGATCGTCGTCTGCAGTCATGCCCGCAGAGTAAGGCGGGGATCGTGCGGTGGCGGCCGAACAACGGACCCGTGTCAGGATCGAGTCATGCTCATTCGACGAATCGGCAAGGACACCGTCAGCGCGATCGGCTTCGGCGCCATGCAGTTGGACGATCCACCGGACCGGATCGAGCGGGCCGAGGCCACGATGCGCGCGGCCCTTGATGCCGGAATCACGCTCGTCGACACGGCGATCGCCTACGGTCCGGCCGCCCTGGCGCCCGACACCATGGGCGCGAACGAGCGTCTCGTGGCCTCATTGCTCGACCGCTTCGGCGGCAAAGACACGGTGTTCATCGCCACCAAGGGCGGGCACACCCGCGACGCCCATGGCGCGTGGGGGCTGGACAGCTCGCCGGCCGCGCTGCGGGCCGCCGTCGATGCCAGTCTGAAGAACCTGGGCGTTGAGCAGATCGACCTCTACCAGCATCACCGTCCGGACCCCAGGGTGCCCTACGCCGAGGTCATGGGCACGATGAAGGAGATCTACACCGCCGGTAAGGCACGGATGATCGGCGTGTCGAACGCCAGCCCCGAGCAGATCCAGTTGGCCCGCGACATCCTCGGCGATGCGCTGGTCAGCGTGCAGAACGAGTTCTCGCCCCGGTTCCGGTCCAGCGAGGCGGAACTTCGGCTGTGCGAGGAGATGGGCCTGGCCTTCCTGCCGTGGAGCCCGCTCGGCGGAGACCGTCAGGCCCACCGGCTGGGTCGTCAGCACACCGCGTTCGAGGAGGTGGCGGCCGAGCTCGGCGTCACCCCGCAGCGCGTGTGCCTGGCGTGGATGCTCGCAAAGTCGCCGGTCGTGATCCCCATCCCGGGCGCCAGCCGACCCGAGTCGATCATCGACTCAGCCGCCGCGGCCGAGTTGGACCTCACTCCAGAACAGCAGGCCCGGCTCGAAGCGAGCTGAGCGCGCCCTACTCAAGACCGATCTTCGTGTAGCCGCGGAGCAGATCCCGCGAGATGATCAGCCGCTGCATCTCGTCCGTGCCTTCGAAGATCCGCCACAGGCGGGCCTCGCGGTACCACCGCTCGATGGGCAGCTCACGGGTGTAGCCCATGCCGCCGTGTATCTGCAGTGCCGGTCGACGACGCGATTGGCCATGTTCGCGCCGTAGAGCTTGGCCATCGCGGACGAATGCCGCGCGTCACGTCCTTGGTCGACTGTCCAAGCGGCGCGCAGGACCAGCCAGCGCGCGGCTTCGAGTTCGACCTCGGAATCGGCGATCATCCACTGGATGGCCTGGTTGGTTCCGATCGGCTTGCCGAACGTCTCGCGGGTGTTCGCGTGGTCGACGGCCATGTGCAGCAACCGCTCGGCGGCGCCCAACGCCCGGGCCGGGATGAGATAGCGTCCCCGCCCGATCCACCTCATCGCGAGATCGAACCCCTGTCCGATCTCCCCCAGCACGTTGCCAACGGGCACCCGTACGTCTTCGAAGACCAGTGACGCCGGGCCGCCCTCACCCATCGTCGCGATGAAATGCGACGTCCAGCCCATCGTCCGGTCGACCAGGAACGCGGTCGAGCCGGTCCGGGCGCCCCTCTCCGGGTCGGTCACCGCGATCACGATGGCGAAGTCGGCGTCGTTGCCGCCGGTGATGAACGTCTTCTCGCCGTTGATGACCCAGTCGAGCCCGTCGCGTCGAGCGGTGGTCTTGATGTTCGCCGCATCGGAGCCGGCGCCAGGTTCGGTGATCGCGAAGCAGGACAGCCGCTCGCCCTCGATCGTCGGCACGAGGTACTCCACCCGTTGCGCGTCGTTGGCGTAGTAGAGGATGTTGTCGGCCTCGCCGCCGAACCGGAACGGCACGAACGAGCGCCCGAGCTCGGTCCAGATCAGAGCCTGAGTGACCGCCGGCAGGTCCATTCCGCCGTACGCCTCGGGCGTCGACAGCCCCCAGAAGCCGAATGCGCGCGCCTTGAGCTGCAGTTCGCGGATCTCGTCGCGCGTGATGCCGGCGTGGTCCTGGCGTTCGCGTCGTAACGCCTCGGGCTCACGCGGGATGATCTCGTCGGCCACGAAGGCGCGGACCGTATCCCGAATCGCCGTCTGCTCGTCCGAAAGCGCGAAGTCCACCATGCCGGCTCCCTATGTCGTGGGACAGCCGACGGTAGCGCGATGGAGTGTCTAGCGGGCCGGCGCTTTGGCCCGCAGGATCGCCATGAACTCCCGCATCCACGCGGGGTGATCGGGCCACGCCCGGCCGGAGACCATGACGCCGTCGACGACGGCTTCGCTGTCGACGAACTCGCCGCCCGCCGCCGCGATGTCCGGTGCCAACGCCGGGTAGGCGGCGGTGCGCCGGCCCCGCAGCACATCGGCCGCAGCCATGATGAGCGGCCCGTGGCACAGTTGCGCGATCGGCTTGTCGCCCTCGGTGAAGTCGCTGAGGATTCGCTGCACGTCCGGGTCGTTGCGGATGTACTCCGGTGCCCGCCCACCCGGCAGGACCAACGCGACGTAGTCGGCCGGGTCGACGTCGGCGAAGGCCAGGTCAGCCGGCCAGGTGTGGCCGGGCTTCTCGGTGTACGTGTCGAAACCGTCGACGAAGTCGTGCACGACGAACTGCAGCTTCTTCTTGGACGGCGCGGCAATGTCCACCTCGTAGCCCTCTTCCAGCAGCCGCTGGTACGGGTACATGACTTCGAGGTCTTCGGCCGCGTCGCCGGTGAGGATCAGAACCTTGGCCATATCAGCCTCCTAGAACGCACGGGCAACACTCCGATCCTTGGCCCTCACCCGCCCGGGGTCAATCCGGCATCACGTCGATGCCCGCCTCCTTGCGCTGCTCCGGCGTGATCGGCGCCGGTGCGCCGGTCAGCGGGTCGTAGCCGCCACCTGTCTTCGGGAACGCGATGACGTCGCGGATGGAGTCGGTGCCCACCAGGAGCGCACAGATGCGGTCCCATCCGAACGCGATGCCGCCGTGCGGCGGGGCGCCGTACTTGAACGCTTCGAGCAGGAACCCGAACTTCTCCTGAGCCTGTTCCTTCGACAGACCCATCACGGCGAAGACGCGCTCCTGCGCATCGGCCCGATGGATACGGATCGAGCCGCCGCCGATCTCGTTGCCGTTGCAGACGATGTCGTAGGCGTAGGCGAGTGCCGACGCCGGGTCGGTGTCGAACGTGTCCATCGACTCCGGCTTGGGTGAGGTGAACGCGTGGTGCACCGCGGTCCACGCTCCGGATCCGACGGCCACGTCGTCCGTTTCCGATGCCAGCTCGAACAGCGGCGCGTCGACCACCCACACGAACGACCACGCCGCCTCGTCGATCAATCCGAGCCGCCGCCCGATCTCCAGACGAACCGCGGCCAGGAGGGCCCGGGCCGCCGACGGCTGGCCCGCCGCGAAGAAGATGCAATCCCCCGGCTCCGCGCCAACGTGCTCGATCAGACCCGCCCGCTCCGCGTCGGACAGGTTCTTCGCGACCGGCCCGCCCAGCTCGCCGTCGTCTGCGACCAAGACGTAGGCCAGGCCTCGGTGCCCGCGCTGTTTCGCGAAATCCTGCCATGCGTCGAGCTGGCGGCGTGGCTGTGACGCTCCGCCGGACATCACGACCGCGCCGACGTAGGGCGCCTGGAACACGCGAAACGGGGTGTCCTTGAAGAACTCGGTGCAGTCGGTGAGCTCGACACCGAAGCGCAGATCCGGCTTGTCGGTGCCGTAGCGGGCCATCGCGTGGGCGAAGGTCATCCGCGGGATCGGCGTCGCGATCTCGTGGCCGATCAGCCGCCACACCGACACCAAGATCTGCTCCGACAAGGCGATGACGTCGTCCTGATCGACGAAGCTCATCTCGATGTCGAGCTGGGTGAACTCCGGCTGGCGGTCGGCCCGGAAGTCCTCGTCCCGATAGCAGCGGGCGATCTGGAAGTAGCGCTCCATTCCGCCGACCATGAGCAGCTGTTTGAACAGCTGCGGCGACTGCGGCAGCGCGTACCACGACCCGGGCCGCAGCCGGGCCGGCACCAGGAAGTCGCGGGCTCCCTCCGGGGTCGACCGGGTCATCGTCGGGGTCTCGATCTCGACGAAGTTCTGCCTCAATAGGACGCCGCGGGCCGCCCGATTCACCTTGCCCCGCAGCCGGATCGCCGCGGCCGGGCCGGGTCGGCGCAGGTCCAGATACCGGTACTTGAGGCGCACCTCTTCGCCGACGTCGGTGTGCTCGTCGATCTGGAACGGCAGCGGCGCGGACTCGCTGAGCACGTCGAGATGCGACACCACGACCTCGACCTCGCCGGTCGGGACGTTCGGATTGACGTTGCCCACCAGGCGCTCGCGCACCTCGCCGGTGACTGCTATGCACCACTCGTTGCGCAGGTCGTGCGCCAACTCGTCGCCGCGCATGACAACCTGAACGGTGCCGGACGCGTCGCGCACGTCGATGAATGCGACCCCCCCATGATCACGGCGCCGGGCTACCCAGCCTGCGAGCGTGACGGTCTGGCCGACGTTTTCCCGGCGCAGCGTCCCGGCGTCGTGGGTGCGAATCACCGTTCCTCCTGTATCTGGGGGTGTAGGTCGGCGGCCGGTGGGGTCCAGGTGGCCGGATCAGCCGGGACCTGATCACCACTACGGATGTCCTTGACCTCGCCGGAATCCGGGAACCAGACGTACGGGATGCCGCGCCGCTCGGCGAATCGGATCTGCCGCCCGTACTTGGCCGCCGTGGGTGCCACCTCAGTCGCGATGCCGCGCGCCCGCAGCGTCTGCGCGATCGCCTCGCCGCGTTCGCGATCATCGTCGGACGGCAGCGCGACGAGCACCGCCGACGGCACCGACCGGGAGGCCGTGAGCCGGCCGCGGGTCAGCAACGGCACCAGCATCCGGCTGATGCCCAGCGAGATGCCTACGCCCGGGTAAGTGACTCGCCCGTCGCTGGCCAGCGAGTCGTACCGCCCGCCCGAGCAGATCGAGCCGATGCCCTCGAAGCCGGCCATCCGGGTCTCGAAGACCGTGCCGGTGTAGTAGTCCAGTCCGCGGGCGATGCGCAAATCGGCCTCGACAGTTAGGCGGTCGTTGGCCACCGAGGCGCAGCCGGCTACGACCGCCGCCAGCTCAGCGAGTCCCTGCTCGAGGAGTTCGTCCTCGACGCCCAGCGCGCGGACACGATCGGCGAAGGAGGTGTCCGGCGTGCGGATCTCGGCAAGCGCCAGGCACTGCGCGACCTGGGCGTCCGACAGCCCGGCGTCATCAGCGAGCATCTTGGCGACGACGTCGGCTGGCACCTTGTCGAGCTTGTCGATCACGCGCATGACTGCGCCCGGGTCGGCTGCGCCAATACCGCGGTAGAACCCCTCGATCAGCTTGCGGTTGTTGATCTGCAGCCGCAGCGGCGGCACCGACAGCCGCGACAACGCCTCGGCCATCACCCGGGCGATCTCGACGTCGTGATGGAACGGCAGCTCGTTGCGTCCGATCACGTCGATGTCGGCCTGGGTGAACTCGCGGAAGCGTCCTTCCTGCGGACGCTCTCCCCGCCACGCCTTCTGGATCTGATACCGCCGGAAGGGGAACTCCAGCTTGCCTGCGTGCTCGAGCACATAGCGCGCGAAGGGCACCGTGAGGTCGTAATGCAACCCGAGCACCGAGGTGTCGTCTTCCGCGGCGTGCAGCCGGCGCAGGAGGTAGACCTCCTTGTCGATCTCACCCTTTCGCAGCAGCTGGTCGAGCGGCTCAGCGGCCCGCGTCTCGACCGAGGCGAACCCGTGCAGTTCGAAGGTCTGCCGAACCGTTTCGATGACGTGCAGCTCGACGATGCGCTGCGCAGGCAGGAACTCGGGGAACCCGCTCAACGGGGCCGGCTTGGCCGTCACCGCAGATCCAGCAGGAATGGATTGGTGAAGCGTTCCTGGCCGATGGTGGTCGACGGGCCGTGCCCGGGGTGCACCGCTGTCTCGTCCGGCAGCGGCAAGATGACATCCCGAAGGGATGCGGTCATCTGGGCGATCGAGCCACCGGGCAGGTCGACCCGGCCGATGGAGCCGGCGAACAGCACGTCACCGCTGAAGAGCACCTCGTCCAGCGCGAATACCACTGATCCTGGCGTGTGCCCCGGGGCGTGCCGCACGACGAACTTAAGCCCGGCCAGGGGCACCGACTCACCGTCGCGCAGTTCGCGGACGTCGTCCGGCTCGGCGACGGTAAGCGTCGGCAAGCCCATCAGCGGAGTGCCCGGAGGCAGTCCCAGTCCCGACCACGGGTCGGCGAGCTGGGCCCGGTCCGCCGGATGGATGTAGGCCGCGACATCGCGGGCCTGGCAGACGGGCACCACGGAGAACGTGTGGTCGATGTGCCCGTGGGTGAGCAGGACCGCGACCGGGTGCAGGCGGTTCTCGCCGATGACGTCGTCCAGATCGGGTTCGATGTCGATGCCGGGGTCGATAATCACGCACTGCTCGCCGCGCGCCGCAGCCGCGACCCAGCAGTTCGTCGCCGTAACCGCCGACGGGATCCCCGCGATCAACACAGCGAGCACTCCCGGATTCTTCGGTCGCGGACAGGACACTCAAGCCTACCCAGTGGGCCCCGTTGGCTCGCCGCGATCACCGCCGCCGTGGCGAAACGTGCACACCTGCGGAAGCTGGGCAAAGGTATCGGCAGCCTTCTGATCGTGTTCTTGGACACGTTCCATACACTGTCGCCGACTTCGCGACCGCCCGAGCCGCACAACACCCGAAGGGAACGCTTCGTGCCGACGAACAAGCAGCGCCGCGACGCTGCTCGCCGCCGCCTGGACCGGCAGTTGCAGCGCCGCCAGGAGCGGGAGGCTTCCCGTAAACGCTGGACGCTGATCGCGACGATTGCCGGAACCGTCGTGCTCGCCGTGGTCGTGACCATCGTCGTCGTAGCCTTCACCAACGACGACAAGAAGCCGGCCGCGACTACCAGCACGTCGCCCAGCGCGAGTCCGAGCTCGACCCGTTCGCCGCTGCCGACCCGGGCGCCGGCCAAGATCGCGAGTCGGGCCGCCAAGAAGACCACCGGGCCGTGCGGCTACGCCGAGTCGGCGACCGCCCTCAAGCAGAACACGAACCTGTTCGACGTCGGCCTGCCGCCCGATCCGTCGCCCGCCCCCACCGCGAGGCACATCGTCGTCTTCACCACCAACCGGGGCGCCATCACCGCTGCACTCGACGGCTCCTCCGCACCGTGTAACGTGCAGAGCCTGGTGTACCTGATCGGCAAGAAGTTCTACGACAACACCGCGTGCCCCCGCTCGGTCGACCAGGGCATCTACGTCGTGCAGTGCGGCGATCCCACCGCGAGCGGGGCCGGCGGCCCGACATACACGGTCAAGGACGAGAACCTCAGCCGGGCCAAGTACCCGGCCGGGGCAATCGCCATGGCCAATGGCGGACCGAATACGAACGGCAGCCAGTTCTTCTTCATCACCCAGGACAGCAACATGTACAAAGCCGCTGGCACCGGCCTCGACAAGAAGTACACGGTCGTCGGCCACGTGACCAAAGGGCTCGACATATTGCAGAAGGTGGCTCAGAACGACGGATCGAACCAGGCCGGCGGCGGGCGTCCGAACGAGGATCTGATCTTCAAGACGGTCCGGGTCGAAGCAACGAACGGTTAGGACACCAGGGTGGTTACCAGCAAACAGCGCCGCGAGCAGTCCCGGCGCCTCCTCGAACGGCAGTTGGAAGCACGCCAGCAGCAAGAAGCAGTACGCCGGCGGCGCACGCTGATCGCCACGATCGCCGGCACGGTCATCATCGCGGTCGTCGTGGTGGTCATCGTGATCGCGGTCAGCGGCAACGACAACAAGAAGCCGGCCGCTTCGGGCAGCACGCCGGCCTCGCCGGCCACCAGCGCGTCGGCGACGCCCTCGCCGGCGCGGACGGCCACGGGTCCTGCGGTGACCTTCAAGGGCGTAACCGTCAAAGGAGCGACCGACCTGGGCGGGGCACCGGGCGTCACCTCGAAGTCATCCACGGATCCCAAGAAGATCGAGTACAAGGATCTTGTCGTGGGTAAGGGCCGGGCCGCCACTCCCGCGTCGTCGGTCACCGTTCAGTACACAGGCGTGCTGTACAAGAAGGGCACGCAGTTCGACTCGTCCTGGACACGAGGTCAGCCGGCCCAATTCTCGCTGAATCAGGTGGTCAAGGGCTTCACGCAGGGCATCGGCGGCACCACAGGCGTCCCGCCGATGAAGGTGGGCGGCCGCAGGATCATCATCATGCCGGCGTCACTCGGCTACGGCGCCCAGGCCAACGGTCCGATTCCCGCCAATTCGTCACTGGTGTTCGTCGTCGATCTGACAAAGGTCGGGTAGTCGCCGTTCGAGGTCCTGCTGCGGCCCGGGGACGATTACGCGACGGGTAGCGCAACCTGTGGCTGCAACTCTCGCAGCCGCGGGAACGGCGAGCGCACCAGCCACAACGCGCAGGTGACCGCGCCGGCGACCGCCAGCCACAGCGTCGGCCGCAACCCGATCGCGCTGCCGAGCACGCCGCCGGTCAAGGCGCCCAATGGCCGCACGCCGTAGTTCACCGTGCGGTAGGCGCCGCTGACCCGTGAGCGCAGCTCGTTCGGAATCGTGCCGGCGAAGATCGCGCCGATTGAGATGTCGAGCAGCATCACGCCCGCGCCGGAGCCGAACTCGGCGACGAACAGGCACACGAGCACCAGGGTGTGCGGTCCGCCGGCGAGCGGGATGAGCGCCAGCGGTGCCGGGAATAGGACGCACCCGGTGATGAACGTCGGGCCCCGATGCGCCGGGTCACGCGTCCGGTGACGAACGAGCCGAGCAGACCGCCGATGGCACCTGACCCGAGCACGAGGCCCAGCACCGCGGGGTGGACGTGCAGGGCGCGGGTTGCGTACAGGATCACGATCGCGTTGAAGGCAAAGGCGAAGAAGTTGACCGTTGCCGTCGCGCCGAGAGCCGACCGGAGGGTGCGCGATCCTGCGATGAACCGCACCCCCGCGGCCAAATCGCCGTGGCCAGGCTCGGCGGTGCTCGGTTCCGCCGGTCGGATGCGTGCGAGCGCCAGCCCGGAGACGAGAAAGGTGAGCGCGTCGACCACGATCGCGCCCGGCGCGGTGATCGCCACAACAAGCAGGCCGGCCCCGCTCTGCCCGACGATGAACGACATCGCCCGGCTGCCGTTGAGGAGCGACTCGCCCTGGACGTAACGCTGCGGCGGCACCACGGACACGAACAACCCGCTGTATGCGACGAAGAACAGCACGTCGAGCGTGCCGACCGCGAACGTCACGGCGTACAGCTGCGGCAACCCCAGCCGGCCGAGGGCGTATCCGATCGGGATCGTCGCCATGAGCAGCGACCGGCCGACGTCGGTCATGAGCATGATCCGGCGGCGCTGGCCGTGCCGATCGATCGCGGCCCCGGCCGCGAGCGAGAACAGCAGGCTGGGCAGTAACCCTGCTGCCGTCAGCAGTCCCATCTGGGCCGCGTTCGCGTGCAGCACGAGGACGGCGGTGAGCGGAACGGCGAAAAGCGATACCTGATCGCCGAGCAGCGACACCGTCTGACCGGCCCAGAACCGGCGGAACGCCGTGTCGTGCAACAGCGGCGGAATCACGACGCGGCCATGGGGAAGGCGAGCACGACGGTGCTGACCTCGCGAGCGTCGCTCGGGCGCTCCTCGGGCGCGGCCAGCCGCCGGGCGTACGGCTCGATCAGTTCGTCGATGGCGACGTTGAGCGCCTCGAGCTCGGCGGGCGTGACGTGGAGGATGCGGTCGCCGAAGATCGCCGCGCGTCGCCACGCCTCGGGTTCGCTGTCGCTGTGCTGCAGCCATTGGACGACGTTCTCGAAGTAGCTGCGGGCGAGCGTTATACGCAGTTGCTTCGCGGCCTCGGCCGCCTCGGGCGCGGCGAAGATCGGCGGCACATGCGTGAGCATGGACGTCGCCTGCCACGGTTTCTCGCGGCCCCGGCCACCCGGCGCCGCCTCGACCAGTCCGTACTTGGCGAGCTGGCGCAGGTGGAACGAGGTGGTACCTGAGCTCTCGCCGAGTAGTGCCGCAGCCTGGGTGGCGGTGAGCGGCCCGCGCCGGCGCAGCAGGCCCACCAGCTTGCCACGCACCGGGTGGGCGTAGGCGCGCAGGGCGCGCGGATCGGTCAGTTCAACCGGTGGCCGCTCGTCCGACATGCATGCCAACATAGCTTTGCAAAGCTATGTTGGCAAGCGCAACACCTCGCCTTAGCCCTCGGCTGGGGCTGGGCCGCATGAGTTCTTTTGTGGCGTGTACCCGTGGATGCCATCCCCGCGTGTACTGGGGGCGCGCGGTTTTCGGCGGCGGGGCGGGCGGCGGCGCGCAATATGCGCCTCGATCTTGCCTGCCGAGCGGGTCTAGAAGGGTGGGTCGGCGCCGACCGTGGTGTGGTCGGTGGGTAGGTCGGGGGGTCGGGAGTGGTAGTGGTGGCCGGTGGGGCTGGTCCACGCGTGGTGGCCGTCGGGTTCCCGGTGGGGGGTCCAGCCGGTCTGGTGTTTGGCGGTGTGATGCCGTTTGCAAAGCGTCCCGAGATTCTCCGGGCTGGTGGATCCGCCGCTGTCGTAGGCGATCCGATGGTCCAACTCGCAGCGGTGCGCCCGCCGGCTGCAGGTCGGGAAGGTGCAGGTCTGGTCGCGGGCGATGACGAACTCGGCCAGATCTTTGGGGGGCCGGTAGGTGCTGCGCCCGTAGTCGAGCAACGCCCCGGTGAGCGGGTCGGTGACCAGCCGCCGCCACGTCCCGCTCTCGTCGGCGGCCAGCCGGCGGGCGAGGGTGGCGGGGATGGGGCCGTGCCCGGCCAGTTCGCCGGGCTGCTCGTCGACGCCGAGCAGCGTCGAGAGGGCGACGGTCACTTGGATCGCCGGGCGCAGCCCCTGCGCACGGGGCAGCCGGGGGTCGTGCAGGGCGGCCACGCCGAGGTCGACGAGGGCGTCGGCGCGGCGCTGATCACCGGTGCGGGGGTCAGTGGCCGAGGTGACCGAGGCGAGCGCGTCCACCGCCGCCATGACCGCGGCGGCGCCCTCGACCGGCAGCAGCGCCCACAGTTCGGCCATCGCCTCCACCCGCTGAGACTCCACGGTGGCGGCGGCGACCGTGGCGACGGCGCGGCGCACGCTGCGGGTGAACTCGGCCAGGGTCTGCTCACCGGCCCGGGCCAGCACCCGCTCCTGCACCGCTTGGCGCTGCTTGCCGTCCAGCGACTCGACCGCCTCGGCGAGGGTTTGGGCGTGCCGGTAG
>JBKPQM010000164.1:0-7716 GCA_046734095.1 Actinomycetota bacterium | reverse complement strand
GGAGTCGACGGCATGAGCCGATCGAGACGTGTCCTCGCCGCCATCGCCGCGGCCGTGTTCGTCGCCGGGGCCGCGCCCGCGTTCGGCGCGCCCGGGCCGACCGACGCGCCGGAATGGTGGTTCGACAGGTGGCACGTGCAGTCGCTGTGGGACGGCGGCGCCCGCGGCCAAGGGGTGACGATCGCCGAGATCGACACCGGCGTCAACGCCAGCCTGCCGGAACTCGCGGCGAACGTGCTGCCGGGCTACGACTACGGGCCGGGCGGCGGGGACGGGCGAACCGACCACGCCACCGACCGGTTCGGGCATGGCACGGCCATGGCCTCGATCATGGTCGCCCACCCGGGGCTGCTCGGCATCACCGGGCTGGCGCCCGACGCGCGGCTACTGCCGGTCGCATTGCCGCTGCGGGGCACGAATGACGCGCCACCCTCGGGCGACGACCACCTCGCCAAGGCGATTAGATGGGCGGCCGACCGCGGCGGCAAGATCTTGAGCATGTCGCTCGGCGGCATGCGCGAACCAGCCACGGACAATCTGCCCTGCCCCAAGGACGAGCAGGACGCGATCACGTACGCGATCAGGCGGGGCGCCATCGTCCTGGCATCGTCCGGCAACCAGGGCCAGAAGGGCAATCCGGTCGAGGAGCCCGGCGTCTGCCTCGGCGTCATTTCCGTCGGGGCCGTCGACTCAAGCGGCACCGTGCCGGCCTTCTCGTCCCGGCACCGCTACCTCACGGTCACCGCGCCCGGTGTCAACGTACCTTCGCTCGGCCGGATCCCTGGGCAGGCGTTCGCCGGCGACGGCACCAGTCAGGCGACGGCCATCACGTCGGCCGCTCTGGCGCTGATCTGGTCCAAGTACCCGGCGCTTTCGGGGCGGCAGATCGTCGCCCGGATGCTTGCCACTCTCGATCATCGAACAGGCAGGCAGGACCCGAGTTACGGGTACGGCATCGTCAACCCGTATCGGGCGATCACGGCGCAGGTGCCACTGACCGCGCCGAATCGCGTCTACGACGCGCTCACCCCGTTCCTCGCTGGCAATTCGGCGCAGGTCCGCGAGCTGCCGCCACCCAAACCGGCCGCCGTCCGCCCCGCGCCACCGGGTCAGTTCGTGATCGGGAAGGTGCCGAGCGACCGGACGCCGCAGGTATGGGCGGCGTTCGCTATCGGGGTCCTCGGCGGTGTCGGGCTGATTCTGCTCGCCATCGTCGGGACAACTCGGGCTCGCCGCTACGCCGCCGCCTCGGGCCAAGGTCGGCGCCAGTGGCCCCCGCGCAAGCCGGTGACACTCGACCTCCCGCCGGCCCCGACGTATCGCGACGAGGCCGGCGTTGTCTGGCACGACTTGACCGCGCCGCGCGACGAGGGCAGTTGAGCCGGCTCAGCGCGCCGCCCGATTGAGTGCGCTGATCACCCCGCGCAGCGACGCCTGCACGATCGACTCGCTGATGCCGACACCCCACAGCACCTGGTCGCCCACCTCGATCTCGAGATAGGCCGCCGCTTCGGCATCGCGTCCGGCCGTGAGCGCGTGTTCGCTGTAGTCGAGCACACGGACGGCTTGGCCACCGTCCACAGTGGACAGGGCGGCACAGAACGCTGCGATCGGCCCGTTGCCCACACCGGACACCTCGTGCTCGACCCCGCCGATGCGCACAGTCGCGGCAATGTGTTCGCCCCCGTTGGCCGTCGAGGTGAACTTCACCAGCTCGTACGTACCGGGTGCGAGGTACTCGTCCGAGAAGATCCGCCACATCTGCGAGCCGGTGACTTCGCCACCCTCGCCGTCGGTATACCGCTGGATGACGTGGCTGAACTCGATCTGCAGCCGGCGCGGAAGATCCAGATGGTGGTCGGTCTTCATGATGTAGGCGACGCCGCCCTTGCCGGACTGGGAATTCACCCGGATGACGGCCTCGTACGACCGGCCCACGTCCTTCGGATCGATCGGCAGATACGGCATGTGCCACGGCATCTCGCGCGGCAGCCGGCCGGAGTCCGCGGCCGCCTTGTCCAGCGCGTCGAACGCCTTCTTGATCGCATCCTGGTGGCTGCCGGAGAAGCTCGTGTACACGAGGTCGCCCGCGTACGGGTGACGTTCGTGCACGTCGATGCGGTTGCAATACTCCACGGTACGGCGGATCTCGTCGATGTCGCTGAAGTCGATCATCGGGTCGATGCCCTGACTGAACAGGTTGAGCCCGAGCGTCACCAGGTCGACGTTGCCGGTGCGTTCCCCGTTGCCGAACAGGCATCCTTCGACGCGGTCAGCGCCGGCCAGCACCGCCAGCTCGGCGTCGGCCACGGCGGTGCCCCGGTCGTTGTGCGTGTGCACGGACAGGGCGACGAACTCGCGCCGGGACAGGTTGCGCGACATCCACTCGATCTGGTCGGCGAACACATTGGGCGTCGAGCGCTCGACGGTGCACGGCAGGTTGATGATGATCTCGCGGTTGGCGTCCGGCTGCCATACGTCCATGACGGCCTCACAGATCTCGAGCGAGAAGTCGAGCTCGGTGTCCATGAAGATCTCGGGTGAGTACTCCAGCCCGAAGCTGGCGCCCGGCAGGTAGTAGTCGGCGAACTTCATGATGTGCTGGATGCCCTCGACGGCAACGGCCTTGCACTCGGCCCGGCCGTCGCCGGGGAAACCGAAGACAACTTTGCGGAACAAGGGCGCTGCGGCGTTATACATATGGACTGTAGGATTCTCCGCGCCCACGAGTGACTGGACGGTTCGCTCGATCAGCTCCTCGCGCGCCTGGGTCAGCACCGAGATGCGGACGTCATCGGGTACCTTGCCGCTCTCGATCAGCTGACGGACGAACTCGAAGTCCGTCTGGCTCGCCGCAGGGAAGCCGACCTCGATCTCCTTGTAGCCCATACGGACGAGCAGGTCGAACATGGCGTGCTTGCGCTCGGAGTTCATCGGGTCGATCAGCGCCTGGTTGCCGTCGCGCAGGTCGGTGGACAGCCAGCGCGGCGCCGTGGCCATGGTGCGGCTGGGCCAGGTGCGACTGGGAAGGTCGACCGGCGGGAACGGGCGGTAGCGGTGGCAGGGCAGGCCGGACGGGCGTTGCGGTGCGGGGTGGTTCATCTGCTGCTGTCTCTTCCGGACGGGATGGGTCGGTCGGCAGCAGAACGGCCCGCGACGAGGGGCCGACCGGTCGGAGTTACCGGGCCTCGCCGCGGCTGCGAAGAAGCAGGCCGCGAATCATGACGGTGCGAGCCTATCCGACCCCGCCCGGCGCGGCCACCCGGGGGCGGCTCAGCCCACCGGCTTGAGCCACGGCTCGACCTCGAGGTCGGCCAAGCCGATCGCGGCGAGCTTCGTATAGAGCACCGGGGAGAGCACCGTGAGCTCGATCGTCACCCGCTGGAACTGCCCCGGGCCTCCTAGCACGGCCCAGATGCCGTTCGCCCGATCGTGCATCAGGGGCAGAACGGCTTGCTCGGTCCGGCGCTGCGCCGTCGCCGCGTACTCCACGGCCACAGCGCAGATGTTGGCGCCGAACCGCTGGCGCAGTTCGGCCTGGGACGCGGCGACCCCGACGACGGTCACCTCGGTCGCTGGACGGTTCTTGGGGCGAGTCACGCCCAGCCCGTTGAACCGATCCGGGTGCTGGTCCACATAGGCCCTGACCGCGTTCGTATCGATCGGGCCGCGCCAGCCGCCCGTGGGCGGTGCGCACGGGGGTTCGCGCAGGAACGCCGGTAGGTCTGGCCCGCCGGAGGGGACCGGAGGTGCGCTCTGGGCGGTCACGCGCATGACGCCGCCTCGGTAAACGCCGCGCAGCGTCGCCTGTCCGGTCGTCGTGCCGGCGCTGGTGTACCGATCGGCCAGCCGGCTGAGGTCGACGCCAACTACGGTGATCCCCAAGCCGTTGCACGGCGGCAGGCCTCTCGGGGCGGCGGGCCGCGTCGGGCCCAGCGCGGCGACGGGCTGGGGCATGTCCGGGCAGAACTCGGTTGGCTGGCCGGACCGAGCGACGACGATGCCGGCGGCCTGGGCGGTGTCGCCGTCGCGCAGCACGGGGGAGGCGGCATCCGTGCCACCAGATGGCGGCGCGGAGGTCAGTGGGGGGCGTCCAGGCCCGGCACCGCGGCTGGCGCAAGCGATCAACCCGACCGCGGCGATGACAGTGGCCGCGACCGGCCGAGCGAGGACGCTCATGCCCTAGTAACGTCGGCCGGGGCGGCAACGTTGTCTCGGCGGGCGCGACGACGAATTCCGTCGTTGAGTCGGTGATAGGGCGCCGGTAGCGTTCGTCGCATGACGGATTCGCGAGTGATCCAGAACTTCATCGACGGCAAGCTGGTTGATTCCGCGGACGGGCGGCGGGCCGATCTGGTCGATCCGTCCACCGGCGAGGTGTTCGGCACCGCGCCGGTGTCCTCGGCCGAGGATGTCGACCGGGCCTTCGCCGCGGCGGCCACCGCGTTCGAGACGTGGCGCGACGCGACGCCGAGCGAGCGGCAGCGGGCCCTCGAGCGGTTCGCCGACGCGCTCGAGGCGCGGGCCGACGATCTGGTGGCCGCCGAGTCGCAGAACACCGGCAAGCCCGTCCAGCTCACCTTGGACGAGGAGATCCCGCCGATGGTCGACCAGGTGCGGTTCTTTGCCGGGGCGGCCCGGCTGCTCGAGGGACGCAGCGCCGGCGAGTACATGAAGGGCTTCACGTCCTACGTGCGGCGCGAGCCGGTGGGCGTCGTCGGGCAGGTCACTCCGTGGAACTACCCGATGATGATGGCGATCTGGAAGCTCGCCCCGGCCATCGCGGCCGGGAACGCCGTCGTCCTCAAGCCGTCGGACACGACGCCCGTGACGACGGTCATGATGGCCGAGATCGCCGCCGAGTTCCTGCCGTCCGGCGTGCTGAACGTCGTCTGCGGTGACCGTGATACCGGCCGGGCGATCGTCGCGCACAAGACGCCGGCCATGGTGTCGATCACGGGATCTCCGCGCGCCGGCATGCAGGTCGCCGAGGCAGCGGCCGCCGACCTCAAGAGGGTGCACCTCGAACTGGGCGGCAAGGCGCCGGTGATCGTCTTCGACGACGCCGACCTGGGCCAGGCGGCCGAGGACATCGCCGTCGCCGGCTACTTCAACGCGGGGCAGGACTGCACGGCGGCCACTCGCGTGCTCGCCGCGCCGCGGATCGCCGACGAGTTCGCCGACGCGCTGGCCGAGCAGGCGCGCGGCACGCGCACCGGACCGCCGTCCGACACCGACGCGCTCTACGGGCCGCTGAACAACGCCGGGCAGCTGGACCGGGTCGCCGGCTTCGTCGGCCGACTGCCCGACCACGCCCGCGTGCTGGCGGGTGGGTCCCGCGAGGGCGATCGCGGCTACTTCTGGGCGCCCACGGTGGTCGCTGGCCTGGAGCAGGACGACGAGGCGTCCCAGCAGGAGATCTTCGGCCCGGTCATCACCGTGCAGCCGTTCACTGACGAGGACGAAGCAGTGCGCTGGGCCAACGGCGTCGAGTACGGACTCGCATCCAGCGTGTGGACGCGTGACCACGGCCGGGCGATGCGCGTGTCGAGGCGGCTGGACTTCGGCTGCGTCTGGGTGAACTGCCACATCCCGCTCGTCGCCGAGATGCCGCACGGCGGCTTCAAGCACTCGGGGTACGGCAAGGATCTGTCGGTCTACGGGCTGGAGGACTACACCCGCATCAAGCACGTCATGCACAACATCGACTACTGATGCCTCATGATGATGCGGTGAAACACACCGTGGCGGCCGAACTGGTCGGCAATGTCGCGCAGGTGGCAGTCGTGGCCGGCGACGAGGTCGAGCCGACGACGACACTCGTGATCCTGGAGTCGATGAAGATGGAGATCCCGGTGCTCGCCGAGGTGGCCGGGGCCGTCGTCGAGGTGGCCGTCGCGCCGGGCGATGTCGTCACCGAGGGCGACACGATTGCGGTGATCGAGACGCAAACCTGACCCGAACCGGAGGTTGGCCATGAACGTGCCCCAGCAGCGGTTGCTGCGCACCGAGATCCCCGGGCCGCGCTCGATCGAATTGCACGCCCGCAAGTCGGTGGCCGTCGCCCCCGGGGTCGGCACGACCCTGCCCATCTATGTCGAGCGGGCCGGGGGCGGCATCCTGGTCGACGCCGACGGCAACCAGCTGATCGACTTCGGCTCCGGTATCGCTGTCACGTCAGTGGGCAACTCGGCGCCGCGGGTCGTGTCCGCCGTACAGCAGCAGGTCGACGAGTTCACCCACACCTGCTTCATGATCACGCCGTACGAGGAGTACGTCGCCGTCTGCGAGAAGTTGAACGCGCTGACGCCGGGATCGTTCGAGAAGCGAAGCGCCTTGTTCAACTCCGGCGCGGAGGCCGTCGAGAACGCGGTCAAGATCGCCCGCTCGTACACGGGACGCGCCGCAATCATCGCGTTCGATCACGCATATCACGGCCGGACGAACCTCACCATGTCGCTCACCGCGAAGAACATGCCGTACAAGCACCGGTTCGGACCGTTCGCCGGCGAGATCTACCGGACGCCGATGGCCTACCCGTTCCGCTGGCCCACGGAGCATTGTGCGGACGAGGCGTTCGCGGTGTTCGTCGACCACGTGCACACCCAGGTCGGCGAGGCGAACACCGCGGCGGTGATCCTCGAGCCGATCCAGGGTGAAGGCGGCTTCGTCGTACCGGCGCCCGGATTCGTCCGCCGGGTGGCCGACTGGTGCCGCAACAACGACATCTTGTTCATCGCGGACGAGATCCAGACCGGCTTGTGCCGTACCGGCGACTGGTTCGCGTGCACGTACGAGGACGTCGAGCCCGATCTGATCACCACCGGCAAGGGCATCGCGGGCGGGCTGCCGCTGGCCGGCGTCACCGGGCGCGCGGAGATCATGGACGCTGTCCACGTGGGCGGACTGGGCGGCACGTACGGCGGCAACCCGGTCGCCTGCGCGGCCGCGCTGGCCGCGATCGAGACCATGGCGGCCGACGACCTGGTCGGCGCCGCGCGGCGCATCGAGTCGATCATGAAGCCACGGCTTTCGGGGCTGGCCGACAAGTACGAGGCGGTGGGCGACGTGCGCGGCCGCGGCGCCATGCTCGCGATCGAGCTGGTCGGTCCGGGCAAGGCCCCCGACGCGGTGCTCACCGCCGCCGTGTCGTCAGCCTGCCACCGCGAGGGACTCGTCACGCTGACCGCCGGCACCTACGGCAACGTGCTGCGCTTCCTGCCGCCGCTGGTTATCAGCGAGGCCCTGCTCAACGAAGGACTCGACATCCTGGACGCCGCCTTCGCCGCCACTGCGTAGCCCGAGCGCCGGCTAACCCGTTGAGGGTGCGCCGGTATCGTGTCAACCCGTGGCTCTGGTAGTGCAGAAGTACGGTGGCTCGTCTGTGGCGGACGCTGAGCGAATCAAGCGGGTAGCCGAGCGCATCGTCGCCACGCGGCGCGAAGGCCACGACGTCGTGGTGGTCGTGTCGGCGATGGGCGACACCACCGACGAGCTGATCGAGCTGGCCGAACAGATCGTACCGGTACCGTCCGGGCGGGAATTCGACATGCTGCTCACCGCGGGCGAGCGCATTTCGATGGCGCTGCTGGCCATGGCGATCAACTCGCTGGGCTACACCGCGCAGTCGTTCACCGGATCTCAGGCCGGCGTGCTGACAACGTCCGTGCACGGCAAGGCGCGCATCGTCGGCATCACGCCCGGTCGCGTCGAGGC
>JBKPQM010000163.1:0-9597 GCA_046734095.1 Actinomycetota bacterium | reverse complement strand
GCGGCACGCCGGCGTAGCCGACATCGGCAGCCTCGGCGTGGTCGAGCAATCCGGTGCGGAACACCTTGGCCGCCAAGGCCAGCGATGCCTCGTCCGGGTCGAGGTTCAGCGTCGCGATAGCGACGATGCCCCATAGCGCCTGGGTGATCGCGTCGTGCTGGCCGTGTTGGCGCAGGAAGTCGCCGAGGGTACGGGCGTCGAGTGCCGGATCCGTGGGGTCCAGACGCTTCAGCGCAAGCGCGCCGCGGACGGCCCGGAGCCGGTCGGCCGGGCGCAGCAAAGCGTATCGCGCGAGGGCACCGGTGAGGTGTGCCGGGGCCGGGACGCCAGGTAGGCGTGAGAGCCGCGCCCGTCGGCCGTCCGCCCGCAGCACCGGGATGTTCAGCCGTGGCTGCAGGCGTACGTCGGCCTCAGCGTCGAGGCGCCGCAATAGCCAGCGGTACGCGTCGCAGCACCGCAGGAACACGTGCTGGCCGTTGTCGATCGACAGATCACCGCGCTTGAACGAGAAGGCCGCGCCGCCGAGACGAGGCCGGCCTTCGAGCAGCACGACGGAACGTCCGGCATCGGCCAGACGCAACGCGGCGGTTATGCCGGCGAGCCCTCCGCCGACGACGACATCGGTCATGCAGCGCCCCGAGCCAGCGAGCGGGCGGCGACTCGCAGCTTGTCCCGGGCGGAGAGCGACGCCCGTCCGTGCATCACGATCGACGGGTCGGCGGCGATCCGGCCGAGCAACTCGCGGTAGATGCCGGCCATCGCGGCACAGCAGGCTGTGCTGCGCCAGTCGAGCAGCGGCAATAGTCGCAGGCCGCGGTCGTACCAGCCCCAGGCGCGGGCCGCCTCGAACCGGACGAGCTCGGCGAGGCGGCCATCCTGCGGATCGAGCGTGCCATCGGGCAACGCGGTCAGCGAGAGGCCGAACAGGTCGAGGTCGCGCTTGGGCAGGTACGTGCGCCCGTTGCCGAGATCTTCGCGGATGTCGCGCAGGATGTTCGTCAGCTGCAGTGCCACGCCGAGCGCATCTGCCAATTCGCTGGCCCGAGCCCGATCACGTCCCGGGTCGAACACCCCGAGCGACAGCCGGCCGATTGAGCCGGCCACGCAGCGGCAGTACTCGACGAGCTGGTCGAGGTCGTCGTAGCTACGCTCCGTCACGTCCATCTCGCAGCCGTCGACCAGCTCCCCGAACGCGGCAAGTGGAATCGGCAAGCGTCCAGCGGCATCGTCCAGAGCCAGGTACACGGGGTCGTCGGCGAAAGCCGCCGGGTTGGTCGCCGCTTCGCGGGCGGCCGCGAGTTGGCGCAGCTTCTCGTCGGCCGGCAGGTCGCCGTCGCCGATATCGTCGATACGCCGGGCTACGGCGTACACCGCTGAGAGCGCTTGCCGCTTCGACGTCGGCAACAGCCGGATGCCCCACGAGAAGTTGCGCGCCTGCTCCCGGGTGATCCGCTCGCAGATGTCATACGCCTCGTCGACGTCGCTCACAATCGGGCCTCCTTCCCGCCCCCGCGGGCGGGTCGTCGGCCCGAGCGCGCCACTGGCGCGCATACCCGATTCGCTCCGCAAGCGTCTCTCATGAGATCGGCATCCAGAGGCGGGCGGCTTCGCGGGCAGTACGTCCCTTTCGCGGCCGGACCCGGCGGGCGAGGACGTCGTAGTCAGCCCGTCGCAATGCGGCTGCGGTAGCCAGCCCGCCGCCGACGAAGCCGGCGACGGCGACCCGGGACCAACCCCGAAGGCGGCGAACCAGGGCGCGTCCGGACGACATCATGCCCTGTGCCAGGGCGACGTGCGTGGCAACCGCGTCGCGCACGCGTGGGCTCGTCGAGCGCGCCAACGCGTCGACGAGTTCGATGCCGGGAATGTAGACGCGCCCGGCGCGAGCGTCCTCGCCGACATCCTGGCAGTGTTCGAGCACCTGCAGCGCGTTGCACACCGCGTCTGAGTCGGCGATGTTCTGCTCGGTTGCCGCCCCCGCGATGTACAGCACGATGCGACCGACCGGCGCCGCCGAGTAGTCGCAGTAGTGCAACAGGTCGGCGAAGCTTTCGTAGCGGCTCGCCCGCTGGTCGATGCGGTTGGCCTCGATGAGATCGAGGAACGGTTCGAGCGGCGTGCCGATGTCGACGAGCGGACGGAGCGCGCGCACAACGGGCAGCGCCGCGGCGCCGGAGGGCACCGCACGCACATCCGCGTCGATCACATCGAGCAGGGCGATCCGGTCGCCCGGCGCCTCATCGCCCACGTCGTCGACGAACCGGGCGAAGGCATAAGCGCGCATGAGCTTGTCGCGCGGGTCCTTCGGGAGGACGCGTAACGCGACCGGAAAGTTCTCGCCGCCGGCCTGAGCGGCAGAAGCGGCGGCCAGACGTTCGAGGACGGCACCCTGCGACAGGTCCGCTGTCATCCACCTCTCCTCGCTGAGCCGCCGTCCCGACATGACGCCACAAGAAGCCCTTTCGGCGCAAGACTATTCCCAGCCTGTTCCAAGTTTGTGACCGCCCGGCCGATCGACATGACGATCGGCTAACCTTCGCGCGTGGCGTCCTTTGATCTGGCCGCACTGATCGAGCAGCGCGGCAACGAGCGGTACGACCTGCAGGCGCGCTACGTGAACCCGCAGCTCAGTCGCATGTTGCACACCATCGGATTCGACAAGGTGTACACCCGGGCTGAGGGTGCCTATCTGTACGACGATGCCGGTAACGACTACCTCGACATGCTGGCCGGGTTCGGCGTCTTCGCGCTCGGCCGCCACCACCCGGTGATCCGCCAGGCCGTCCACGATGTCGTCGACCTCGGTCTCGCCGACCTCACCCAGTTCGACGCACCGCCCCTCGCCGGGCTGCTTGCCGAGAAGTTGCTGGCCAAGACGCCGCACCTCGACCGCGTGTACTTCGGCAACAGCGGTACGGAGGCCGTCGAGGCCGGGCTGAAGTTCGCTCGCTTCGCTACTCGGCGCCAGCGAATCCTGTACTGCGAGCACGCATTCCACGGCCTCACCACGGGCTCACTGTCGGTCAATGGCGCCGCTGAATTCCGCAAAGGCTTCGACCCGCTGCTGCCCGACAGCGCGATCCCGTTCGGCGACCTGGACGCGCTGCGCCGCGAGCTCCGCCACGGCGACGTCGCGGGCCTTATCGTCGAGCCGGTACAGGGCAAGGGCGTCGCCATCGTGCCCCCGCGATTCCTGGCCGAGGCGGCCCACCTGCTGCACGAGCACAAAGCCCTGCTCATCGCCGACGAGGTCCAAAGCGGCATCGGCCGCACGGGCGAGTTCTGGAGTTACCACTACGACGATGTCCAACCCGACATCGTGGTGACCGCGAAGGCGCTATCCGGCGGCTACGTCCCCGTTGGCGCGACGCTGGCCCGTGACGAGATCTTTCAGAAGGTCTACTCGTCCATCGACCGCGTCCTCGTCCACGACTCCACCTTCGGCTCGAACGCTCAGGCGATGGCTGCCGGGCTGGCGACGCTGCACGTGGTCGAGGTGGAAGGCATCGTCGAGAACGCCCGCAAGGTCGGCGAACTGCTGCAGACTCGGCTCGCCGAGCTGGTCGAGCGCTACGAGCTGATGGCCGACGTCCGGGGGCGTGGGCTGATGATCGGCATCGAGTTCGGGCGGCCGTCCTCGTGGAAGCTGCGCCCGGCCTGGACGGCCTTGCAGGCCGCGCGCAAGGGCCTGTTCGCCCAGACCGTCGTCCATGCGCTGTTCCACCGGCACCGAATCCTGACCCAGGTGTCGGGCGATCACCTCGAGGTGATCAAGCTGATCCCGCCGCTGAACATCGGCGAGCCGGAGGTCGAGCGGTTCGTGACGGCATTCGCGGACGTCATGGACGAGGCGCACCGGGGCCACGGACTGATGTGGGACTTCGGTACGTCACTCATCAAGCAGGCCCGTAGCGCGCGATGAGCGCTCAAGCGATGAGCGCTCGCGCGAAGAGCCCGCGCCCGGCGCGCCTAAGGCGCTTGCCGTGACCTGACGGATTCACTCGAGCGAAGCGAGTGGTGGAGGCGTCAGGACAATTCGGCGCGGTCAGGTCAGTTGGTTCCCTGCCGGCCGATGCCCGACAGCGGGCCGAGATGGCCGAGCTTGTCGGGGTTGACGACGGCCCGGACTGCCCGTACCGCATCGTGCGCGATGTCGAGGCTGACCACGTTGATCAGCGCGCCGTCGCGGTCGAAGAACATCGCCCCGGGGGCACCGTTCACGTCGGTGGGGCGCATCTGCACGCCGAGCGTGCGTCCGCGTCGGAACAGTCCGAGCAGCACACGGACCACGGCCTCCCGCCCGAAGATCGGGACCCTGACGCCGGTGCCCTTCTCACCGCCATCGCCGTAGAACGCGGCGTCCTCGGCGAGTAGCGACACCAGGCCGTCCATGTCGCCACCCATGGAAGCCGCGAAGAAGCGCTCGGCGAGCTTGTCGCGGTCCGGCCCGGATGCGTCGAACCGCGGCCGTCTCGCCTCGACGCGCCGCCGGGCTCGGGTTGCGAGCTGGCGGCAGTTCGCCTCGCTCTTGCCGACGATCGAGGCGATCTCGGCGTACTCGTATCCGAACACGTCGCGCAGCAGGAACACCGCCCGCTCGACCGGCGACAGTGTCTCGAGGACCACGAGAAACGCCATCGACAGCGACTCGACGGTTTCCGCCGTCGCGGCCGGGCCGGCGGCCGGATCGGTTAAACAATGGCTCGGGCAGCCACGGGCCGTCATAGCTCTCCCGTCGCGCCCGGGCCGATCGCAGCGCGTCGATGGCGAGGCGCGTCGTCACTGTCGCCAGGTAGGCCTTGGGCGACACGATGTCATCCGGATCCGCGGTGCTCAGCCGCACGAACGCGTCCTGTACGACGTCCTCGGCCTCGCTGACGCTACCCAACATCCGGTAGGCGATGGCGAACGCGTACGGGCGCAGTTCGCGATACAACGCCTCCAGCGCGGTCACGAAACCAACCTAACCCGCCTGTTCGCCGCATCGGGCGGCTTTTCGCGGCGCTCATCCCACGCCGGTGTCGAAGCCCTCGCGGTAGGACGGGTACTGCGGCTTCCAGTCGAAGGCCGCCTTCGCCTTGGCATTCGACGTCCCCCGGATTTGGGTCATCATCGACACGACGACCTCCCCGGCGAGCAGTCGGCCCAGCCACGTCGGGACGTGTCGTGGCGGTGGGGCACCGACCGCCCGCGCGTACGCCGGCAGCCAGGTGCGGATTTCGACCGGTTCGTCGTCACACACGTTGTAGATGCCCGGTGCGCCCTGATCGACGGCCGCCACGGTCGCCGCCGCCGCGTCCTCGAGATGGCAGAACGACCAGACTCCGCGGCCGTCGCCGACGATGGGGAATCGGCGCTTACGCACTAGTTCTGCGATGTCGCCGGTACGGGTCATGTTGCTGCCCGGGCCGTAGAAACCGCCGTAGCGCAGAACAATTCCCTCAAGATCGGCAGCGGCGACCTCCCGCTCGAGGTGCTGGATGGCCGCGAGCGAGCGACGCTGGTGAGCCGGCGGGTTCGGATCGAGTGGATCTTGCTCGGTCTTGATGCGACCGCCGGTGCGCGCGCCTGGCCAGCCCGCGAAGCTCTGCGCAATGAACCGGCGCGCGCCTGCGTCTTCGGCCGCGGCGAGCAGGTTGTCGGTGCCGTCGGTGCGCAGCCGGTTGGTGAGCGCGAACTCCTTGTCGAACTGCCGAAAGTTCTTGATGTTGGCCAGGCTGGTGAGCTGATGGATCACCACATCCGGTTGCGCTCGGCGGACGGCGCGCACCACCGAGTCGCGGTCGAGAGCGTCAGCGACGATCGGCCCAGCGCCGCGCGCGCGCACTGCCACGCTCTTGGCCTCCGAGCGGGTCATCGCGGTGACGTCATGCCCAGCGGCGACGAGTTGCGGCAGCAAATGGCGGCCGAGCGCGCCGGTCCCACCGGCGACGAAGATTCTCATGGCGTACTCCTTCTACGGGGGTCGATCCGTAGACGGAGCACCTACTTCGTGCGTGACACCCGGCGGCGTGACGTGGGCGACAGTCGCTGCAGGTCGCCGAGCGACATGGCCGGGCCGCCGATCTTGGCCGGTCGACCTGGCCGGCTCCGCAGCCCGTTGATGATCAGGTCGAGGTGGCGGTGGCCCAGGCTCGCGTTCAGATCCGGCGGAAAAGATCCGGGCAACGGCCGCGACATCCGCACGATCAGCAGCCCGATGTCGCCGAACGTGACGTCACGACGCAGCGTGCCTGCACGGTGGGCCGCGTCGATGATGCCCTGCAGCGTGTCGCTTCCTTCCGTGCGCGCCCGGATCATCTCTTCGTCGTCGATCGGGATCTCGTCGAGCAATGCCGGAATGACCGCGCCGGTGCGGATGTCCAACGCGCTGTGCATGTAGCGCACGAGCGCCGCGAACGGATCTGACTCGTCGTCCGCCGCCCGCCGCGCCGCCTCGGCCGTACGCGCCAATGCCTCGAGCACCACCGCCCGCATCAGCGCTTGTCGGTCGGGAAAGCGGCGATACAGCGTCGCGATACCGGTGCCGGCGCGACGCGCGATGTCGTCCAAGGGCACAGACGGACCGCGCTCGACGAACGCGTCGCGCGCGGCGTCCAGGATGCGGCTGCGGTTGAGCTGCGCGTCGGCTCGCAGCGGGCGCACACCGTTGGCCTCGGCCACGTCCGCCACGGTAACAGATATCCGGAGAAAATTTCTCCGGATTATCTGGAGACATCTTCTCCGCATAGTGCTAGCGTGAGCGACATTCCTAATCGGAGGAGCTTCCTCCGGATAGTCGTTCGGTAATCGAGGAGGTCGATATGACAGCCCCGACCGCAGCGCCGGTTAAGCAATCACCGCTGGGCCGCCGCGACACCCTCGTCGTCTTCGCCGGACTTCTTCTGGCGATGTTCATCGCGGCTCTTGATCAGACGATCACAGCGACAGCACTCCCCACGATCTCCGGCGATCTGGGCGGGCTGAGCCAGCTCACCTGGGTGGTCACGGTGTACGTCCTGGCCGCCGCCGCGACGACGCCGATCTGGGGCAAGCTCAGCGACCAGTTCGGACGCCGGGGCCTGCTGCGCGCCGCCATCGCGACGTTCCTAGTCGGGTCGGCGCTGTGTGGCGTCGCCCAGAACCTCGCCGAGCTGATCGCATTCCGCGCGGCCCAGGGGATCGGTGCTGGCGGACTCATGACCCTGGCGATGGCCACGGTGGGCGACCTCATTCCGCCCCGCGAGCGCGGCCGCTACCAGGGCTACATCCAGTCCGTGTTCGTGCTGGCCAGCGTCGCCGGCCCGCTGCTCGGCGGAGTCTTCGTCGACCACGTGTCCTGGCGCTGGGTCTTCTACATCAACGTTCCGATCGGGGCGGCCGCGCTCGTGCTCTTACGCCGCCAACCGACGGCGCCGGCGGGACGTGCGGCCCGGGTCGACTACCTCGGAGCGACCATGCTCGCCGGGGCCGTGAGTGCCGTCCTGCTCGTCACCGTCTGGGTCGGCGATGGTTACGCCTGGGGCTCCGCGGAGATCCTCGGTCTGGCCACAGCGGCGCTGGTGCTGGTGGCCGGATTCATCTGGCAGGAACGGCGCGCCGCCGACCCGGTACTTCCACCTCGGTTGTTCCGCGATCGCGTATTCGTCGTTGTCAGCGTCGGGGCGTTCCTCGCGACGCTGTCGCTGTTCGCCGCGATCGTGTTCATGCCGCTGTTCTTCCAGCTCGTGACCGGCGCGACGGCGACGACGTCCGGCCTGTTGTTGATCCCGATGCTGCTTGCCAGTACGGCCAGCACGATCATGTCCGGGCGCATCATGACTCGCACCGGCCGGTACAAGATCTTCCCGGTCGTCGGTTTCGCGATCATGTGCGTTGGTCTGGGCTTCCTGTCCACTGTGGACAGTGGGCGCGGGCCGGCCGTCGCCTACTTGGTGATCTTCGGTCTCGGCTTCGGTCTGACCACCCAGGTCCTCGTCGTGGCGATCCAGAACGCAGTCGACCGCCGCGAGATCGGCACGGCCACCGCGTCGGTGAACCTGTTCCGCGCGCTGGGCGGTTCGCTCGGCGTCGCGATCTACGGCGCCGTGTTCGCTGCTGGGCTCCGGCACCGGCTGCCTCGGGACGTGCCGGGTGGGGCGGCCGGGGTGGACGCCCACGGAATCCAAGCCAGCCCCGACCGGATTCGGGCGCTACCCGCCGCGGTGCAGCACGGCATCTCGCTCTCGGTCGCCGATGCGCTGCACGCCGTATTCCTCACCGCAGCCCCCGTCGCCGCGCTCGGATTTTTCGTCGTGCTCTTCCTGCGCGAGTACCCGTTGGGCGGCGCGCCCGGTCGCGTGCCGGAGCGTCGTCCGGCACAGCATGTCGCCAAGTAAGGCCAGAGAAAGGAGGCAGTCATGAGTGACACCACTACCGAGATCCGCGAGCTAGGCCGGCGATGGGTCGACGCCGAGCTACGGGGCGACGCCGACGCGCTCGCTGCGCTAAGCGTTGCCGACTTCACCCTGGTCGGTCCGCTGGGCTTCGTCCTGACCCGCGAGCAGTGGCTGGATCGCTACCGCAGCGGCGACTTCGTCACGTCGTCGCTGGAATGGGACGAGGTCGAGGTACGCGACTACGGTCCGGCGGCTGTGGCCGTCGGGCGGCAGACGCAGCGAGCGACGTACCGCGGCGCTGCGTCGGACGGCCAGTTCCGAGTCACCCAGATCGCGGTCCGCTCGGACGACGGGTGGCAGCTCGCCGGCATGCAACTCAGCCCGATCGGCCCCTTCCGCCCGCCGACAACCGCGGGAGACTAGGCGACATGAGCGTTGCGCTGAATCACACCATCGTCCATGCGCGCGACAAACAGGCTTCGGCGGCATTCCTCGCCGACATCCTCGGCCTCGCGGCGCCGACGCCGTTCGGGCCGTTCCTGGTCGTGCAGGTCGACAACGATGTCTCGCTCGACTACCTCCAGATCCGCGACCCCAAGCCTCAGCACTACGCGTTCCTGGTCGGCGAACCCGACTTCGACACGATCTTCGGACGCATTCGTGAGCGCGGCCTGCCGTACTGGGCCGACCCGCACCACACCCAGCCCGGTGAGATCAACACGAACGACGGCGGTCGCGGGGTCTACTGGAACGATCCCGACGGACACGTCCTCGAGATCATCACCCGTCCGTACGGGAGCGGCGCCTGAGCGGATTCGGACGGCGGCGCGGCCGCCTCGATGCCGCAGGCGGCGCGTATAGTTCGGGCACAAAGCGTTTGAGTTGTCGCGGGGGGCGCGTCGTGCGCAGGACAACTAACCATCCGGCCAGAGCACCGCGGTGTCGCATGGCTCGACACAGCGCCGTTGCCGATGCGCTTGCCCGGCGCCCACGCCCCAGGTCTCGTCCGGTCCGGCGGGTGGCCGGCACCCGGCCCTGGCGCCCGGGCGTGCTGTTCAGGCCGCGCCCGACGGTGCGACCCATCGCAGACGTCCCCGATCGGAAGCTCATCGCTGCGGACCCGGCGCGTCGGCGTGTCGTGACCACCGCGGGCGTGGCCACCGCCGCAGCAGCGGCGATCGTCGTCATCGCCGTCCTGGTCGGCGGATCGCCCGATCGCGACGCGGCGGCTCCCCCGGCC